>JAUJNC010000269.1 GCA_030446525.1 Armatimonadaceae bacterium
GGGGGTCGCCGCGGCGCGCGCGGCTGCCCCGCCGCGGGGGTTTTGTTCGCGGGGCGCGCCGCGCTGTCTGCGTGGGCGCCCCCGCCCGCCGCGCCCGGGCCCGCGCCCCGGGGGGGGGGGGGTCGGCGTATGTGGG
The DNA here is from genome assembly GCA_030446525.1 of Armatimonadaceae bacterium. Next base: position 137 of record JAUJNC010000269.1, read on the forward strand.
GCCGGTGGGCGCAATGGAAGACGTCCCCTACTTCCGCGTCCCCCGCCCGCTCTGGGCCGACCGCGTCGCCCGGGCCCGGCGCGCCGGCATGAACACGGTCGAGACCGGCGTCCCTTGGGCCTTCCATGAGCCCGCGCCGGGCGTGTTCGATTGGGAGGGCGACCGCGGTTTCGAGGCATTCCTTGCCGAGTGCGAGCGGCAGGAGATGTACGTGATCGTGCAGCCCGATCCGTACGCCTTGCGCGCAAGGGACGAGCCGTACCTCCGGGCCGTGGACCGCTGGTTCGACCAGCTGGCTCCCATCCTCGGGCGGCGTCAGTGGACCCGGGGCGGGAACGTCATCCTGGTGCGGGTGGGGGACGAGTACGCCCGCGGCGCGCTGCTCCGGCGGGGCGTCGACGTGCCGCTGATCACCGGCGCGGGCGCCGTCGACCGCATCCGCGCGCACGACCCCGCCGGCGTCGACTACGAATCGTGGCGCCGCTGGGCAGAGGGCGCGTGTGGCTCCTGCTAGGTCGCCCGCCTCCCCGCGTACCGGCGGCAGTGTTGGAAAGGTGCTGCCGCGCGGCGGTTCTGAGGTGACGATGGGCCGAGGGCGCGTGTGGCTACAGCTACGACGCCCTCCTCCCCGAGACCGGGCGGCTGACAGACAACTGGCGCGCGGCCCGCCGCGTCGCTTCCTTCGCGCGCACGTTCAAGGAGGTCTTGACGACAGGAGAGCTAAGGCGCGCCCTGCCCGCCGAGGGCGGCCTGCGCGTTTCGGAAACGCGTACCCCGCAGCGCGGCGCGATCCTGTGGGTGGACAACCCGGACGAAGAAACCGCGCGCACGGGGTCGGTGCCGCCGTACCTGCCGGAGGTCACCCTCGCCCCCCGGACGCTGCTGCCGTGGGTCCACGACGCGCCCATCGGCGCGTCGGATCGGTACCTCAGCGCCTACGCCGGCCTGGTGAAGAGCGACGCCCGCGTGCTCCACGCGCACGTCCTGCCCGACCCGTACGAGGGCGCGCGCGTCTACGTCTACGGCGCGCCCGGCGAGCGGGCCGAGGTGGTGCTCTTCAACGGCGGCGAGCGCGCCCGGGCGGCCCAGGTGGTCTTCGCGCCCACGCCCCGGGTCACCTTTGTGGGGCCGTCCCAGGTCGTCGCCCTTTCCACAGAGCACGCGGGCCGCACCTGGATCCATCCGGCGGACGGGAGCGCGCCCGTCGTCGTCGGCCCGGACGACGTGCGTGAGCACGGGGCGCACCATTTCGTCGGCGAGTTCCCCCCCGGCCAGACCCACACCGTCCACCTCCTGCGAGCCGACGGTTCGCTGGCGCAGGTGACTGTGGACGCCCCCGCCCTGCCCGCCCCGCCGGCCCTGTCTGGCTGGCAGCCGGTGGAGGGCGGCCCCCGCCAGCACCGCGCGACGTTCACCCTGCGTGCGCTTCCCGACACGGCCACGCCGCTCCTCGTGCGCCTGGACGGCGGGGGCGAAGGCGTGCCCCGTCTCAACGGGCACGACCTGGGCCGCTAGGGGCAGGCCGGCCCCCGGCGCGACTACTACGCCCCGGAACCCTGGCTGAACGTCGGCGAAAACGTCCTGGTTTTGGCGGAGTCGGACGAGAGTGTGCCCGTGGAGGTTTCGCTGGTCTGGGACAAAGACGCCGCCGCCGTGGTGCGCGTGTCCTACCCGCCTCCCTCCGAGGAAGGCGGGTAGGGGCCAGGCGTGCTATAATGAACGCGGGGGTTAGCGTGGACATCGTAAAAGCAGTTCTCTTTTTGGCGCTCGCGCTTCTTGTCGCCGGCGTGTTGCCGGCCGCGGGGCAGGGAGGGTACAAACTCCCTCCCAAGGACGTGGCGGACATCCTCGATACACCGCCGACACCGGTCGCCGTTCTCAGCCCGGATCGGGAACAGATGCTGCTGGTGGAGTACGAGGCGTACCCGCCGATCGCGCTGCTGGCCCGGCCCCTGCTGAAGCTGGGCGGGCTGCGTATCGATCCGGATCTGGGCGGCCTGCAGCGCACGACGCAGTATACCGGTATAACGATCCTGCGCGTGGCGGACGGCGCGAGGACCCGCGTCGAGCTTCCCGCGGGGGCGAAGATCGGTGTCCCGGTCTGGTCGTTCGACAGCGGCCGGTTCGCCTTCACACAGGACACGGACACGGGCATCAAGGTGTGGGTGGCGGACGCCGCCAGCGGTAAAGCCCGCTTGCTGAACGGTCTGCGCGTTAGCGATGTGCTCGCCGCGCCGCTCGTCTGGATGGACGACAGCCGCCGCCTGCTGGTGCAGCAGGTTCCGGCCGAGCGTGGAGCGGCCCCCGCCGCGCCGCCCGTGCCCGCCGGCCCGGTCATCGAGGAGACGTCAGGCAAGGTGTCCAAGATGGCCACCTACCAGGACCTGCTCCAGGACGCGCACGACGAGCACTCGTTCGAGTACTATGCCACAAGCCAGCTCGCGCGGGTGGACACCGAGACGGGGGAGGTCACGCCCCTGGGTAAGCCGGACCTGTTCCTGTCCGCGCGCTACTCGCCCGACGAAAAGTACCTGCTCGTCACGCGCCTGAAGCGTCCCTTCTCGTACCGTGTCCCCTACCACTACTTCAGCCGCACCGTTGAGGTGTGGGACGCGCGGGCGATGCCGGTGAAAACCATCGCCGACCTGCCCGTCTCGGACGAGGTGCCGCAGCAGGGCGTGCCGACCGGCTCGCGCAGCGCCGGATGGCAGGAGAAGACGGACGCGACGTTGCTCTGGGTCGAGGCGCTCGACGACGGCGATCCGCTGAAGAAGGTCCCGCACCGGGACAAGGTGATGACGCTCGCCCCGCCGTTCGAAGACGCGCCGCGCGAGGTGCTGCGGGTCACGCACCGCTTCGCCGGCTTCGACTGGACCGAGCACGCGGACGAGGTGCTGCTCACCGAATATGACCGCGACCGCCGCTGGCGCACCACGTATCACCTCGACCTGGCCCGGCCCGAGACAACGAAACGGACGCTGTTCGACCTGTCGGTCAACGACGCCTATAACGACCCCGGCTCGCCCGTCTACCAGACCAGGCCCAACGGCGACCGGACGATCCTCCAGGACGGTGACCACATCTACCTGGCGGGCCGGGGGGCATCCCCGCAGGGCGACCGCCCGTTCCTCGACCGCATGAGCCTGAAGACGCTGGAAAAGGAGCGGCTTTACCGCTGCGGCGAGAACAGCTTCGAGGCCTTCGTCGCCTTCGCGAATGGCTCGCGCGACACGATCCTCACGCGCTATGAAACGCCCAAGGACCCGCCCAACTTCTTCCTCGTGGACCGGAAAGTGGGCACGCGCAAGATGCTGACCGACTTCAAGGACCCGCACCCGCAGATCACCGGTCTCAAGAAGGAGCTGGTCAAGTACACCCGCGAGGACGGCGTGCCCCTTTCCGGGACGCTGTACCTGCCCCCGGACTACAAGCCCGAGGAGGGCAAGCGCCTGCCGCTGGTCGTCTGGGCCTACCCCGAGGAGTATTCGGATCCGGGGACTGCGGGCCAGGTGCGCGGCTCGACCAACACGTTCACGCGGCTCGCCGGGACGTCGCCGCTGTGGTTCGTGACTCAGGGCTACGCCGTGCTCTACGACGCCACCATGCCCGTGGTCGGCGACCCCGAAACCATGAACGACACGTTCGTGGAGCAGATCGTCGGCGCGGCCAAGGCCGCCATCGGCAAGGTGAACGGCATGGGCATCGCCGACCCGAACCGCGTGCTGGTGTCGGGCCACAGCTACGGCGCGTTCATGACCGTCAACCTGCTGGCGCACTCCGACCTGTTCGCCGCGGGGATCGCCCGCAGCGGCGCGTACAACCGCACCCTGACCCCCTTCGGCTTCCAGAGCGAGCGCCGCTCCTACTGGGAGGCCCCGGACATCTACCACCGCCTGTCGCCGTTCACCTACGCCCACCAGATCAAGGAACCGCTCCTGATCATCCATGGGCAGGCCGACAACAACCCGGGCACCTACACCGTGCAGTCCGAGCGCCTGTACCAGGCCATCCTGGGCACGGGCGGCACGGCCCGCCTCGTCCTGCTCCCGTTCGAAAGCCACGGCTACCGCGCCCGCGAGTCCGTGCTCCACGTGCTGGCCGAGATGTTCGGATGGGCGGACAAGTACGTGAAGAACCGGCCCGAGCCCGCGGCTACGAGCAGCAAAAATCAATGAGCAAGGCCACAGACGCCGCCGCGCGGACGTTCACCAACCCCATCGTCACGTCCGAAGACGCCGCCGACCCGTGGGCGGTGTTCCACGGCGGCTTTTATTATTTCACGGCGACGTTCGGCGGCTGCCGCGAGCTGCGTGGATGGACGTCGCCGACGCTGACGGGCCTGGACCGGGCCGAGAAGGTGTCGGTGTGGCATGCGCCC
>JAUJNC010000270.1 GCA_030446525.1 Armatimonadaceae bacterium
CGCGTCGGGCCTGGACAGCATGATCCTGGGCGAGCCGGACATCGTGCGGCAGGTGAAGGCGGCTTACCAGGCGGCTTCCGACGCGGGCGCCGCGGGGCCGACCCTGAACCCGCTGTTCCACCGGGCCCTGGCCGCGGCGAAGCGGGCGCGCACCGAGACGCAGCTGGGGCGCGGCGCGTTCTCCGTCGGCCATGCCGCCGCCGAGCTGGCGCAGAGCATCTTCGGGTCGCTCGCGGGGCGCACCGTGCTGCTCCTGGGGGCGGGCGAGATGAGCGAGGCGACCGCCCGGCACCTGGCGGCGGGGGGCGTGAGCTCGGTCCTGGTGGCCAACCGCACCCTGGACCGGGCCGCGCGCCTGGCCGAGGCGCTGAACGGCCGCGCCATCCCCTACGATCAGTTCCCGGCCTATCTGGAACGGGCCGACATCGTGATCAGCTCCACCGCCGCCCCGCACGCCGTCGTGCATAAACCCCTGGTCGCCGGCGTGATGAAGCAGCGCCGCCACCGCCCCCTTTTCCTGATCGACATCGCCGTGCCCCGCGACATCGACGCCGCCGTGGGCGAGCTGGACGACGTTTTCCTGTATAACATCGACGACCTGCGGGCCGTCGTGGACGCCGACCTTGCCGAGCGGCGGCAGGAGGCCGCCCGCGCCGAGGCGCTCGTGCGCGAGGAGGCGGTCGCCTTCGCGGCGTGGCTGCGCGGCCGGGAAGCGGCGGCGCCCCTCGTCACGTCGGTGCGCGCCAAGATGGAGGCCATCCGCCGCGACGAGATGGCCCGGCTGCGGCAGCGCCTGCCCCACCTGACGGCGGAGGAGTGGCGGGCCATCGAGGCCGCCATGGGGAGCATGGTGAGCAAGATCGCCCACGTACCGACCGCCAAGATCAAGGACTACGCCGCCGATCCGGCGGCGGGGGGGAAGATGGATACCGTGCGCGAGGTGTTCGGCCTGGACGCGAGCGCCGTGGCCGGAAACACGCGCGAGGGCCGGGAGCCATGACCGGGAGCGCGCTCGTGCTCGTCCTGACCCTGGCGCTCTACCTGGCGGGGGCGGCCGTCCTGGGCGCGAACGTGTTCCTGCGCCGGCCCGGCCTGCTGGCGGCGGGGCGCTGCACCGCGGTCGTCGCCGCGATCCTGCACACGGCCGCCATCGGGCTGCGCTGCGCGGAGCTCCGGCAGGCCCCCTTCTCCACGCCCGCGGAGGCGCTGTCCGCGCTGGCCTGGATGGTCGTGCTGGCGTACCTGGCCCTGGAGCTGCTGTGGCGGCTGTCGGCGGCGGGCCCCTTCGCGCTCGGGCTGGCGTTCCTGCTGGTGATCGGGGCCGGCGTCGCGCCCCCGTATCAGGGCGATCCCGTCCCGCTGCTTCAGGGCCGAGGTCCCATCTCGCTGCACATCACGGCCACCCTGGCGGCGATCAGCGCGTTCTGCCTTGCCTTCTGCTGCGCCGCGCTCTATCTGGTCGAGCACCACATCCTTAAATCCAAGCACGGGCTGGCCTGGCTCAAGCGCCTTCCCCCGCTGACCACCGTGGAGAACGCCGCCTTTTCCCTGGTCGCGGTGGGCTTCCCGCTGCTGACGCTGGGCATCTTGTCGGGCCTGATGCGCGCCTGGTCCGGGGATCTACCGGCCCACGGGTACCGGGACCCGCACTCGCTGCTCGCGTTCACCGTCTGGGCCGTGTACGGCCTGTACCTGCTGGCGCGGCTCGCGGCCAACTGGCCCCCCGTCCGGACCGCCTACGTGCTGCTGGTCGGCCTGGCCCTGTGCCTGCTCTTGTTCTTCTTCCCGTCCGCGACCCACCGCTTCGGGTAAGACCCCAACCATCCCGGACAGACCCTCGCGTTTGACTTTTCTCCCAACTGCGGGTATGATAAACCTGTCGATAGTCAACACATTGACTATCGACACAGAGGAGCCCATGCAGCGCTTGACGCCGAAAGAGAACGAACCAGAGCTGATGCCGGGACGCGCCGGGGCGGACGCCGATGCGCTGCTGGTTTACAACATGCTGCGCACCCACGGCTCGCTCAGCCCCTTCATCGACCGCGGCCTGCACGAGCTGAACCTGACCGGCGCGCAGCTGAACGCGCTGCTGGTGCTCCGCGCGGCAGGCGGTGGGGGGTTGCCGCTGGGCGAGATCGGGCGGCACCTGGTGGTGACAAAGGCGAACGTGACCGGCCTGGTCGACCGGCTCGAGCGCGACGGGCTGGTTCGGCGGGAAAGCCACAGCGACCGGCGCGTGACCCTGGCCAGGCTGACGGAAAAAGGCGAGCGGCTGCTCGCCGAGGCGCTCCCGCGCCACCGGCAGATGCTGGCCGACCTGATGGACTGTCTGACGTTTGACGAGAAGGAGCTGCTGATCGGCCTGCTGACGAAGCTGCGGCGGGGGCTGCGGGACAAGCAGAACGGCGCGCCCGGGAAGAAGGGAGATCTTTGATGCGTGGTAGCGGCGGTGGCGGCGGATGGATGGGGCCGGAGCGCAGCCTGGGCGGGCTGTCGCGGACGTTCGGGCTGAACAACTCGGGCTACGGGGACGACCGGGGGCAGGCCGTGGAGATCCGGCGCGCGCAGGTGGGGCGCGTGGCGCGCTACTTCGCGCCCTACTGGCGGCAGTGGCTGGTGATCTTCGTCTGCATCGCCGCGACCTCCGCCATCAGCGTGCTGCCGCCGCTGTGCGTGCGCGGCATCCTGGACCAGGCGATCCCGCACAAGGACAGGAACCTGCTGGGCCTGCTCGTGGGGGCGATCGTCGGGCTGAACGTGATCGCCGGTCTGATCGGCGTGCTGCAAAACTACGTCAACGCGCGCGTCGGGCAGGGCATCATGTTCGACCTCCGGAACGACCTGTACCAGCACCTGCAGAAGATGTCGCTGCCCTTCTACACCGTGACGCGGGCCGGCGAGATCGTTTCGCGCGTCAACAACGACGTGGCGGCGGTGCAGGGCGTGACCACGGCGACCCTGATCGCCATCGTCAGCAACGTTTTCACCGTGATCGCCACCCTCGTCGTCATCTTCGCCATGAACTGGCGACTGGCGCTGCTGGCCCTGGTGATCGTGCCGACTTTGTACGCGCCGACGCGCCTGGTGGGCGGCGTCCGGCGCCGCCTTTCCCAGGAAACGCAGGAGCGGCAGGCCGACCTGCTGGCCTTTCTGCAGGAGAGGCTCCACATCGGCGGCATGCTGCTGACCAAGATCTTCGGGCAGGGACGCGCCGACGCCCGCACCTTCGCCGGGCTGGGCCGCCAGGTGATGGAGCTCAACGTCCGGCAGGCGATGGCCGGGCGCTGGCTGTTTATGTGCCTCAGCATCTTCAGCGTCACCGGCCCCGCGATGATCTACTGGTACGGCGGCTACCAGGCTATCCAGCAGCAGCTCACCGTCGGCACCATCATCGCCTTCGTGGCTTATCTTACCAACCTGTACCGTCCCCTGACGCAGCTCGCCAACGTGTATGTGGACGTGCAGGGGGCGCTGGCCGTTTTCGAGCGCATCTTCGAGTTTCTGGACCGGACGCCGGAGGTCGAGGACAAAGCGAACGCCATCACACTGCCGCAGGTTTCGGGGCACATCCGGTTCGAGGGGGTTAGTTTCGCCTACGACGCAAGCGACGCCGATTCTTTCGCCCTGCGCGACGTGACGTTCGAGATCCTCCCCGGCCAGCGGGTGGCCCTGGTGGGGCCGAGCGGGGCGGGCAAGACGACCATAACCTATCTGCTGCCGCGCCTTCTGGACCCGACCGCCGGGCGCATCACGCTGGACGGCCACGACCTGCGCGACCTGACGCAGGAGAGCCTGCGCGCGCACATGGGGATGGTGACGCAGGAGACGTTCCTGTTCCACGCCTCGATCCGGGAGAACCTGCTGTACGCCCGGCCCGACGCGACCGAAGAGCAGATGATCGGGGCCGCCCGGGCCGCCCACATCCACGCGTTTATCCAGGGCCTGCCGGACGGGTATAACACGGTCGTCGGCGAGCGCGCGTTCCGGCTGTCCGGCGGCGAACGGCAGCGCCTATCCATCGCGCGCGCCCTGCTGAAGGACCCGCGCATCCTGGTCCTGGACGAGGCGACGAGTAACCTGGACGCCACCTCGGAGTACCTGATCCAGCAGGCCCTGGAAACCCTGCTGCGCGGGCGCACGTCGCTGGTCATCGCGCACCGCCTTTCGACGATCCTGACCGCCGATAAGATCCTGGTCATGGACAAGGGGCGCCTGGCCGAGGCGGGGCGGCACGAAGAGCTGCTGGCCCGCGGCGGCCTGTACGCCACGCTGTACCACCAGCAGCTCAGCAAAGTGGTGGAACAGGCGCCGGCAAACGGCGCCGCCAGGAACCACGACGCGCCCGAACTGTTAAAAACAACATGAACAAACGAAACCGGAATTCTATCATCCTCCTTGCGGCGGCGCTGCTCTTGATCGCTCTGGGCGGCTGGACACTCTAGGGGCGCGGCGGCGCGGCAGAGGAGAACTGCCGGACGGCCGCGGCGGAGCTTGAGCAGCAGCGCG
>JAUJNC010000271.1 GCA_030446525.1 Armatimonadaceae bacterium
GGGAAAAGCGGCCGCTTTCAATGTATGAAAGAGCAGAACGGCGTCCTCGTCGAGTATTTCGCCGATACCGATTTTTCGCGACGAGTGGCGACCTCGCTCGATGACACCCGCTTTCCGTTCAGCAAAAACTGGGGGCGGAAGGCGCCGCGGCCCGGAATGAAAGCCGAAGCCTTCTCGGTCCGCTTCACCGGCAGCCTCCATCCGCCGGAAACCGGCGTCTACCGCTTCAAGCTGAACCGGGGCGAGGGCGACAAGGCGCGCCTGTGGCTGGATGACCGGCTCGTGATCGACGGCCAAAGCGGCGCGACTGCCGAAGCCGACCTTGACACCGGCCGGACCTATTGCCTGCGGGTGGAGTATGTCCATTCCGGTGGTGAGGACGCTTCGCTGGGGCTGCGCTGGCAGGTCCCCTCGGGAAAAGAAGACTGGGTCTGGGCGGGGCACTTTTTCGCGCCTTTGCCGCTTCCCGAGGTGTACCCCGTCCGGGAAGGGCCGGGCGATCAGATGCATATCGTCGCTCCCGGCCGGCTGTCGGTGACGAAAAGACCCTTCGGCGCGGTCGTGGGTGATCAGGAGTATGTCTTCCACACTGCGACGGAGACGAACGTTCAGGAAGAAAACGTCGCTTTCCAGGGGGCGGTCGGCTACGCGCGGTCCGGCGAACTGGCCCTGTTCCAGGGGAGTCGTGTCCGCTACGGCGACTTCGCTCTGGAGCGTACGGGCGGCGACTTTGGCGTCAGCGCGCAAATAAACGCCGCCGGCGCGGTCACCGGCCGCGTCGCCGGCCGCCAGGGCGGGGCTGTCGCCGTCACTCCGCCCGCCGGGTTCTCCCTTGCCCGGGCCGTCGTCCGGGTGGACGGCAAGACGGTCGATCATCGGTTGGAAAACGGCGCGATCCACTTCGATATCGCAGTCTCGCCCGCAGACGGCTGTAAGGCGTTTTCTCTGGAGGCGCTGTGAGAACCCTTACGGCGCTCACCGGCATGGTCGCCTTTTTCAGCCCGGCCCTTGCGGCACGGGCGGCGGAGCCCGCCCCGCCACCCGCTGTTTTTGGAGTGGGCTTCACCAATGTCGAGGATGCCTCCGCCCGACTGGTCTTCACGACCAGCCGGCCCATGATCGGCGAGGTGGTCGTGCGTTCCGGCCTGCAGATCGTAACGACGCTGCGCGGCGATAAGGTGGACGAGATCCACGCTTTCGTCCTCGCCGGACTGACAAAGGGGCAGGAATATCTGGTGGACATTACCGCCACCGCTGTCGATGGCAGCACTGCCGTCTCGCGCGGGCACCGTCTCGTCCCGGAAAAGCGCTCCGGCCGGCGGCGCTCTTTTCCCGGCTACACGATCATCGGATCGGGCGTTCCCGGCGAACGCGGGGAGGGCTTCGCGCCGGAACTGGCCGTGGAGGCGGGCATGGGTATGGTCCGCCTGGAGGTCTCCTGGGACTCCCTGATGCCCGCGCGCGGCGTGGTCGACGAGAAGCGGCTCGGCCAGTACGTCCATATCGCCCGCGAGATGAAGAGCCACGGGATCGAGCCCCTGGTGCTCCTCGACTACTGCGTCCCCTGGGCCAAGACCCACACCGACCGCACCATGACCTGGCGGCATCCCGCTTTCGGGCCGCCGGACGACCTTGCCGATTGGGAGCAGTATGTACGGGTGGTGATGACGGCCCTCGGTCCCTACACCCGCTACTACGAAATCTGGAACGAGCCGGACGCCGGCTATCTGGCCACCGGCCAGTATGTGGAGCGTCCGAATCTGCCTGCGCCCATCGGGCGCCCGCCGTTCAAGGACAACTGGGAGTACTGGCTGGGTGACCGCTATGCGCCCATGGTACGCAGCGTCCGGACCATTGCCGATGAGGTTGACCCGGACGCGTTGCTGATGAACGGCGGCTGGAACCGCGACTACGGCGGCCGGCGCGGCGATCTTCTGCTGGAGCGGGGCATGGGGCCTGACATCGACCTCTATAGCTTCCATACCTACTCCGGGAACCCGACTTCCTCCACGAAATGGCACCAGGCTATCCCCGATACCTTTGTGAAAAACATCGACCGGATCTTCGAGAAGCACGGCGTCTCGATGCCGCTGGCGATCACCGAGTGGGGGATGCCGGCGTATCCGGACCCGGACCGGGAAAAAGGATTCGTCTCTTACGACGACGCCAAAAGCTGGATGGTCAAAAGTCTATTCACGATGCTGGCCATGGAGCGCGTCGAGGCGCTGATCCACTTTACGCTGGGGCAGCGCGGCTCGCCCGTGAGCGACCCTGCCGACCCCTACGCGCTGATCTCCTGGGATGAGCAGGGGAACCCGGTCCGCCGCCCACATTACGCAACGTTTCGCTGGCTGACGCGCACCTTCAACCGAAAGCCCTATCGCGCCGTCCGAGTCTCCACGGATGGCGCGGAAAATCTCCAAGCCCGCGGCATCCGCTTGACCGACAGCGAGGAGACCTATGTCGCCGTCTGGCAGGACGCGCCACTGGACCGGGAGGGGCGCTTTCAGGCGCTTCCCGCCCGCCCCGTCGAGATATGCCTTCCTGGTCTGCCTGCCGGGAGCTATCGCCTGGAGGTGCTGGACCGGGAAGGCGAGATCAGCGAGACATCGGGGATAATGTCGCGCGAGGATGTTTTGCGTTGGAGGGCGACGCTGCCCGAGGCCGGCAATCGAGAGGAGTCACGTCCCCTGCTGTACCGCCTTGTGCGTTAGACGGTGTTATGAACCCCAGGTCACTGTAGCAAGCAACCTCGTGAGCATCAGACAGGCGAAGACCACGAAATGCAATCCGGCTACCGTTTCGGGCAAGCGCTCATAGTCACGCACCAGACGGCGGAAGCGACTCTTCCAGGAGAAAGAGCGCTCCACCACCCAGCGTCGTGGCAGAAGGACAAAGCCTTTCTTGGCACCGGGCAGACGCACCACTTCCAACCTTATCCCGTGCTCCTTGGCAGCGGCTTGGGCGTCGTCTCCGGTGTAGCCTTGGTCTACCCAAGCCAGTTCTACATTGTCGCCGGTGACGGCCTGCACCTGCCGACAGAGTTCGTCTACTTGCTCTCGTTCCTGCTCATTAGCAGGTGTTACGACAAGAGCCAACAGAGAACCCAGGGTATCGACGGCCACATGGATCTTGGAGCCGTTCTTCTTCTTGTGCCCGTCGTAGCCGGCCCGGTGCCCGCTCTCGATGGTGCCGGGAATCGTCTGCCCGTCCAGAATGACGGCGGTCGGTTGGGGCTTTTTGCCGGCGGCTTGACGGATCATCTCGCGCAGGTCGTCGACGATGTCCTCGAAGCATCCGGCGGCGATCCAGCGCTGGGTTTGCTGGTAGACGGCAGCCCAGGGCGGGAAGTTGGTGGGCAAGAGTCGCCAGGCGGCACCGGCCCGTACGATCCAGCGGAGCGCGTTGAAGACTTCGCGCAGGGGGTACTGGCGCTGGGGTGCTTCGGGATTGAGGAGCACCAGGTAGGGTTGGACAAAGGCCCATTGGTCATCGGAAACATCGGTTGGATAGGGTTTTCGCTCTACTTGTGCGTTTTGTTGTACATCTTTTACGTCTTTCACACGTTAATGTACGCTGTTTTGCAAACGTAAGTTCATAACACCGTCTAGCCAATTCCCAAGAGATGAAGACAGGCGATCAACCAATACGCATTTCGGTACCTATAACCGATGTGGCGCGATTGGAACTCCGAGTTGATACCGGCTACTATGGTCATGATTTTGCTCCGGGTGAAGTGTGGTGGGGTGACGCACGACTTGTTAAGGGACAGTTAGCGAAGCCTATCCCGTCTCCTGATCCGCCCATCCCCTCTCCGCCTAGCCAAGAGGAAGACCCTGTACCAGGACCGAACGGCAAGAAAGTCCTCCGGCTTGATCCCGAAAAGCTGGAAGCGCTGGCAACCAAACTCAAGGCTGAGGTTGCGAACGACCCTGACCTGTCCAAGTCGAAGCCGAAGCTGGCTGTGGCGGCGTTCAAGCTCATCCCCGCAGAGGAACTGGCACCCTCCAACGTCGAGAACGTCCGCGAAGACCTCAGCAACACCCTGATCAACACCAAAGCTTTCACCGTGGTGGAGCGCGGGCAATTGGACCAAGCCTTGAAAGAGTTGAAGATCCAGTTGAGCGATACCTTCGACAGCGCGACCGCGCAGAAGTTGGGCAAGCTGGTCGGCGCGCGGGTGGTGCTTATCGGCAGCATCTCGGATCGCGGCAACTACACTATCATCAACGCTCGCCTGATCGACACGGCAACCGGCGAAGCTAGGATGGCTGCGAGCGTTGAGTTGCGTCAGTAGTGTGCGCGGCGACCGATCCCGGTCGATGATCCCTGGACCCAGTAGAAGCGCACGGCATGAGTGCGGCAGCGTACCCCAGGTAAGCAATGGCCCGGCATCGTTATAGATGGCGGGTGGAGATTCTAACCCGTTTGCCCTGTGTGTCAGAATGGAGTGAGACAAAAACACGTAAGCAAAATAGTGTAGCATCAAAGGGCGGAGAAAGCCCACT
>JAUJNC010000272.1 GCA_030446525.1 Armatimonadaceae bacterium
TTTCGTCGACGTCCGGAAGCAGGCGGGCCTGCACTTCACGCACACCGACGGCGGGAGCGGGCGGAAATATTTTGCGGAGCAGTTCTGCTCCGGGTGCGCGTTCATCGACTTCGACAACGACGGGCTACTGGACGTGTATGCAGTGAATGGCGCGCCACTCCCCGGCGCCCCGGCTTCACCTCGCCCGCGGCACGAGCTGTACCGCAACCGCGGCAACGGCGCCTTCGAGAACGTGACCGATCGCGCCCGGCTGGGCAGCACCCGCTTCGGGGGCGGCGTCTGCGTGGGGGACTACGACAACGACGGCTGGTCCGACCTGTATGTCACCAACTTCGGGGAGAACCACCTGTATCGCAACAATGGCGACGGCACGTTCACCGACGTGGCCGCGAAGGCGCGCGTTACCGACGACGGCCTGAGCACGAGCGCGGCATTCCTGGATTATGACAACGATGGCTGGCTCGACCTGTACGTCTGCGACTACGTCCGCTATCGCCTGGAGGACGACCGCTGGTGCAGCAGCCCGAAACGCCACAAGAGTTACTGCGGCCCCGAGGTCTTCCCGTCCAACCGGGACAAGCTCTACCGCAACAACCGAGACGGCACGTTTACCGACGTAACCGTGCAGGCGAAGATCGCCCACCCCCGGTCCAAGTCACTCGGAGTGGTGCCCACGGACGTCAACGATGATGGGTGGATGGACCTCTACGTGGCATGCGATCTGGTCGCAAACCTCCTGTTCATCAACAACCGGGATGGTACGTTCCGGGAGGCCGCCGTCTCCTCCGGCGTCGCCTACAACGCCGATGGGGCCGCGGAAGCGGGGATGGGAGTGACCTCCAGTGACTACGATAACGACGGGCGCATGGACCTCTTCGTCACCAACTACTCAATGGAGATGAACGGGCTGTACCACAACGAAGGGAACGGGATGTTCAGCTACCAGAGTGAAGGGACGGGCATCGGTCCGCCCAGCTTCGTCCACCTGGGGTTTGGCACGCGTTTCGCAGATTTTGACAACGATGGTTGGCAGGACGTCGTGGTCGCGAATGGCCACGTCCTGGACGATTGTGCCGAGAGTAATCAGGCGCTGGAGTACGCGCAGACGCTCTTGCTCCAGCGCAACCTGGAAGGGCAGAGCTTCACCGACGTGAGCCGCAGCGCCGGGCCCGCCTTCCAGGAGAAGTACATAGGCCGCGGCCTTGCCCTGGGCGACTATGACAACGATGGCAAAGTGGACCTGCTGGTGAGCAACAACAAGGGTCCGCTGCGCCTCATCCGTAATGAGACGGGCGGGACGGGAAACTGGGTGAAGCTCCTCCTGGCGGGCACGCGCTCCAACCGGAGCGCCATCGGGGCCCGCGTCACGGTGACCTCCCAGTCCGGAAAACAGACCCAGGAAGTAGTGAGCGGCAGCTCCTACCTGTCGCAGAGTGATCTCCGGCTGCACTTCGGCCTGAAAGCGGATGAACGGGTGGCGGAAGTGCGGGTCCGGTGGCCGGGCGGCGCCACGGAAACGTGGAGCGGCCTCCCCGCGAACCAGATACACACGCTGCGTGAAGGCACTGGGGCGGTTCAGCCCGGCCGCGCGACACCGGGGGGCCGCGACACGCCTTAAGGCACGGGGTCCGCCAAAAGCCGATCCCTGGCGGCAAGCTCTGGTAACGGCTACCAGGCGTGCGGGCATCCTTCCGTCGCCCCGCTAGACCCTACGAGAAAGCGGCGGCCAACCCGCAGGGGCTGGCCGCCGCTTTCCGTATCATGGGTCCGCGTGAGCGCTGCAGCGCCACGGACTGCCGCTATCCCTTGTGCCCGTCGTGCCCCTTCTTATGCGCGGCGACGGTGTCGGAGACGATGATGGCGTCCTTGCCGAACGTGCGGATGGCACTGTGCGGGAACACGATCTCGTTGCCGGTGATCCTCCCGAACAGCCCGCCCACCGCGACGTGGTAGCTCTCCACCCGGCCCGTCAGCTCGTCCACGTCGTAGTTGGTGATGTTGCCCAGGCGCTCTCCGCTGACGGTGACCACGGGGCGGTCGCCGACGAACGGCGTGAGATGCTCGCGGTCCGCCGCCGAGATGGACTCCTGCGCGGCACCCTTGGAAAGGACGGTGATCGCATCGGCGCCGATGGAGCGCACGGCTTCCCAGGGGATGAGGCCGTCCGCGCGGCTGCCTTCCGCGTCATAGCGGAGGTAGGCAAGCTGCCCGGTCGCGTAATCCACCTCCACGCCCTTGAGCTTCCCGAGTCGGGTGCCCTCTTCCAGGGCAATGATCGGCATCCCCAGCAGTTTGTCGATTGTTCTCATCGTTCGCCTTCGCGAGCGGTGCGGCACGGTTCCGATTCCGCGTTCCCAGGCCGCCCGGTACCCGGACAGCCACGCGCTCGTTCACGAGTAGGGTTTACCCGCCATCGCCGGCTGGTAAGCAAAGCGGTGGGGACGGGGAGCCGGAGCTACTCCACCGCCTCGACTTCGACGCTGATCTCGTAGACCAGCCCGTCATCCGCGTTGATCCACTCTTCCTTGAAGTTGCGCAGCCGGAGCTCGCCGTTGCCCTCGCGGACCCGCTTGACGAGCAGGTCGCCGAACTGGCGGCTGGCAAGCCCTTGCTGGAATGCCCGCGCGGCGGGGGTGTCGGCGACGTCGGCGTGGCTGTCGGTACGGCTGGTCAGGACTTCTTTCGGGGTATCGGCCATGGGGTTCTCCATTGGGGGCGGTGCTCCGGGATTTTATCATTTCGCTTCGCCGCCGCGTAAACGATACATGGAATAGGGTTCGGCGGCGAGGGAGGTCCACACCATGACGGGCGACACACATCGAGTCACGCTCTTATCCGGAGACGGCATCGGCCCGGAGGTCGCGGGCGCGACGCGGCAGGTCCTGGAGGCGGCGGGCGTGCGGATCGATTGGCACGAGCTGGAAGGCGGGGCGGCGGCCGTGGAGCAATACGGCAGCCAGCTTCCGGAGCACGTCCTGCAGAGCATCCGGGACGACCGGGTCGCGCTGAAGGGGCCGCTGACGACGCCGATCGGCTCCGGCTTCGCCAGCGCGAACGTGCTGCTGCGCAAGAAGCTGGACCTGTACGCGTGCTTGCGGCCGGTGCAGTCCCTCCCCGGCGTGAAGTCGCGTTACGGCGACGTAGACCTGGTAGTGGTGCGCGAGAACACGGAGGGCCTCTACTCCGGGCTGGAACACGAGGTGGTGCCGGGCGTGGTGGAGAGCCTGAAGATCATCACCGAGCGCGCCTGCCGCCGGATCAGTGAGTTCGCCTTCGACTACGCGCGCCGCTACGGCCGCCGGTGCATCACCGCGGTCCATAAGGCCAACATCATGAAGATGAGCGACGGCCTGTTCCTCCGTTGCTCGCGGGAGGTGGCGGAGCGGTATCCGGACATCCCCTACAACGAGATGATCATCGACGCCGCCTGCATGCGCCTGGTGCTGGACCCGCACCGCTTTGACATCCTGCTCTGCGAGAACCTCTACGGCGATATCATCTCCGACCTGACCGCGGGCCTCGTGGGCGGCTTGGGCGTGGTCCCCGGCGCGAACCTGGGCGAACACTGCGCGGTGTTCGAGGCCGTGCACGGCAGCGCCCCCGACATCGCGGGCCAGGGCATTGCCAACCCCACGGCGATGATCCTCTCCGCATGCCTCATGCTCACCCACCTGGGCGAGCACGACGCGGCGGCCCGCATCCGCGCCGCCGTGCTCCACGTCCTGCAAGAGGGAGCCCACGTAACCGGCGATCTCGGCGGCACCGCGGGGACCGCGGAGTTCACGGACGCCGTCATCGCCGCCCTGCCGCAGCCGGGCGCGGTCACGGAGGTCGCCGCATGACGGAGGAGCGGCAGCCGGGGGAGCGGTGGGACCGGCGCCGGCTGCTCGCCCTCGCGGCGGGAGGGGCGCTCGGCGCGGTGGCGGGGAGGGCAGTGGCGGAAGAGGCGCCTGCTCCGGCGCCGCGGATGATGGTCGCCGGTTAACCCCATGATCGAACGGCGCGACGAGTCGGGCAAAGTGTTCAAGTGCACGGCGGACGATTCGGCTTACGCCATTTTCCTGCTCGAAGATGGAACTGTGGTGCAGTTCAACAGCTCGTGGGCCACGCGCGTGCGGCGCGACGATCTCCTCACGATACAAGTCGACGGCGACAAAGGCTCCGCCGTGGCTGGTCTGCGCGAAGTGAAAATCCAGGGGGCCGGATCAACGCCCAAGCCGGTCTGGAATCCGGACATCGCGCAGCCGATCGACTTCTACGGCGGCTGGCAGGATGTGCCGAACAACCTGGAGTACGACAACGCTTTCAAGATCCAGTGGGAGGATTTCATTCGCCACGTTGCTCTTGATACGCCGTGGAAATTCGACTTGTGGGAAGGCGCCTAGGGCGTGCAACTGGCGGAGCTGGGGCTGCTATCGTGGCTGACGCGCAGTTGGGTGGATGTCGCGCCACTCGAGCGGTCACGACCACACGTCATCCCGTCTTCGGACGCTCCCT
>JAUJNC010000273.1 GCA_030446525.1 Armatimonadaceae bacterium
GACGCCGAACCGCAGGCAGGCCGAGCCAGCCATCAGCGCGCCGCCCGACAGGGCCGACAGCGCGCGGCTGCGTCGGCCGACGAGGGCGCCCACCACGCCGGCGGTGGTCAGCGCCTTGCTCGCGCGCATGAGCGTGTCGGCGTGGCCCTCGTGCAGCGGCTCGGCGGTGAGGCCCATGGCGCCCTCCATGTGCCGCTCGACGGCCAGCTCGAGCAGCGCGCCACCGACCGCGAGGCGGCGGGCCGTAGCCGCCTCGTGCAGCGGGGCGGCTTCGTCTGTGTGGGGCTGGGGTGGGGCTCCTGGGGCGCCCCCGCCGGGTTGGGGGGGGTTGGGGGAACCACCGGTGTTTTCTTTCGGCGGGCCGCGCTAGAGCGCCCCCCCGCGCCGAGCGGAGGGGTCACGATGCGCGCCCCCGCGAACGTTCTCCCCTTTATATCGGCACGCCGCCGGTGCGGCTTTAGTGGCACAGCGCGCGGGCGCACCCTGCGGGCGTCACTTGCGCCCTGGCGGGCGCGATACAGGCGCGGCCTCTTTACCCACGCCTTCTTTGTCGAAAGGGTTGCCGTGGTCGCGCGTGTCTTGCTTGTAGGGCCTGGTGCATCCCGCGGCGCACAGCAGCAACGCGGCCAGCAGAGCGGCGATGGTTTTCATGAGCGGTTCTATTATACCCAAGAAGGGGCCGGATTCGCGTCCGGTGCAAGGGATCGTTAGGGCCCGGGCCGCCGTCCCAAGACTCGCCGCTGGAGTTGATCCACATCCTTTGGCCCGAACGTGCCCGGCTGCCGGACGACCCGCGTATGCCACCACCGCAGACGCCCGAATTGCCTCACCTGCGTGTGTACCAGACCGGGAGGGACCGTTATGTGCGTGCCACCCTCCAAGGTCCGCGTCCCGCCCCCGGTGCCGACCGACTCGGAAACCGTGATCAGGCCCGCCCGGGCGAAATGGTGGTTGGGGGGGACAAGCCCAACACCCCAGCTACCGATCTGCATCTGGCGGGCGCCCGCGAGGAGCAGGTACGGTATGGCCACCAGGATCAACAGTACCGAGACGCAGACAAGGGCAATGACCGCGGCAGAGCGTTTCTTATTGGGCATCTTCGCTTCCAACTGGTTCAACTCCATGCCTCCGAAAGTGGCAGGGTAGGGTCAGGTCGCCCTGACGACAAAGTTCACCGGCGCGAAAGGCAAACCCTTCGGGAAACGCGGATATCTATCGCCGCGCGTGACAGCGCGCTACGTCATTCGGCCCGGCGGCTTACGCACCGCATTCGGCCCGGCGGCTTACGCACCGCCTTTGCGGTCACCGGGGGCGACGAAGGCGACGAACGCGGTCAGGGCCAGCACCGCCAGTGCCCAGACCGTTACCCGCGGCTGCTTCGCTGCCGCCAGTGCGAAGGCGACGGCAAGTCTGCCCATCCCCAGCGCCAATTCGTTCATCTTCCCTATCAGCCGGAAGGCAAGATACAGGCAGACCAGAACGCTCCCCAGAAGCCACGCCTGCGAGAGCAGGGCGTCTAGCCAGCCGTAGCCGGGCACATGGACGCGGGCGAAGTTGCCACCCCAGCCCTTCGGGAACAGGTCGAAGCACAGGTGCACTGCCGAGGCCATGCACAGGCCGATGACGAACCAGCGGGACTCGTCCCCGCCGCCCCGGCGGCGCACCAGCGTGAACAGGAGCAGGGGCAGGAGGAAGCCGTGCGTCAGCGCCGAGCGGTGGCGCAGGAAGAAGAGACGCTGGTCCAGATCGGCGTAGTAGAGGCCGACCGCCGTGCCTGCCGCCAGGAGGAGCAGGGCCGCGAGTCGCCGCATCCCGGCTACGCCCCCTGCGCCCGGATGGAGCGGGCCATCAGCCCCAACCCCGCTCCCAACAATCCCAGCATCAGGAGCGTGTTGAACAGGCTGGTGGGGCGGAAGTAGGCGTGCAGGTTCGTCAGGATGGCCGCCAGCAGGATAGCCGCGCCCGCGACGGTGAGCAGCCAGCCCGCTCTGAGGCGGGCGTCATAGAACAAGATCGCTAGCCCGAGGAACAGGGGCACGACGGTCAGGTGGAAGACGTTGTGGCCCCACAGGTACCAGTAGCCGCTCGTCACGGTGATGTTACTGGTCAGCAGGTAGGCACCCGTGGCGGCCAGGGCGAAGCCCAGCAGGAACCGACCGAAAGCACGCGGCACGTTCTCACTCGTCACAGACGTTACTCTCCTTCTCTCACGTTCCCGTCACGGTCATTCTATCCGACAACGCAGGGTGGGCCGAGGTTACGGTTTACCGCACCTGCTTCTGGTGGTCGAAGCAGTAGACCCTGCCGCCGAATCGCTGCGCGTTGGACCGAAGCCTGCCGTGTTGACGAGGAAGTCTTTCGCCGCATCCGTCATGGCTGCGTCTCCACCGGGAGGTTCGGCGCCTCCCGCGCCTCAACGATGCGGATGATACCCGGTGCGACGAAGACACGGTTGCGCTGGCGGCCCGTCATCTCAAGCAGCATCTTCTCAGCGATGAGCCGCTCCACGTTCTGCTGCACGGCGCGGTGAGTGACATCCAGGCGCTCCGCGATCTGGCGAATGGTGACCACCGGAAAGGCGAATAACTCGTCCACCAGCCGCAGGGCGATGGTGGAGGTGTGCTTCTCCTGGAGGCGGCGGCGGTAGCCCTCCCGCAGGGCGAGGAGATGCGTGGCGCGCAGTACGCCGTCGCGAGACTGCTCGGTGACGCCCCGGACGAAGAACTCGATCCACTCGGCCCACGCCCCGGCTTGGCTGACGGCGAGGAGCAGGTCGATGTAATCGTCCCGCCGCCGTTCCAGATAGGCGCTCAGATAGAGCAGCGGCGCGGGCAGAATGCCCTCGGCGCAGAGCAGCAGGGTAATCAGAAGGCGACCGATGCGCCCGTTGCCGTCCTCGAACGGGTGGATGGCCTCGAACTGGTAATGGACCAGGGCGAGGCGCACCAGCGGCGGCAGGGTAGAGGGCTGCCCGAGGTAGGCTTCGAGGGCGCTCAGCGCATCACGCATCTGCGGCTCGGGGGGCGGCACGAACCGGGCGTGTTCCAGCCGTTGGCTGTGCCGGTCGCTGATCCAGTTCTGCCGGGTGCAGAACTGGCCGGGGGATTTGTCCTGCCCGCGGACCCCCCGCATCAGGACTTCGTGCATCTCGCGCAGCAGGGAGAGCGTAATGGGGCGGCTCTGTAAGGCGTCCAGCCCGTATTGCAGGGCCGCGACATAGTTGGCGACCTCTTCCACATCGGAGTGGGGCGCTTCGGTGCGGGCTGCCGCCTCAAAGTAGAACAGGTCCGAGAGGGAGGCTTCCGTCCCTTCGATGCGGCTGGAGGCGACCGCTTCCCGGCGCAGGAAGGGATTAATCAGCAGGGTGCGGCTTGGGAAGGTTACGCGCCACCCCCGCCAGTTCTCTCACGGCACGGTCGGCGTCGGACAGGCAGCGTACTATCTCCCACGTCGGCTCGGGTAGCGTGGGCGGCAGCGGCGCGGGCACGAAAGCCTCCTAGCCCTGCACCGTCCGCACGATCTGCCCCGGTGCCTTCTCGGTGAAGTCGTCCCGGCGCATCCCTTATGATACGCTCCTTCCGTTAGTCCAATCGTTATGATATTTTACCGAAAAAATTATCATAACGGCAGTTTTAGTGGAATGGTCGTATCATTCGCGTTTCGCGTTGCCCGCCTCGTCCCACGCTGCGGATGTGCAGCACGCGCACGATCCGGTCCTCATCGATGACATGGTAGAGGATGCGCCAGCGGCTTTGGCTGCGCCCGAAGGCGTACTGGTGCACCTCGACGTGGTAGGCGTCGTTGTCGGGGGCCAGGACGCCCGCCCGCGGCGACCAGGCCAGGGTGCCCAGCGCGCGGCCCAGGTCCTTCTGCCAGCGCGCCGCCGCGGCCGGGGAGAGGTTGCCCGCCAGCCATAGGTACGACGCCTCCTGCTCGGCCTCGGCCACGTCGGTCAGGGTCACCTCGTAGTCGCCCTCACTCGGCGATGCCATACCGGGCCCTCATCTCGGCCGCGACCTCGCTCCAGGGCCTGTGGCGCGTGGAGGCCAGGCCGCGCTTGACCCCGGCGATGGTGTCGGCGCGCTCCTCGGGGTCGAGGTCGGCCGGGTCGATGTGCTGCTCTTCGTCGGCATAGGGCGCGGCGCCCCTGTCCGCCTGCAGATCTGTGTCCTCGCCGGCACCGGGTGACCCGGGCACGTCCTTTACTGCCGGCGCGATGGGTTCCAAAAGCGCCAGCACGTCGGCGCGGCGCACGCGCACCTGCCCCAGCCCGCCGGGCGTCCCTTTGATCCGGTAGCCGGGCAGCGACCCGTCCAGGATCCGGCGCCGGATGGTTTTCTCGGAAAGGCGCAGCAGCTGCGCGGCCTCCTCGGGCAGCAGCAGTTCGTGGTCCGTGGTGGGTGTGTCCATGGTAAATGCGGCTCGGGAGCCTTCTTTCCTTTCCCGCGTGTGAGTCGGTGGCGCTCG
>JAUJNC010000274.1 GCA_030446525.1 Armatimonadaceae bacterium
ATTCTCTGCCAGAAGCCGATGGCAAAGACTCTCGAGGAGTGCGACGCCATGATCTCCGCCGCGAAGGATGCGGGGGTGGTCCTTTATTACGGAGAAAGCAATCGCACCATGCCGGCCGCCGTGGAGATGAAACGCGCCGTGGAGGCGGGCCGCATCGGGCGGCTGATCGGGGTCCAGGCGACCTATGCCCACTGGCAGGGGGGAAAATACCTTTCCACGGCATGGCGGTATGATCCCGGGATTACGGGCGGGGGGCAGCTGCTGGACGGCGGCATCCACTCCATCAACCTGATGCTCCATATCGGCGGCCCGATCCGATCCGTCGCCTGCTTCACCACCCGTTTCCGGCCGGAGCTGGGAGGCGAGGATACCGCCGTCGTGAATGCCCGCTTTGAAGGCGGACACCTTGGGACGCTCTTCTCCTCCCAGGCGGCCGGCATCTGGGTCCCGAATTCCAGCTTCGTCGCGTTCGGAACGGAAGGGGTGCTAACCCTGGGAGGGCCGCACGGCGTGCTCACGCTGCACCGGACCGACCTGCCGGAGCGGCGGGAAGTCTTGCTGGAGCGCGGGGGCGATTCCTTTGCGGTGATGATCGGGCGGTACCTGGACACGGTCCTGAGCGGCGCCCCGAACCCTTCGCCGGGCGAGACAGGGCGTGAAGACCTGGGGGTCGTCCTGGCCGCCTATGAGTCGGCGCGGCTGGGCCGGGAGGTCCGGTTGGATGCGGTATCCGCCGTCCTCAAGCCGGCCCGGTAACCTGCTCCAGCGTGGGCAGTTCCTCGAACGGCGGGACCTCGGCCAGGAACAGCTGCCCGTAACCGCGCGGGTCGGCGGTGAACAGCACCTGCCGGCCGTCGGGCGTGAACCGCGGGTGGATGTGCAGGTGCTGGATGTGCCGGCTACCGCGATGAACACACAACACCCGCGGGCCCTGGAACTGCGCCCCGTCGAACCGGCACAGCAGCACATACGGCGTCAGCCCGCGCTGCGGGCCGTCGGCAACGATCAACTCGGGCGCGTTGGAATGGAAATGGTTGGAGTCGTGCGGGAACGGCCGCTCGATGCGGTTGGCGTTGTCGTAACGGATGAAACCGTAGAACGCTTCGCCGCCGCGCTTGCCGTGGTAGCCGACGGTCTGCCCGTCGGCCATCCAGTACTCGTGTCCCACCGCCTCGCCCGGCTGCTGCGGGCGCAGCTTCCCCACGCGGCCGCTGCTCATGTCCAGCACCCACATCCGCTGATCGACCAGGTGCCAGGGGCCTTCGTGGCAGAACGTCAGCAGATGCGCCTGCGTCGGCGACGTGTTCACGTGCCCGACCCAGTTCCGCTCCTCGTGCAGCGTTTCGGCCTGCTGGTCCGCTCCCTCGGTCGGCACGCGGATCACCCGGCACAGCGGGTGGGCCTCGAAGATCTCCCGAAACCCGAGGTATCCCGCGCCGAGGTCCACCGGCCCGACGTCCACCGGCAGGCTCATCACCCCGCACACCCATCGCCCGTCGGCGGTGCAGTTGGTACCGCTCGCGTCCCATCCGTCCGGGCAGGTGAACAGCGTGCGCTGTCGTCCGCTGCGCAGCTCGATCGCGATCAGTCGCCGACGGTGCCAGAAATAGGCCTCGTCGCGCACCGGGTTGACGCACGCTCCCTGATAGCTGCCCCCCTCACCCTGCGCGTTATCGGTCAAGCGGGTGATGGCGCCGTTGGCCAGCTCCATCGAATACAGATTGCTGCTGTTACCGCGGTCCGAGCCGAAAAGCAGCCGCCGGTCACCGTCCCACCAGCCGGGGTTGGTGAAGTAAAGGTGGTAGCTGTGGGCCATGTGCTGGGTGAGCTGGTGCATGCTCGCCCTGGTAACGCGGTCGTTGTAGATCCTCTTCTCGCTCGGGAAAACCGGCAGACTCATGCGGTGTGTCTCCTTGAAATGGATCGCAACCCGACTCGGTTTAGACACCTGCCGATGGATATCCTGCGCGCGATCGCCGTGGTCCCGGCTGGTTGGGCGCATAGTTTGATCGCAGAACCGCGATGCCGGAGGATTTGCCGCCGGGTGCGGAGAAATACGGAAGAGCGTATCACCTGCAAGGCGCATGATCACCGGCGAACCGGTGACCGGCACCTGCCTGCCAGGTGGTACCGCCAGCCTGACGAGGGGAAGACAGCACGCATGGCGAAGGTCTTGACGATGCCCGCGCTGGGGCAGACCGTGGAAGAGCTCCGGATCCTCCAGTGGCTCAAGAGCGAGGGGGACACGGTGGAAAAGGGCGAGCCGCTGGCCGAGGTGGAGACCGATAAAGTTAACATCGAGTGGGGAAAGCCGGCCGCGGGTGTCGTGCGGCGCATCCTGGCGCCCGTGGACGCCTTGTCGCCGGCAAGCACGCCCATCGCCATCGTCGGGACGACGGACGAACCGATCGACGATCTTCTGCCCGGCTCGGGCGACGCGGCGGGCGAGAAGGCGAACGGCGGGGCACGGGCCGCCGCGGCGCCGGCGATCCCCGCAGCGCCCCCCCGGCCCGAGGCTCCCGCGGCCCCGGGGCATGTGTTCGCGTCCCCGCGGGCGCGGCGGTACGCCGACGAGTTCGGCGTCGATATCCAGGCCCTGGCGGGGCGCGGCACCGGCCCGGAAGGGCGCGTCCTGGAAAAGGACGTGATCGCGTTGCACGAGGAGGTACAGGCGGCTGCCGCGGCGACCCAGGCGGCGGGGCGCGGCCCGAAAGCGTCGCCGCTCGCCCGCGCCGTGGCCACCGGGGCGGGCCTGGACCTTTCGGAGCTGGCCGGCACGGGCGCGGGCGGGCGCATCACGGCCGACGACGTGCGGCAGGTAGCCGGCGAAGGACGCCCGGCCACGCCCGTGCCGCCCGCGCCGGCGGGCGGCGCGCGCACCCAGACACTCGCCGGGCTGCGCAAGCGCGTGGCGGACACCGTCGCGAAGTCCGTCCGCACCGCGCCGCACGTGACGCTGAACCTTTCGGCCGACATGACCGAGGCGCAGCGGCTGCGCGCCGATCTGCTGCCGTCCGTGGAAAAAGCCGTCGGCGTGCGCCTGTCGCCGACGGACATCGTGGTCAAGGCGGCGGCGGCGGCGCTGCGGGAGTTCCCTTACGTCAACGCGCACCTCGACGGCGACACGCTGACGCTCTTCGACGACATCCACGTCGGCCTCGCCGTTTCGCTCGGGGAGGCCGGGCTGATCGTTCCGGTGATCAAGGACGTCGGGCGGCGGGGGCTGGGCGAGATCGCCCGGGCACGGCAGGACCTGGCGGGGCGCGCCCGCGCCGGGCAGCTCGGCGGCGAGGACGTGACCGGCGGGACGTTCACGGTGACCAATCTGGGCGCGTACGGCATCGAGAGCTTTAACCCCATCATCAACCCGCCGCAGGCGGCGATCCTGGGCGTCGGCGCCATCGCCGACCAGGTGGTGGCCAAGGACGGCGCGCCCGTGGTGCGCCCGATGATGGGCCTGTCGCTCTCGTTCGACCACCGCGCCATGGACGGCGCGCCCGCGGCGGCGTTCCTGCAGCGCGTCAAAGAGGTTTTGGAAAACCCGTACCTGCTGATGCTCTAATCGCTCGTACAGCGGACGAAAGGGGTTCGACACGTGTGGCAGCGCCCCCTGGGTGCGGCCCTTCTGGCTGCGGGGCTTTTGGCGGCCCCCGGAGCCCGGGCGCGTGCCGAAAGCTACGTTTCCCTTTACAGCGGCATGGCCAGGACCCGCGACAGCGATCTGCGCGTCCGGCGGCCCGGCACGGACGCTGTCTTCGGCGGCGTGAGCTGGCGTGACGAATCCTTTACGCCCCCTCTTTACTATGGGGTCAAGGTCGGCGGCTACTTACGCAGCCGACCGCGCTGGGGCCTCGAGCTGGACTTCACCCATTACAAGGTCTACGCCAGGACGGAGCGGACCGTGCCGGTCACCGGGACGTGGGACGGCGCTCCCGTGGACGGCTCGGCCCGCCTGGGCGAGCGCGTGCAGGCCTTCAGCATCTCCAACGGCGTCAACACCCTCGCCCTCAACGTGCTGTACCGCTGGCCCGGGCGGCCAACGTCGCGGTTCCCCTTCGGGCACCTGCAGCCGTACGTGGGGGGCGGACCCGCGTACTACATCCTGCACCCCGAGAACACGATCGGGGGCGAGCGCAACGACGAGAAGTACGAGTCCTCGTGTGTCGGTTGGCAACTGCTTGGCGGCGCGCACTACGGCCTGCGGGCGCGCACGAGCCTGTTCGTGGAGGCGAAATACAGCAGCGGGAGCGCGAAGGTGAACACGGCGATGGGCGGCCGGGCGGAGACGGAGCTGCGGACGTGGCAGGGTATGGTGGGTATCCAATACAATCTATAACGGGCGGCGGCGCTACCCGGGCGCGCTCCCTGCCAGGCTGAACAGGAGCAAAGTGGCGTGCTGGCCCAGCGGGGTGAGGGCGTACCGGTTGCGCCCGGTCTGGTGGATCACTTGCGCGTGGACAAGTTCGCGCAAGTGGTGGTACAGTGAGCCGGTGGACAGCCCGGCTTTCTCGCCCAGGCGGGCGGCGCTCTGGGGGCCGTCGGCCA
>JAUJNC010000004.1:0-19023 GCA_030446525.1 Armatimonadaceae bacterium
TAACGAAATTTGCCGGGCAAATCGCTTGCTTGGCAACGATCGCAGCGATGTACTGAAATCCCGTCTTGGTCGTTTGGCTTTCGGACAAACGCGGCATCTGATATTAGGAACTGTCCTGCGTCTTCTTCGCGCCACTCCTTGTATATCAATGATCTGTAAACATCCAACTCGGCAGGAAGGTGATCGGGCATGACCTCTCCCTATAGGGCGTTGTACCAGTTCAACCAACGCGCCAAGGTAGATGAGTTCACCGGTTTCTCTATAGCGTGGTCTGTACCATCGTCATGATAGATGTATTCTTCATCCTGCCCTGCTGAAGGCACAATCAACTTCATTTCCCGTCCCGGTTGCCGCCACCGAATACGAATACCGCCATCGCCATCAGGGGCCACAAATCCTTTCGGGAATCCACCTCTGACATACTGTGCGGATTCTGCAAGAAGTTTTGCAGCCCGTTCACAAACACCAAATGTCGGATTAACTAGATCAGGATCATTCATCCTTGGTAAGTGAATCAAGGAATCAATCCTTGCCAATATTGTTTTGAGATTCGCATCATGATGGGATTCATCGGTTCGTATCGGCACAAATGGTAAGTTGGTCGCACCGATTACGCTTGGTTGGGTTCTAATGACATTATTCATCCGATTCAATTGGCGGCAGCCCGAACCGCTCCCTTCCTGAAGGCGTCAATCGGTTTGTTAACTCTTCCTCAATTCGGCCCAAGTCACGCTCAAAGGCTTCTAGCTGTCTCTGAAGTGCCTGAACTAGGCGCTTTGCATGATATTGCGTAATGTAGATCGCCGCTACGGCTTCTGCTTTCGTTGGGTTGTCCAAGTTCTTGACGGCAAAGAGCAGAACAACCTCCTCCCCTGTGTGGGCGACAGAACACACGTTGGCGAAGAAGGTAGAAGTAGTTGCCCTGATGTCTATTGACATGTTTACGTCCGCTGCTTCCGCTTGCTTCTCTTCTTCCTCTGCCATGTGGCACCTACGGCTCCTTCTCGGTATCGGTTCTAGGGTTCCGTTCCTTCGCCTTGTCCTCAGCCATCTTCTCGTGTAGAAACGCGACTCGCCTTACTCACCCGGTCAAGTGACTCCTAATTATACCCTTTCTGTACATACAGAATACAGATGATTTTTAATTTTACGGAGCCGTGGTTATACCCAGGAAGCAGGCGACCTAAACAGCGGCGGGCACACTTTGGCAAAAGATCGGGGGGACCGTGTATAATCAGGGTATGAGCGAAACGGCACAACCCGACATGGCGCAATCGGACCCAGGCGAGCAGGCACTATCTAAGCCATCCTTACCCCACAGCCTCTTAGCCGCCTGCCCCCTCATCCCCGCGCCGGAGTTCCAAGAGAAGCCGAGTTTTTGTGCAGAATCACCGCTTGCACAAAATCTAGCCTAAAATGCGGAGTTCTTGTGCAAAGCCGGTAAGAGCCTCCACAAGTCCGACGGCAGCGCGGTCGCCGCGCCGGACGCACGCGCGGGAGGACGGATCCGGGTCATCTTCACAGGTCCGTGGGTACATGGTGAAGAGAGACGACCATGATCCACCTTTTTGCCACTGCCGCCGTTCGAGCCTCAGCCTGCATGCGGGGGGGTAGCCGCGAGCTCGGCGGGATGCGCACTTGAGTCGAAACCCGATGGCCAAAGTAGGGCACAAGCAAAGGGGGGTCCGTACGCGGATGCTGCTGATCGCGCTGCTCTTTCTGGGCCTGCTGGTGGCCGGTTGGGCTCTGGTCACGCAGCCCGTGCTTCGGGGCAAGGGCGGAGCGGCCAAAACCTCGGTCGAGCCGGCGCGGCTGGAGGCGCACGTGCGCATGCTGTCCCGGACGTTGTCCCCCCGAGACGACGAACACCCGCAAAACCTGGATCGGGTCGCCGCCTACATCCGCAAGGAGTTTGAGCGGGCCTGGGGGAGGGTGACGGAACAGCCGTTCCCGGTGAACGGCAGGACCTACCGCAACGTGATCGCGTGGTTCGGGCCCGACACAAAGGAGCGGATCGTGGTCGGGGCGCATTACGATGCCGCCGGCCCCTATCCCGGCGCGGACGACAACGCGAGCGGGGTGGCGGGCCTGATCGAGCTCGCCCACCTGCTCGGCAGAACCTCGCTGCCGCGGCGTGTTGAGCTCGTGGCCTTCACGCTGGAAGAGCCGCCCTATTTTGCCACAGACCGGATGGGAAGCGCCGTTCATGCCGCGTCTCTCAAGAGGCAAGGGGTTCCCGTGCGGGCCATGTTTTGCCTGGAGATGATCGGCTATTTCACCGACGCCCCGGGCAGCCAGGGCTTCCCGGCGCCGGCGCTGACGCCGTTCTATCCGTCGCAGGGGAACTTCATCACCGTCGCGGGAAACACCGGGCAGGGGGCGCTGGCGCGCCGCGTGAAGAAAGTGATGAGGGGCGCCTCCTCGCTGCCGGTGTATTCCATCAATGCGCCCGCATCGCTGTCCGGCATCGACTTCTCGGACCATAGGAACTATTGGGAGGCGGGCTACCCCGCCGTGATGATCACCGACACCGCGTTCTACCGGAACAAGAACTACCACACGCCGCAGGATACGCCGGAGACGCTGGATTACCGGCGGATGGCTATGGTGGTTCAGGGCGTCTACGCGGCGGTCCTCGCCGAGGCGAAGTAAAACGCGAAGGGCTGGGAGCGAAGGCCAACCCTGAGGAAATCCCAGAGGATCCGGGCCACCAGCCGGCTCCCCATGGCGCTGTTCATGACGTGTCTCGGCCGCTCCCGGTTCATCCGTTCGGTGTGACGACGGCCTTCACAACGCGTGAGGCCTCTACATCGACAAGCGCCTGCCCGGCCTCGCCGAGCCTGGTAGCGATGTGAGACGAGGACGACCAGTCGACCCGCCCTCCGAAGCGGGCCATGGCTCCATGGCCCGCCACACGTGGCTGAAATCCGAGCCCCAGCAGCCGCGGATCTCCAGGTGCTTGCGGTTGATGTGCCGGTGGGGGTTGAGGAGGACGTCCCCGTTGTCGGTGTACTGTCCGACGATGACGTAGCGGCCGGCGTCGCGTACCAGATCGCACCTTCGGGGACGGCGTCCGGATTGCCGCTCGCCTCGACGACGATGTCCGGCCCGTAGCCGCCCGTCGCGTCCCTGACGGCGCGGGCACGCTCCCCGGGTGTCGTCTGGCTGACGTCCATGGTCCAGTCGGCCCCGAACCGGCGCGCCGCCTCCAGCCGCCGTGCCGGCGCGCCGATCACGCCGACCCAGCCCGCCCCGCTGAGCAGCGCCAGCGCACAGGCGCTCAGCCCGACGGGGCCGCTGCCCTGGATGAGGACGCTGTCCGCCAGACGTATCTGGGCGAGTTCGACCGCATGGACGGCGGTCGGCAGCCCGCAGCCGCCGCCTATCCACTGCTCGGGCGTGACGTTCGGAGCCAGCGGCAGGACCTTAACGCCCGGTTTCAGGTAAATCCGCTCCGACCACCCGCCCAGCAACCCCTCCTCCGCGCCGTAGGTGATCCCGTACACGCGCCGTTTGGGGCAACGGGTGGTCGCCTTCAAAACCGTACAAAACCGGCAGGCGTGGCACGTCCCGTGGACGTCGAGGAACGTGACCGCGTCGCCCACACGGAGGAGCCGATCCTCGGTGTCGCGCACGTCCCCGCCCGTCGCGAGCACCTCGCCCACGCTGACGTGGCCGGGGATCAGCGGGTACGGCACGCCCGCCAGGCGCCCGTGCCATAAATGCACGTCGGTCCCGCACACCTCGGCGGCCAGCGTCCGCAGGACCACGGCGCCCGGCTCCGGCTCCGGCTCGGGGAAGCCGCGCACTTCGAGGGGCCGACCCGGCCCCGGCATCACCGCAGCACGAACCATTTGCTTGCGTACTCTTTCCACCCACACGCACAACAGTCTAAAACGGATGTGGGTTTTCGCGCATAACGCGTATCTTTTCCTGTTAAGGTATACTAAGAACAAGATGAAACGGACGCGAAACACGGTCCAGAGGAAGGCCGTCCTGGATGCGGTCCGCTGCCTGCCGGGACATCCCACGGCGGCGGACGTGTTCGTGCGCGTCCGCTCCGACTATCCGCACCTGTCGCTGGCGACGGTGTACCGCGCGCTGCGCGCCCTGGTGGAGCGGGGCGACATCGCGGAAATGCGCGCCGAGAACGTGGCGCGTTACGACGCCGGGTCGCGCCCCCACCACCACATCGTGTGCCGCACCTGCGGGACCGTGACCGACATCCCCCCCGTGCTGCCCGACGCCGCGCTCTGCCACGTCGAGCAGGCCTCCGGCTATCGGCTCGACCCGCACCCCGTCCAGTTCACCGGCATCTGCCCCGGCTGCGTCAGCAAACAGGCGTAACGCACCGCGCCGCGAGCGGCTTTTCCATGTGGTCGAAGCGGGAAAACCCGAACAGGCGCGCGAGCGGCGCGGGGACGCGGTGCGTGCGGGTCGTACGGAAGCCGCGCCGCAGGTACAGGCTTTTGGCCGGGTTGTCCTCGATGACGTCGAGGGCGAGTCGTCCCAGGCCGCGCCCGAGCGCCTCGGCCTCCGCGGCGCCCAGCAAGGCGCCGCCTACGCCGCGCCCGCGCGCCTCGGGGGCGACGGCGAGAAGCGAAATGACGCACGTGTCCGCGCGAAGGCGTTCGTCGAACAGGCACAGACCGAGAAAGGCCCGCAGGCCGCCCCACAGGCCGAAATGGCGCAGCGCCGTGCGGGCGATCGGCCCCAGGGCGGCGTACGGGACGCCGGGCTGGCGCAGCAGACAGACACCCAGCGGCTTGTCCCGGGCGTCCGCGGCGACGCGGGCGGACTCCGGCGCGAGCCCCCGCGCCGCGAACAGGTCCGCCAGTAGGGCGGCGTTCCGCCCGGGACGGTCGCCGAGGAACGGCCGCATCTTCCCGCCGAAGGCGGCCCAAAGGATCCGCCCCAGCTCGGGAAAATCCGCGGGCGACGCCGCACGTATGGTCACCGGCTCCGGCCCACCCCGCGCCGACCCGACAGAAACCATGACCGGCACCGCGCGTCAGGCGGCCAGGGCCGCCCGCTCAGGGCCGCCCGCGCCCGCGGCGTCGGGCCGCCAGGCGAACAGCGCGCGCCGGAGCCGCCGGCGGGCGCGCGACAGGCGCGAGCGGACCGTCCCGATGGGCAGATCCAGCTCCGCGCTGATCGCCTGATACGACATCCCGGCGATGTCCGACCGGACCAGGACCTCGCGGTACCCGGTGGGCAGCGCGTCCACGGCGCGCGCCAGCGCCTCGTTCTCCAGCTTGGAGAAGACGGCGCGCTCCGGGCCCGGCTCGGCGGGTGTTACCGGATCGGGGTGGCAAAGGGCGTCGAGGGATATCTGGCGCGGCGCGCGCTTGGCCGAGCGGTACGTGTTGATGAACAGGTTCCGCAGGATCGCGAGCAGCCAGGCACGCACCGGGCCGTCGGCGCGGAACGATTCGAACCCGTGCAGAGCGCGCAACGTCGTCTCCTGCACCAGGTCTTCCGCCTCGTCGGCGTTCTGCGTCAGGGCCAGCGCGCGCCCGTACAGCGCCTCGCGGTGCGGCAGTACCATCCCTTCAAAATCGCGTCGGTTCATTTCCCCTCACCCGCCCCCATGAGTGACAGCACGTGCCGCCGCACCAGATCAAGGCTGCTCTTCGCCGCG
The DNA here is from genome assembly GCA_030446525.1 of Armatimonadaceae bacterium. The sequence continues at coordinate 5,642 of JAUJNC010000004.1, forward strand.
TCGTCGTCGCCGGTGACCAGATGCTGGATCAGGATGCCGTCCGCGGCGGAGACGACATAATGTCCGAGCATGCGTGTCGTGATGCCGGGGGCCAGCGCGCCCCCCCCGGCAAGATGCCGCTCCACGACCTCCTCGATCAACCGGCGGTAGGCCGCGTAGAGCGCGCTCGCCTGTTTGCGCGCCTCTTCATCCCGGACGGCGCGCAGAACCAGATCGTAGCGGAGGATCCCCGGGCGCTGTTTGGCGATGTCCCAGATGGCCTGAGAGGCCGCCGCCAGCGCCCCGGCGGGGGTCGACGCCGCCTCCATCACGCCGCGCAGTATGCGCTCGGCACGGTACAGCGCATAGCGCACCGCCTCGGCCAGCAAAGCTTCCTTGCTGCCGAAATGGTAGTGGAGGGTGGCGATGTTGACGTTGGCTTCCTGCGCGATCAAGCGGGTGGTGATCTTTTCGTAGCCCACGCGCGCCAGCGCGACGGAGGCGGCCTCCAGGATCTGCTCCCGGCGCTCCGCGAGCTTGTCTTTGTGGCTTGTACGCTCTTCAGCCATGTGCTCTTGCCTCGCCGCAAGACCAATCACATGATTAAATCACGCGATTGATGTATACCTGATACAAAAGCCGCTTGTCAAGACGGCCGACCGGTCGGGGTTTAAGGGGGGCCGAGAACCGTGTATAACAGCCTGAACCTGCAACGGGTTCGGGGAGGCAGCGATGGCACAGTCCTTTAGCGCGGCTGGTGTCGGGGCGTTGAGCAAGACGACGGAAGGGGTGCGCCGGCGTGTCCTGGTGACGGGCGCCGCCGGGCGCATCGGGTCGTACTTCGCCGAACACGCGCACCACAAGTACGAGCTTCGCCTCATGGTGCGCGAGACCGATGAGGGCGTCGAAGAGATCAGGCCCTTCGGCGAGGTTGTCATCGGCGAACTGGGCGACCTGGAGCGGCTCAAAACCCTGTGCGACGGGATCGACACGGTGGTGCACATGGCCGCCGACCCCAGCCCCTCGGCGACCTGGGACGACCTTCTCGAAGCCAACATCGTCGGCGCATACAACACGTTCGTCGCGGCGAAATCGGCGGGCTGCCGCCGCGTCGTCTACGCCTCTTCTATCCATGCCGTATCAGGGTACCCGCCGGACGTGCAGGTAAAAACCAGCGAGCCGGTGAACCCGGGGGATTTATACGGGGTGTCCAAGTGCTTCGGCGAGGCGCTGGCGCGCTACATGGCCGAGCAGGAGGGCCTGTCCGCCATCGCCATCCGGATCGGCGCGTTCCAGCCGCTGGAAAAGGCGCGCGCGGAGGGAAGCGTCTCCATGCTGGACGCCTTCGTGTCGCAGCGCGACCTGCACCAGCTCCTGGAGCGCTGCGTCGACGTCGAGAACATCCAGTTCGCGGTCCTGCACGGCGTCTCGGACAACCGCTTCAAGCGCCTGGACATCTCCGACGCCCGCGAGCTGGTCGGCTACGACCCGCAGGACGACCTGACCGAAGAGAACCCCAGGCTGCGCGAGCTCCACCTCAGCGAGACGGTCGGCGCCCACAACCTGAGCGACGAGGGGCAGAAGTCCGGCCTGCGCGAGGATCTGTAGGAACCGCCGGCGGGTCAGGCTCCGGACGGATCGGAAGGGGCGAACCGGCGGTTTCCGGCGTTCCGTTCCTGACTCACCGCTCCCCCGGCGCTTCGTCGGGGATCCACCAGTGCCTGAGGTGGTGGGACAGGAGATCTACGAGGACGCGCGCCTGCGTGCGCTTCGGCTGCGACGTGTTGTACGTGATGAGGCCGGCGCCCGGGGTTTCCGGGTTCGGCGCGTACGTGCCGTAGCTCCCGTCGGGATCGCGGTAGATGTCCACGCGGCACCCGAGCTTCTGGGCCACCCGCCGCCACGTCTCCGGCTCGGCGGGGTCGCCCCGGGCCAGGGATTCGAGCCGGCGCGCGATCAGCGCGGCGAACTCTTGCTGTTCCTGTTCGGAAAGGTCGGGGTCGATGTTCACTTGCTTCTTACTCCCTCCGGTCAGCCGATCTCCGGCCCGGCGATGGCGTAGCACCGCTTCCGGTCCGCGGGCGGCAGGGGGGCGCCGCGCGCCATGCGCAGCAGGGGGCGCTGCGGCCGCAGGCCGAGCTGCCGCACGAGCAGGACGGCATCCTCGTTCCCGTCCGGCACGTCCAGGGTGACGGTGCGGCCGGCCAGCGGGGCGAGCGCCGCGCCCAGGAGCACCTCCGCCGCCGCACGGTCGGTCGCGACGAGCGGCCCCACGTACCCGGTGCGTGCGCCGGTCCGGCCGCAGACGTAGCCGCGGATGATCCCCTTTCGCTCGAACAGATGGCACCGGTCGGGGTGCGCCTCGATCAGGCTTTGCAGCACGCGCCGCCGGTCCGCCCCGAAGACGGAGGTGTCCAGCGCGGCGAGGGTCGATAGGTCGTCGGCGCGCAGCGGGCGAACCCCGGGCGGGCCCCCGGGGTGCACGGCCGGGGAGGGGGCCGCGCCCTCGTGGCGCTGCAGCGAGAACTGGTCGACGAAGCCCATGCCGTCGTAGAGCGGCTTGCCGAGCGGCGTGGCGTCCAGCGCGCTGACCGGAACCCCTCTCTCGCTCTCGATCCAGTCCAGGGCGTGCGCCAGCAGCGCCCGTCCCAGGCCCTGGCGGCGCACGGCGCCGTCGACCAGCAGCATGCCCACCCACGCCAGGCCGGGTTCGTAGACCGTCGTCGTCACCGTCCCCGCCACCCGGCCGTCCCGCTCGGCGACGAAGCACCCCCCCGGTTCCCACTCGAGGAGGCGCTGCCAGTCTTCGGCCGTCTGGTTCCAACCCGCCTGCCCGCACAGGCGCAGGCCCGCCGGTATGTCCGCGCCCCCCATCGGCCGGATGGCGGCCGCCTCGAACGTGCGTGTCATAGAAACGTGTTCGACATCCCCGCCCTTGAGACCTACCCCAAACAGGACGAGCCGCCCGATCTGCCGTGCAGGTTTTTTCTGAACAAAGCAGAACCTTACGGAAGCAACCATGATACAGGCGCAAAGAGACACCATCGTCGCCAAGTTCGGCGGCACCTCGCTCGCGAGCGCCGGGCAGATCCGGAAGGTCGCCGCCATCGTGCGGGCCGACCCGCGCCGCCGCTGCGTCGTCGTGTCCGCCCCCGGCAAGCGCGACCCGCACGACAAGAAGGTGACGGATCTTCTGCTGACCTGCTGGCATCTGGCGGCGCAGCAGCTGGACTATCAAGAACCGCTGTGCCTGGTCCAGGAGCGCTACCGGCAGATAGCGCGCGAGCTGGGCGTCGCGTCCCCCGAAGAACCCATGGGCGAGCTGGGGCGCGAGCTGGAGAAGCTGGCCGCCGATGACCAGAGCACGCTGGCGACGCGGGACTGGGTGGCGGCGCGGGGCGAGTACTTCCACGCCTGCCTGATCGCCGAATTTCTGGGCGCCGCCTTCGTGCCCGCCGGGGAGTGCGTCCGCTTCGACCAGGAAGGCGGGCTGGACCCGGTCTCGTACTCCCTGCTGGCACAGCGCATACAGGCGGACGGCCTGTACGTGGTGCCCGGCTTTTATGGGCGGGACCGGCAGGGCCGCATCAAGACGTTCTCGCGCGGCGGGTCCGACGTCACCGGGGCGGTGGTTGCGCGGGCGGTCGGCGCGGCGCTGTACGAGAATTGGACCGACGTTTCGGGCCTCCTGATGGCCGACCCCCAGGTGGTGGAGCGCCCCCGCCCCATCGCGGAGGTCACCTACCGGGAGCTGCGGGAGCTGGCGTACATGGGCGCCACCGTGCTGCACGAGGAGGTCATCTTCCCCGTCTTCGAGGCCGGCATCCCGATCCAGATCAAGAACACCAACGCCCCGCACGAGCCCGGCACGCGCATCGTCGCGCGGCGCGACGCCACGGAGCAGCCGGTCGTCGGCATCGCCGGCCGCACCGGGTTCACGGCGATCTCGATCGAGAAGTGGCGCATGAACAAGGAGCTCGGTTTCGGCCACCGCGCGCTCGGGGTGCTGTTAGAGCACGGGGTCTCGTACGAGCACATCCCTTCGGCCATCGATTCGATGTCCATCATCGTGTCCGATGATCAGCTGGCGGGCCGGGAGACCGGCGTGCTTCAGGGTCTCGAGCGCGCGCTGCAGCCGGACCGCCTGGAGAAACACTCCCCCCTGGCGCTCATCGCCACGGTCGGGGAAGGGATGGCCTACCGGGTAGGCGTTTCCGGCACCGTCTTCGGGGCGCTCGGCGCGGCCGGGGTGAACGTGCGCATGATCAGCCAGGGCGCCTCGGAGATCAGCATCCTGATCGGGGTCGCCGCCGACGATTACGAGCGCGCCGTCCGGGCGATCTACGGCGCCGTCGTGCCCGCGTAGCTCCCGCTCTGGGCGATCTGCCAGCAGAGATCCACGCTCGGCGCGACATCCTGGATCGTGGGGCGTAGCGGAGCGCCCTCGCGCAGGCAGCGGAGGAAGGCGCACGTTTCCTCATAGGAGCCGTCGCGCAGGCACCGCGGGTCGCCGGGATCCGCCGACGCGTCCACCTCCCGCTTCCCGCCCCGCCAGCAGCGCACGGATTCGCCCGCCGGGCTCATCGTGGTGGCACAGGCCCGGAAGTCGTCGCCGAACAACTCGAAAGTCTCTTCGACCATCCCCGCGGTCGGCAGGATCTCGACCGCGCCCGCGCACCCGGACGCGAAGCGCACCCGGATCAGGAACCACGGGGTGGCGCCCGGGGAGCGTTCCACGCGCTGTACGTCAAAGCTTTCCCATTCTCCGGCGATGTGGCGCAGGGCATCGACGGCGTGGACGCCGGTCTCCCAGGGGAACGTCTCCTCCCGGCGCGCGTGGCGGAACATCTGGCCGCGGACGTACCGGAGCGGCCCGGCGTCCCGGGCCCACCGGATCGCGCGGTTCAGGTACGGGCTGAAACGCCGGTTCACCGAAACCAGGTGCGGCGTGCCGGTTTCGCGCGCCGCCTCGACCAGCATCTCGGCCTCCGCGCGGGAGCTGCCGAGCGGCTTCTCGAGAACGCAGGGGATGCCCCGCCGGAGCAGACGGCTCCCCGCCGGGGCGATCTGCGGGACCGGCAGGACGCAGACCACGGCGTCGGGTTTCTCCGCCGCCAGCATCGCCTCCATATCGGTGTAGGCCCGGGCGAAGCCGTAGTCGCGGCAGAAGCGGCGGGCGCGCTCGCCGTTCAGGTCGCACGCGGCGGCCAGGGCGACCTCGCCGGGGTGCTGCGAGACATAACGCGCGAGCGGAGCGGCGTGCGCGTGTTCCGAATGGGATCCACAACCGATAAGAGCCAGTCGAAGCATCTCCCTACCGTACCCCACTTTCGATCGTCACAGGCCGTGATACGGCTTGACGACGCTCTCCCAGAGCGGCCGCGTGAACGGAAAACCGTGGTCCGTCGCGCCGAGACGCAGATCGGACTGCGCCTTGCCCTTGGCGTAGTTGCGGTACCCGTGCGCGAGCTTATACCACAGGTCGTTGATGCCGACCTGCATCAGGGCAAGGCACTCGTCGGCCAGCTTCCCGGGCCGCCAGTAGCCGCCGGCGATCAAAACGTAGTGGTTCGTCAGGTTGGGCCGGAGCCCGTCGTAGGCATACAGCAGCGAGCTCCGAGGGCCGTTGGCGTCGTTGCTGTCCAGCTCCTTCAGCATCCCCGGCTTCCCTTTGTTCGGCAGCGCTTCGCAGCCGGAAAGCAGCATGCCGGCGCGCGACCCGTCGGGCAGCGCGATCCCCTTGCCGCCCTGCAGCCCGCAGTTCACCGTTTTGCTGTACGTGTCGGTCGTCAGCAGCCAGTAGATCTTCATCGGGTCGCTGAGCGGCGTGCCCTTGTAGCGGAAGCCCCGGACCGCCTTCTCGATCAGGGGCGGGGTGGGGGCGTCGGACTCGGGGTGCGCGGCTTTCCAGGTGAACGTCTGGTGGATGTTGGTCAGTCCGTGCCTTGCCAGCTCGCGCACAAAGGCCGCGTGGTCGTAGGTGTCGAGGAGGGCCTGCGCCTTGCCCGCGCCCCCGAAGTAGACGGGGGCGATCAGGAGCATCCCGACCATCCCCTCGCGGTAGTTCGGGTTCCAGTCGCGGTTCAGGTTGGCGTCGCCGTCCAGGGCGTGCTGTTGGGTATGGGCGAGGACGTACGGGTTGGCGTCACTGGTGGTAAAGGCGGAGGCGACCAGCGCGGCCGTCATCAGCAGGTCGACCTTTTTCGCCTCGTCGGCGCTCAGCCGCTCCCAGATGCGCGGGGTGAGCCTGGCGATGGCGTACATGGCCGTCACGTGCCGCTCGTGCTGCGCCGGATAGCCGCCGTTGGCGCTGATGTCGTTGCCGCCGGTGATGGTGTAGCGCATCTGTTCGAGCAGCCGCGCGTCGGCGGTCCGGTTTCCGGCGAAGGCGGCCGCGGCCAGGATCACGGGCGCGCCGCCGTGCCCGGCCATGTTGGTGTGGGCGCCGCCCTTGAGGTTCCGGTTGTAGCGGATGAGCGGCGCGCGGATCGCGGCGTCCACCGCCGGCGGGGGCGGTCCCGGCACGGTCTTCGCCGGGATGTCTTGCGGCGCGCGCCCCCCTTGGGACGCTCGTGCCCCGCCGCAGGGGCCTATCGAGAGCGCGAGCGCGGCCAGCGCGCCCGCGAAGATCGGGGTGATGTGTGCCATTCTTCTCCTACCTCATCTCCTATGTTCTCGGCTTATGGCGCAGGGCGAAGGCGATGCGCTCTGACAGGGTCGGATGACTGCCGAACCAGAGATGGAACAGGAACGGCGGGTCCGGGTCGGAGAAGTCGCGCTCCGCGAAGCCCACCATCAGACGGGCGGTCGCCTCGTTCCGGCCCGTCACGCGCAGGCCGAAGGCGTCCGCGCGGCGCTCCAGGGCGCGGGAGATGCCGCTCGCGACCGGCGCCTGCGCCAGCAGGAACAGCGAGGCGAGCAGGAGCACGAGGGGCAGCGTGGCCAGGTCGCCCGGGCCGTGCAGGCGCCAGCGCCCTCCGCCCCGATGCGCGGCCCAGGGCAGGAGGCGCGACAGCAGCCAGAAAAAGACGCCCGCCCCCAGGGCGCCCGTCGCGAACCCCACCCAGATGTGCCCCTCCACATAATGCCCCATCTCGTGCCCCATCATCGCCAGCAGGCCCTGGTCCGGGGGCAGCGTTTGCAGGGCGGTGTCGTTCAGGACGATGCGCGTGCTCGGGCCCAGACCGGTGACATAGGCGTTGACGTGCCGGGTGCGGCGGCTGGTGTCCTCCACCAGCACGCGCCCCCGTGATGCCCGCCCGCGCGGCGAGCGTCAGGATCTGCCTGCGCAACGGGCCGGGCGCAAGCGGCTCGTACCGGTTATAGGCCGGGGCGATCACGACGGGGTGCAGGACGATGAGGACGAAGAGCAGCGGGACCGACAGCGCCCAGAGCGCGAGCCACCAGCGGCGCGGCGCGCGCGCAAAGAGGACATAGCCGCCCCAGACCACGGGGATCAAGACAAGGCTAAAGGCGGTGTCGAGCAGGGCGTCGCCCAGGAAGCCCGGCAGGGTCTGGCGGGAGAAGCCGAAGTGGTGCTGCCGCGCCAGGCGCATAAGGCCGGGCGGCAGCGACCAGACGAAGAGCAGGAGCGAGAAGGCGAGCAGGTACAGGGCGACGGCGGCGAGCGGGGGGGCGGCCCCGCCCCGGGCGCCGGGCGGCGCAGCCGCCGGTACGCGCCGTCACGCAGGCGGGCGGACAGGCCGGTGCGCAGCACGAGCCAGAGTCCCAGCAGGTTCCACGCGAGCCCGACGACCGTGAGCACGTAGCCGCTGCGCTGGTAGTCGAGGGCGCGCGGCGGGATCCGGGGCGTGTAGGGATCACGGGCGGCAGGCGGCGCCCCGTGTTGCGGAGGCGCCGAAACGGCCGGCCTCTGCGCCCCCGCCGGCAGCGGGCCGATCAGCAGAAAGAGGGCCAGTGTCAGCAGGATCTTCCCGGATGTCATCGGAGCCCGATCCCGGCGAGTTCCGCAAGCAGCGCGAGCGAGGCTTCCACGATCATCCCTGCGGCCTCCGGGCCGACCCGGCAGGCGTGGGTGACCTCATAGCCGCCTTCGGCATACGCGCCGGGTATGGGCACGTAGCCGATGTTGCCGCCCGTGTACGCGACGCAGCCGGTGCGCCCGAGCGGAGAGCGACGCTTGATCTCCATGCCCACTTCGGTGAAGATCTCGCCCGGCGCCGTCACGAAGGCCACATCGCCGAAGCGCAGCGCGCTCAGTTCCGCCGGCACCGGCGGCAGGGGCACGCCGCTTCGCAGGCTCTCCAGCATCGCCTCCGCCCCCTGCAGGCGGCGCTCTGCCCAGTAGAGGGAGCTGCCGCCCTTGCCTTCTGCCTGCAAACGTGCCACAAGGCTCTGCAGGTGGGTGAGCGATCGCCCACCTTCCTCAACCGACGCGAAGCTCATGGCGGGCAGCGCGAGATGTGCCGACCGGACGGCGACGCCCTGCGCGGGGGCCGAGACCGTGGCCTCGAAAACCTTCGCCACCTCGCCGCCGAGCATCACGCCCAGCCGCCGCGCCGGCTCGAACGAGGGGCGCATCTCGACCGGGTTGATGTTGCCCGCCGCGCCCTGCAGGAACAGGCAGGTCGCCCCGGTAAAGGTTTCCACCAGTTGGCGCATCGGCGCGATGTAGTCCGCCGAAAGCAGACGCATCTGGCTGGCGGCGCTGACGGGATGGCAGGCGAAGTTGACCAGCGCGGCCATGGGTTTGCCCTCCGCGGTGTCCAGGCGCACGAGGCGCACCTCGCGGTCGCAGGCCCCCTCCGGGTTCTGTCCGAGAACGATCTGCCCGTCGGGCCGGCGCTCGCGCCGGTTGACGCCGATGTGCGACTCCCCCACGCCCCACCCGATGTGCGCGGGCTGCCTCCGGGCCAGGGCCGCCTGCGCCGTGCCCGCGATCTGGAACTTGAGGTGCGCCAGGTACGCCGTCACGTCGGCGGGCAATTCCGCGGGTTCGTAAGCGCCCGTGGAGGGTCCGTAGTGCGTGTGCGAGGCGCACAGGAGCACGTTCCGCCCCGGGACCCCCGTGCGCTTCTCGATCTCGCCCCGCACCTCCGCGGTGAACCCTTCGGTGAAGCCGAGCAGGTCCGCCGCCACGACGACCGCCTGCGAGCCGTCCGCTTCCAGCGCCAGGGCCGTTGCCAGCAGATCGTCGTGCACCCCTTCGGCCGGACCGCGCCCCGCGAACCCCACCATGGGGATGCCGACGGGCGGGGTGATGTTGGCGCGGGCGACGCCCGCTAACAGCTCGCCCATTTCGCGTGCCTCAGCGATCGTTCCCCATGTAGAGCCGCTTCCCGCGCACCAGGACCCGCCTGGGGCTCTCCCCCTCCGAGAGCTCGTCCGCGCTGTGGTAGCCCATCGTCATGCTCATCCGGGTGCCCCCGGTAGTGTTCGTACCGGCGGCGTGCAGGACGAGGCTGTCGATGGCGAGCATCCCCCCGGCGGCCATGGGCAGGGGGACCGCCTGGTCCAGGATGCCCGACTTGCCGATCCCGTCATCCTCCACCGGGCGGAGCGAGGAAAATCCCGGCAGCAGGTGTGTGCCCGGAACGACACGGGTGCAGCCGTTCTCCACCGTCGTCTCTTCCAGATAAAACAGCACGGTCACCAGGGACCGCGACCACTGCAGGGCATCCCGGTGGAAATAATCCGACCCGTCGCCCGCCAGGCGGAGGGTGGCGTGGTTGTGGCGGTTTCTGACCAGCTCGATGTTGGGCCCGAGCAGCGACTCCAGGGGGTCGAGGATCTCCGGGCGGGTGAAGGTCTCGCGGAAGATCGGATCCCTGTCCCAGAGCTTCGATAGCCGCACCACCCGTCCCTGCCTGTCGCGCACCACGGGCGGGATCTCCCCGCGGATATCCCCCCAGATCGTCTCCTTCAGCTCCGCGACGGTCTCCTCGGGCAGCCGGTCCGGCAGCTTGATGTACCCGTTATGGCGAAACAGCTGGATCTGCTCCGGCGTCAGCCGCATCGGTCGGTCCTCCCCTCCTACTCCTTGACAGGCAAGACATGGATCGCCTTGATCACCAGCTCGACCTCGTCACCGACCTGAAGGTTCAGTTCCTCAAGGGATTCGGTGGTAAGGACGGACGCCATCTGGACGGGAGCCGTGACCTCGAACTTGACGAGCGACATGACGTCCCCGTTCTTTACCGACGTCACCTTGGCCGTGACCTTGTTCCTCGCTCCGTACTTCATCAAACCCTCCTTTCGTTACGCAGTATACCTTCTTAGCCATCCTTCTGCTGCCAGTGTGCCCCGGAGTGGCAGCGCTTTCCCTGTCGATCCTCAGGCTCCCGGTTTCGGACCTTTCCACAGGTCGATGGGTTTTTCCGCCACGGGGGGATCGTAGGGCCAGACGATCTTGCGGCCCTCGCCGGCCGACTGGTAGGCGGCCAGGATGATCTTCAGCACCTCGCGGCCGTCCTCGCCGGTCTCGAGGGGCCCTTCTTTGCCCAGCACGCAGTTGACGAAATGCTGCATCTCCTGGGGGAAGCCGTAGTTCCACAGGCTCCTCGAACATGGTGAAGGTCCATCCCCGAGGTCGATCCGGCCTTCTCGACGGCGGCGTAGCCGTAGCCGGCGTCGCTGTAAGTGACCAGGGCGTTGCCGCGCAGCAGGTCGGCGCGCGTGTTGCCGCGGGAGCCGTAGATCTCGCAGCGGTCGTCCACGCCGCCCGGTTTGGCCAGGAGTTCTCCGCCACAGCGATCCTGTTGCCCTCGTACTCGACGACGCACAGCAGTGGTCCTCACCCCCGGGTCTTGTCGCCGTGTACGTAGGTCCCCAGCGTCGCCGTGACGCTCTTAACCGCGGGCTTGCCCAAGACCCAGCGGGCGTACTCGATGGAGTGGCAGCCCATGTCCAGGGAGAACCCCCGCCGCCGGAGCGGTTCCCGTCCCAGAACCACGGCGCGTGGGGCCGAAATGCTCCTCCCACTGCTTGACCAGGAACACGGCGCCGAGGCGCCTTCGTCCGCCAGCCCCTTGGCGCGCACGTATTGGGGGCGAAGAGGAGGCTCTTCGGCGGCTGGGAGGAGCACCCCGTGCCGCCGGCGGTTTCGATCATGCGGTCGGCCTCCTCGGTGCGGCACGGCGGCTTCTCGCACACCCACGTGCTTGCCCGCCCGGGCCGCGTCGAGGGTGACCGGGCAGTGGAGGTCGTTGGGGAGGCCGGGGTGACGAGATCGACCTCCCCCATGGCCAGCAGGTCGCGGTGGTCCTCGAAGGCGTGGGGGATGCCGTGCTCCCGGGCGAAGCGGGACGCCTTGCCCGGGGTGGGCGAGGCGACGGCGACCACCGCGGCATCCGGGACGAACCGCCCGAGCGCCCGGGCGTGGATTTCGGCCACGAAGCCGGAACCGATCGGAGCCCCTCCCAACCTTTTTGTCCATGCTGCCCCCGGCCCGGCGGGCGTGCGTCACCCGCGGCGCGCGCCTGAGCGGGATCGATAACTGACCCGCCGTGGCGGGCGCTTCAGGCGCTTGACGCCCCGCTCGAAGTGCTTGCGCGCGTTCGCCTCCTTGATGCCCGGGCTCCAGGGCGACGTCCCGGTGCGAGGCGCCCTCGGCGCGCAGCCACAAAACGCGTCGGCCTCCAGGGCTTCAGCGCGCGCGACAGGGTCGCGCGGATCTGGTCGCTCTGGACCCGGCCCGGCACCTCCTCCTCCACGGAAAGGCGCGGATCCGCCACGCGCGCCATTTCGTCTTCGTCCTCGCTGCGGGCGGCCGGGGCGCTCAGGCCGCGCCGTTTCACCGCGCGCAGATGGTCGATCAGGACGTTGGTGGCGATCCGGGCGAGGCGTGTAGGCGGGCGTCCAGGTCGACGGCCTGGACGGTCCCGGCTTTGCAGCAGGCGCAGCATCACCTCCTGCGTCCAGGTCCTCGACCTCCTGCGCGGTCAGCGCGCTGGCTGCTGGTCGATGACCGCGGCGCACAGGGACCGGATCTGCCGCCGCAGCGCATCCCCGGAGGCCCGCGCGGCTGCGCTGCGCCGGCGTGCGCGCGTTCAGGACTTCATCCAGAAGCTCCCGGTTCGTCGCCCGCCGCTCCTCCGTCCTGGGCCGGGCGAGGCACTGTCGCAGATCCTGGAGCGCCTGCATCGTGCCGGCGTCGGGCGCCCGGCCACCGCGGACCGTCCCCTCTTTTGTCCGGCGCTTTGACCTCCGTATCCATCACGGGATCCTCCTTTGCCATAGGACACCACGCTTACCGCTGGGGGCCGAACGCTTGGGCGGCGGGGGCGGGGGCGGGTCGTCCTTCGGCCGGTCCAGATCCGCGAACGCGGGAGCCCGTCAGGAAAAGAGCAGGAGAGCGCGACAACGGCATGCCGCAGCGGGCGCCGGCTTTTGGGCCCGGCGCCCGGGATCGGCGGAATGTCTGTGCGCGAACCGGTCGTTTTCATCACGTGTCGCCTTTCGCGCGGGGACAGGAGCGCCCGGAGGGGGGCGTGCCCGGCCGCGTATTCTTGCAGGAGATGCGGCGCGCCCGTCGCCGCCGCGGGCTTGTGCGCGCGCCCACAGGGCGCGCGCTATTCAGCGCCCCGCTCCATCTTCACATACGCCCAGGGGCAGAGATACTCGATCCGCTCGCTTTCGCGGAGGCGGTCGGCGATCTCATGCCGGGCATCCGCCTCGCGCAGATGCCGCCGCCGCTCCTCCTCACTGTGGGCGTGGTTGCGGTACCGGTGCACGTGCAGGTAGGCCAGGGTTCTGGTGGATGATGCTGCTCACTCGGCCGTGAGCCAGCCGCCGGGCTCCAGGGCGGCGAGCCGGTGCAGCACCTGGTCCGCCCGTTCCAGGCTGGAGGGGTGTTGTCGCTGATGTAAGCGATGGAGAGCGCCACCCAGGCCTTGAGGTACGCGGGCGCTCGGTGGCGGCCGCCTCGTAGGCCCGGATCGCCTTGACCATGTCCCGCTTTCCTCGCCGAGCGCCTTCTGGCCCTCCGCGAAGCGCACGACCGCCTCGGCATCCTCGTCGTCCGGCTGGAGTTACCGCCGAGCGCTGCCCGACGAAATGGGACAGGTTGCGCTCGTGGAAAGCGGGCGACAGCGCCGGCTCGCCGGTGGGCTGGTCGTCCTGTACGATCACCTTCGGATAGGCGGCAGGCTGCATTTTCTTGGGCGGCGCCATGGCTGCGGTACCTCGCATCGCGCTCCGACGGAAAAGAGTTACTGCCTTGTTGTACATCCTGCCTGCACCCTCCTCCTTATCTACATTAAACGCGAAGCCGATCGGTTTTGTGACCGGTTCGGGCGAGCGCGGGCGTTTTTTTGTTTCGGGTCCGGGAACAAGCCCGTCACATTTTCGCCGCGGGCGCACGTTCTGTGCAGTAACGCAGCGGGGTGGGGCGGCCAAAGGGGAAGGCCGAGTGGGGGGTGGGGGGGGTGGGGGCCGCGCCGGCG
>JAUJNC010000004.1:19033-19542 GCA_030446525.1 Armatimonadaceae bacterium
TTTGAGATTCAGCCTTCCTCGGGGTCGTCCGGCCACAGGTTACCCGCCGAGCGCTGCCCGACGAAATGGGACAGGTTGCGCTCGTGGAAAGCGGGCGACAGCGCCGGCTCGCCGGTGGGCTGGTCGTCCTGTACGATCACCTTCGGATAGGCGGCAGGCTGCATTTTCTTGGGCGGCGCCATGGCTGCGGTACCTCGCATCGCGCTCCGACGGAAAAGAGTTACTGCCTTGTTGTACTTCCTGCCTGCACCCTCCTCCTTATCTACATTAAACGCGAAGCCGATCGGTTTTGTGACCGGTTCGGGCGAGCGCGGGCGTTTTTTATTTTTCGGGTGCCCCGGAACAACCCCGTACAATTTTAGCCGCGGGCGCACCTTGTGTGCCGTAAAGCAGCGGGGGATTAGGGCCAACCCCCCCCCGGGGGGGGGGGCCCCCCAAAGTACCCCGGGGTGGGGCGGCCAAAGGGGAAGGCCGAGTGGGGGGTGGGGGGGGTGGGGGCCGCGCCGGCG
>JAUJNC010000004.1:19552-63579 GCA_030446525.1 Armatimonadaceae bacterium
TTTGTTAGGGTTGGGGGGGCGGGGGGGTTTTTTTTTTTTTTGGGGCCCCGGGCAAAACCCCGTTCAATTTTGCCCCGGGGGCGCCGTTTGTGGCATTTACCGCTGGGGGTTTTTCGCCCCCCCCCCCGGCGGGGGGGTGGCCCGACAAAAGGAGCCAGGGGATGGGACGGCAAAGGGGAAGCGCGAAGTGGTCTGTGGTCGGTGTGCTCGCGGCGCTGGCGCTCGGCGGTGGCGGCGGCGGCGGCGAGGGGCCGTCTACGGGGGACCGGATCGTGTTCACATCCAACCGGGACGGCAATTCGGAGATCTATCGCATGGACGCGAACGGCTCGCGGCAGCGACGGCTGACCGACCATCCCGAGCTCGATTTCCAGCCGTCGCTGCGGCCCGACCGCCAGGAGGTCGTCTGGACGTCGCGCCGCGACGGCGACTTCGAGCTTTTGCTGATGAACGCCGACGGCGGGGATGTCCGGCGGCTGACCGACAACAGCCGGCTGGACGCCGACCCGGCGTTCAGCCCGGACGGCCGGCGCATCGCATTCGTGTCGGACCGCGACGGGAACGACGAGGTCTACGTGATGAACCGCGACGGCAGCGGCGTGGCCCGCCTGACCAACAACGCGGCGGCGGACGCGACGCCCGCCTGGAGCCCCGACGGGAGCCGGATCGCCTGGGCGTCCGAGCGCGACGGCAACTTCGAGATCTACGCGATGGACGCCGACGGCGCCGGTAAGACCCGGCTGACCAACAACATCGCGACCGACGACTCCCCCGCCTGGAGCCCGGACGGAAGCCGGATCGTGTTCGCGTCCAACCGCGACGGCGACTTCGAGATCTACCGGATCGACCTGCGTGACGGCGACGTGGACCGCCTGACCGACAACGAGGCCGAGGACGGGTTCCCCGTCTTCACCGCGGACGGCTTCCGGATCCTCTTCGACTCCGACCGCGACGGCAGCTACGAGATATACGGCATGAACACCGACGGCGGCGACCAGCGGCGCCTGACGCGCAACGACGCCGCCGACACCAACCCGGATCATCGGGCGCAGCCCGCCCCGGCCAACAGTCGCCTTCGGGGCGCGAGGGGGAGATGACCATGCGACGCAGCAACCAGACGGCCCGCCTGTGGCGGCGGGCCGGCGTCCTCGCCGGTGCGGCGGCGCTGCTCCTGATGGACGGCGACCCCCAATCGTCCGTGTTCGCCGGCAACCCGCGCGAGCGGGAGGAAAGGGCGCAGCAAAAGAAAAAGGGCGAGGAAGAAAGGAAACCGGAGACCCCGACCGAACGCGAGGAGAAGGCACAGACCGAGACCCGGCCGCCGGACGAGAGCGCCCCGCCGGTCGTGACCGACACGTACCCCTATCCCGGTCCCCGCTACCCCGACGACCGGCGGGGCCACACCCGGCGCATCGTGTTCTCGTCCGACCGCAGCGGCAACGGCGACATCTACCTGATGAACGGCGACGGCACCGGCCTGCGCCGGCTGACGAACAGCCCGCGCACCGACGCCAACCCCGCCTTCAGCCCGGACGGCCGCCATATCGCGTACTCGTCGGGCGACGCCGACGGGACCGACATCTACCGGATGAACAGCGACGGCACCGGCCGGCGCCGCCTGACCACAAACGGCGGGATCAACGACGAACCCGCCTTCAGCCCGGACGGCTGCCAGATCGCCTTCGCCTCCAACCGCGGCGGGAGGTTTGCCCTATACGTGATGAACACCGACGGGACCGGCCTGCGCCGGCTGACCGACAGCCGTTCCAACAGCGGCGAACCCGACTGGCACTAGCCCTTCTCCTGCCGTGTGTCGGGCCAAGGCGACCGTCCGTTCACACTTCGGCGTTCGCGCTGCGTAGACCACGGGCAGAGCTGCTGCGAGGAGCCGGACGCGGCCGGGGATATCGGCAGCCCTGGTTGGCTGCTTTGTTTGGTCGCCGGCCACTTTGGGAATACTAGACAGCACGGCCCGTGTGGCCGTGATTCCCCGGCCGGTCGCGGAGCCATTCATGCCTGAACAAGTAGAGAAGCACGGCGACGTCCACGTGGTCGTCGGTCTGCCCCGTGTGGAGGTGACCGCGGGCGAAGTCTGCCCGCGCTGTCAGTTGGTGGTCCAGGAACACAACTTCCTCTGGCCGAAGCCCGACGCCGACCTCACGCTGCGGTTATTCGTGGAAGCTTGCTACTGCGGGGTCCGATTCACCGACGCGGGGGGACAGCCGCTGGACGAGACGCCGGAGCTATGGGGGGTCGCGGCAGACCAACAGTAAGCGTGGGCTGTTGACATCGGTTCGCCCGATGTCGTATACTACAACACATGCTCTGGGGCGCCATCCTGCTCAGCCTGGTGGACCCGTGGCTTACCGTCCTCGTCATCTGCTACCTGATGCCCTTCACCGTCGGCGCGCAAGTACTTCTACGAGTGGCTGCGCGGCGTCTCGCTCGCCGTCAAGGAGCGGCAGCAGCGGGGCGAAGCCACCCTCCCGCGCGACGGCATCGCCGGCGCCAAAGCGGTAAGGGGGCAGCGGCGGATCAAGTTCCAGGTGCGCAAATACCTGTCCCGCGTGATCCGGACGCGGCGCATGAACCTGCGCTACAGGTATCTCAACATCCTCACCAACGACGGCGTGCTCTGGACGCTGCGCTGGGTGTTCGAGAAGTGGATCTGGTTCTACGTCACCTACCAGGTGATGACGGGCGAGCGCACCATCGGCGAGTGGGGCGTCACGTTCTGGCTGCTCAACCAGTTCCGCGTGCCGATGGAGCGGCTCGTGCGCCTCACGGCGAACCTGCGCCTCCAGACGGTGCCGGCGCAGCGCCTGCTCGAGACGCTGGACGTGGAGCCCGACATCTACGACCTGCCGGACGCCGTCCCGCTCCCCCGCCTGCGCGGCGCGGTCGAGTTCCGCAACGTGACCTTCGAGTACGTGCCGGGCAAACCCGTGCTGCGGAACGTCTCCTTCCGGCTCGAACCGGGCCAGACCGCCGCGTTCGTCGGGCCGAGCGGGGCGGGGAAGAGCACGATCATGCACCTGGTGCTCCGCCTCCACGATCCGACCGAGGGGTGCGTGCTGGTGGACGGGCAGGACCTGAAGAAGGTCGCGCTGCAGAGCTACCTGGAACAGGTGGGCGTCGTGCCCCAGACCACGTTCCTGTTCGGGACCAGCGTCGGGGACAACATCCGCTACGGCAAGCTCGACGCGACCGAGGAAGAGGTGCGCCGCGCGGCGGCGCTGGCCGAGATAGACACCTTCATCGAGAGTCTGCCCCAGGGCTACGACACGCACCTGGGCGAGGGGACGAAACTCTCGGGCGGCCAGAAACAGCGCATCGGGATCGCGCGCACGCTCATCCGTGACCCGCGCATCCTGATCCTGGACGAGGCGACGGCCAGCCTGGACGCCCGCGCCGAAGAGGCGATCCTGCGCACCACCGAGAAGGTGCGCGCGGGGCGGACGGTGCTCTCCATCGCCCACCGGCTGCGGGCGGTCGTCAGCGCCGACGTGATCTTCGTGCTGCGGCAGGGCCGGATCGTGGACCAGGGCAGTCATGCGGAGCTCATGGCCCGGCCCGGCCTGTACCGCCAGATGTGGGAGGAGCAGACGCGGATGCACCTGGCCGGGCTCCATCTCCCGGGCGCGATCCACGGCCCGGAGGGCAATCGCGCCCCAACGCTGTTGGACGAACCGAGGACACATGTCCCCGCGTGACCGCAAGCTGATGGGGCGCCTCATGATCGTGGCCAGCGTGCTCGTCGGCCTGATGGTGGCCGCGATGCTGTGGACGACCCTCCAGAGCGGGGGGCGCGGTCCAGCGCCGGGTCCGCCGCAGCCCGGCGCGCCTTCCGAACCATAACAGAGGTTCTTCGATGCCACCCGACAACGGCGAACAACCAGCGGACAGCGGCAACGGACGGGGTACCGGATCCGGGCTAGGGCGAGGCTTGGACGCGCGCCCCCTCGCGCGCGCGCGCGATTTCGTCTTCCGCGCGCGCGCGCCGCGCGACCCCGAACCGGAGATCCCGCGGACGCCCGGCTCCCAGGCCCCACCCCCGGAAGACGACATGGAAAACCTCCTGCGCGAGGATCTTTCCAATCCGGTCGTGGAGCTGAGCCAGCCCCGCGACCGGCCCCCGAGGGTGGTCTTCACCGAGCAGGAGGCGACGGATCTGGCGCGCCGGCACCAGCGAAGCGAGCGGGAGATCTTCTTCCACTTTCTGCGCCACATGCGCCCCTATTGGCGCAAGTCGGGGCTGATCCTGCTGGCCAACTGCGTCCTGGTGACCATCAGCGTGATCCCGCCGTGGTTCGGCAAGTTCCTCATCGACGACGCGTTCCCCAACAAAAACTGGGGCCTGTTCTTCGGCATCTTCGCGGCCATGCTCTCGATGGACCTGTTCGGGCGCGTCATCGGGACGATGAACAACATCCTGAACAGCTACATCGACCTCCGCGTGGGCCTGGACCTTCGCAACCACTTTTTCCGCCACCTGCTGGGGCTCTCGATGACGTTCATCCACAACCGCCCGGTCGGGGAGCACATGTACCGGACGACGGCCGACGTGGACGCGATGGTGGACATGATCACCGACGTGATCCCGAACTGCATCAAGGCGCTCTACGAGTTCGGGCTTATCCTCCTCTTCACCGTCTTCATCGATCCGGGGATCACCGTGCTCGTGCTCCTGTACATGATCCCCTACACCAGTCTGGCGTACAAGTTCGCCACCATCCGGCGCAACCTGGACCGGACCGCGCGGGAGCGGTGGCAGCGGCGGGACGCGGGGCTGCAGGAAGGGATCGCGGGCATCGCGGTGATCAAGAGCTTCGGGCGCCGCCGCCATGAGGTGCGCCGCTACCTGCACCTGAATCTGGAAGGCCAGCGCGTGGGCATCAAGCAGTATTTCGTCGGGCTGCTGCAGTCCCAGTTCATCGGCAACGTCCTCCCCTGGGCCAAGGGGACGCTGCTCTGGGTCTACTTCGCGCGCAAGGTCATCGTGGGCGACCTCACCTTCGGCATGGTGTTCCCCATGATGGATTATATGAACCGCCTGACCAACCCGATCCAGGCCATCGTCGACAACTTCAACCGCGCGCGGCTGGCGATGATCCCGGCGGAGCGGCTGTTCCAGACGCTGGACGTGGCCCCCGCCGTCGTCGAGCGCAAGGATGCGCGGCGGATGTCGGCGCTGAGGGGCTCCGTGGCCTTTGAAGACGTCGCCTTCCAGTACGAGAACGGACGGCCCGTGCTGCAGGGTGTGCGCTTCGCCGTCGAACCGGGGCGCAAGGTGGCCGTCATGGGGCCGAGCGGCGCGGGCAAGAGCACCATCGTCAACCTGCTGCTCCGGCTGCACGATCCCAGCGCCGGCCGGGTGCTCGTCGACGGCCACGACCTCCGGGATGTCCGCCTGGATAGCTACCAGAAGCAGGTGGGCCTGGTGATGCAGGAGACCTATCTGTTCGGGGGCACCATCCGGGAGAACCTGCTGTTCACGAACCCCTACGCGACGCAGGAAGAGATGGACCACGCCGCCCGGCTCGCCGGCATCTACGACTGGGTCAGGGCGCAGCCGCACGGGTACGACCAGGACCTGAGCGAGGGCGCCTCCCTGTCTGTGGGCCAGAAGCAGCGGATCGGCATCGCCCGCGCGATCTTGCGCGACCCGCATCTTCTGATCCTGGACGAGCCCACCTCCTCGCTGGACAGCAAGACGGAGGAGCACGTCCTCGAAACGCTGCGCGAGGTGGCCAGGGGTCGCACCACGTTCATCGTCTCGCACCGCCTCAATACCGTCATCGACGCGGACGAGATCCTGGTGATGGAGGACGGCCGCATCGTTCAGCGGGGCCGGCACGCGGACCTGGTGGACGCGCCCGGGGTCTACCGCGAACTCTACCGACTCTACTACGGCCTGACCGACGAGGGCGACGGACTTCCTGCGCCCCGCCCCGCCGGCAGGAGAATCGAGGTCGCATCATGACACCTACCCCGCGCCCTTTCCCCGGCATCCGGTGGTTCCAGGGGCGGTCCCCGGCCCGGAAGCGCCTGGCGGTCAAGCGCTTCATGGCCCGCTACATTTTCTACCTTCAGACCTTCGGCTACATCGCCGTCTCGCTGGTCGCGCTGGCCATCATGGCCTGCTTCTTCTTTAAGGTGGACGACGTGATCCGCATCGACGGGGATCCGGTCGCGATCAAGCCGCGGGCGGAGACGATCAAGCGCAAGGCCGACGCGCTCGTGACGAAGGTCTTCGTCCAGAAGCACCAGAGGGTGCGCCAGGGCGACCCGCTCATCGAGGTCGTGGAAAGCCCAGAGTGGATGAGCCGCTACCTCGTCATGCGTCAAATGCGGTCGCTCCTGGACGAGTTCGCAGCGCCCGGCCAGGCGGCGGAACTGGCGAAGGCGCGCATCGAGGAGGCCCAGAAGGCGGCGCGCGAGGCGGCGCTGGCGGCGGTCAAGAGGACAGGCCCGGCCGTCACGGAAGCCGAGGAGAAGGAGGAAGAGGAGAAGGAGCCGCTCCCCGTCATCCCCCTCACGCCGGAGGAGGAGAAAGTGCGCGCCATCGCGCAGCAGCGGCTCGCCGACTGGGAGGCGCATGCCGTGCCGAAAGCGCCCCGCATCGTGATCCGCGCGCCCATCGACGGCATCGTGGTCGCGGCGGACGACCTGGCTTTCAAGAAGGTGGACGCGGACGCCGAGATCTTGAAGGTCGTCGACCTGGACGACCTGCGCCTCACCGTCAAGTTCAAAGGCGATACCGTCGCGGACGCGCGCTCTGGGCAGAGGGCCACCATCAAGGCCCTCGTCCCCGAGTATAAGAGGGGCGTGATCTTCCGCGGCGACACCGTCCCGGAGGGCCGCTACTCCTGGCAGAAGGAGCGCGTCGTCTCGTACAGCCTGATCGACCCGAAGGTCAAAGATATGGTCAAGGACGCCTTCAAGGACCGCAAGATCACTCAGCGCAATGACATCCCGTTCAACCTCGCCGAGGTGACGGACGTGGAGGTGAACACCGACATCGAGACCGTCCCGGCCGGGAGCGGATCGCCCGCCCTGGCCGCCGGGACCATCGTCGCCGACGCGCCCGCCGAGATGGAACTGTACGGCAAGGTGCTGGAAGGGAAACACCGTCTCACGGTTCAGGTCGCCGACATACCCCCCGCCGTGACGCAGCAGGTGACCCAAATGGTCGCGGGCCAGATCCGCGGCAAGGTGATCGAGGCCCCGCAGGAGCCGGAGGAGCCGGGAGGCCCCACGCCCATCCAGTCCCTGCGCGTGCAGGCGGTCCGCGGCGCCCAGATCATCGCCAAGATGAAGGGAGAGAACGCGGAGGCGAAGCGTGACACGAAGCGCCTGAAGATGGAAGCCGCCCGCACCGCCCAGCGCGCCGCCCCGCTGGCGCGCCTGTATGAGGCCACGGTGCAGATACAAAACCCGCCGCAATTCCTCAAGGACCGGGTGCTGGAGCTAATGGAACTGGGCAAAGAGGTGAAGGCCAAGGCGGAGGTGAAGACCGGCCGGCGCCCCGTGGCATTTTTGCTGCTGAAGCGCTAGCTCCGATACGGCGACCGCTATGCCTGGAAGACAACCTCCCCGGCGCAGAGCGTCGCCACGATCTCCAGCGGCCCTTCTCCGGGAACCCGGAACAGGGTGAGGTCCGCATCGTGGCCTATCTGGAGGTGGCCTTTGCGGTCTTCCCGACGCAGGATTCGGGCCGGTACGGTGCTGGCGCACCGCGCTGCCTGGGCAAGGGACAGGTCGGTGAAGCGGAGGGCGTTGGCCACGCACGTGTCGAGCAGGTGGCCCGCGCCGGCCAGGTACGGCGTCCCCGCCAGGACCACCTTGCCGGACGGCAGGACCTCGTGGCGGCCCCCGTTGTAGATCCCGGGGGCCAGCCCGCCCAGGGCGACGGCATCGCTCACCAGCGCCAGCTTCTCCGGCCCCTTCACGCGCGCGAAGGATTTGACCACGGCGGGCGGCAGGTGGTGACCGTCGGCGATGGCGCTGGCGTACAGGTCGTCCTGGGCCAGCTGCTCCCAGAGGTAGTTGGGGTGGCGCCGGATCTGATTGTGCGCCCCGTTCCCCAGATGCGTGGACATCCGCGCCCCGGCCCGCACGGCGTCCCGGATCGTCTCCGGCTCCGCGCCGGTATGCCCCAGGGCGACCGCGACGCCGGATCCGGTGAGCTTCTCGATGAAGGGCAGGGCGCCGTCCCGCTCGGGCGCCAGCGTGTAGAGCGCGATGCGTCCTTCGGCGGCTTCCTGAAAGCGCTGGAACTCGTCCCAGTCGGGATCGCGCACGTGCTCGAGCGGATGGGCGCCGCGCGGGCCGTCCTCGGAAGCGATGTACGGCCCCTCCACATGGATGCCGGGCACCCGCCGCGCCAGGCGCGCGTCTGCGTTCAGGGCGCGTGACAGCCCGGAAAGCGCGGCATGCATCGCTTCGTGGCTGTTGGTGGTGATGGTGGGGCACAGCAGGGCGGTGCCGGCCCGGGCCGCCTTTTCGAAGATCAGCGCCAGTTCGTCGGGGTCCGCGGCGCCTTCCCTCCAGGCGCCGCGGTTGAAATCGTGGCCGCCGTAGCCGTTCACCTGGAGGTCGAGGAAGCCGGGCGCCAGCCAAACATCCGGGCCGCCCAGATCGGCGCGCCCCGTCTCGGCGCGCGAACCCGCGATCCGCCCCCGGGCGACGGTGAGCGTCACCACCTCGCCCGTTTCACATACCTTGCCACAAACATCCATCGGCGTCTCCGACCCCGCCGGGGGACAAAAATGTCCGCAGAAGTTCGGGGAAGCGGCGGACAGAATCAGTATACCACGGAGGAGCCCCCGCGGGGTCGCCCCCCCGGCAGCCGCTCAACCCGTGCCGTATTGCCGCACGGCGAAGTCCGCGGCACCCGCCACGAGACTCGGCAAGAGCGGCCGGGTCTTCCGTGGGGCCGTCGGAGGTGGGGGCGCGGAAGCGGCCCCTCGGGAGATGACGTAAGGCCCGACGTATACACTTCTCCGGTTTTGTGATGTATAATGCGGGCAAGCACGTCTGACGTAAAATACAGAGTTGGCCTGCTCGCTTGTCAGAAGGCTGGTGAGTGACGGGGTTGAGCCGAAGGCTTCCCGGTTCCTGCCGGTCAGGACGGATCATATGCGCCCGGTACGCTACAACGTGGCCGCGAGCCTCGACGGCTACATCGCGGGCCCCGGCGGCGAGTTCGACTGGATCCCCGCGGACCCCGCCGTCGACTTCGCCGCGCTCTTCGCCCGGGTGGACACGGTGCTCCTGGGCCGCCGCACTTACGAGGCGGTGCGACAGGCGGGCGGCTCCCCGTGGCCGGCTGGCGCCCGAGTGTACGTCTTCTCGCGCACCCTGCGGCCCGCCGATCACCCGGGCGTGACCGTCGTCGCCGGCGAGGCGGGGGCGGCGGTGGCCGCGCTGCGCGCCGAGGCGGGCGACGGCGAAATCTGGCTGTTCGGCGGCGGGGCGCTGTTCCGCGACCTGCTCGCCGCCGCGCAGGTGGACGCCGTCGAGGTCACGGTCGTCCCGGTCCTACTCGGGGCCGGCGTGCCGCTGCTGCCGGCCGGCGCGCCCCGGACGGCGCTGGCGCTCACCCGCTCCCAGGTGTACCCGAGCGGCATGGTGGGCCTGCACTACGCCGTGCCGGGTGCCGCGCGCCTGACGTAACGTTGTGGTTGAGGCCACCGGCCGGCCATTGTCATCAGGTCAGGTTCAGCGCAGCCGGTGGCGCAACCGACATCTCGGGCGGCAACTCGAGTGCGCATACGCCAGCCCTGCGTGGCCGCGAGCGCCGGGGCGGGTGATCGTCTCGGATATCAGCGGCGACAGCCGCGGCGGCCACAGCCGGCAGGTTCGGTACACCTATGTCGTCGATGGGCGCCGCTGCCGGGGTACGACCGTGTGCTTCGGGCGAAACCGCGCCCGGGAAACCGCGCCGGGGTTGATTACATGCGGCGCGTGGTAGCGCGCTACCCGCAAGGCAGTGTCATGCGGCCTTTCTACCAGCCGAACAAAGCCTCGGTTTCGGTGCTTGAGCCGGGCGTGGATCGGAGGGAGCTTTGGAACATGGGTCTCGCGTTTCTCTTCTTCGAGGGCCTGTTTTTCGGCCCCGTGACGTGGGGCTGCTTCTGGGCGAGCCGCTACTGGCGGCGTCAGCTCGCCCAAGCGCCCGGCCAGTGAAATCCGCGTGCCGCCGGGCGGCCGGGGGTGTCCTGCCAAAGTAAGAGGGGGCGTATGTCGATTTCTTCACACCTTGTGTTGACCATTATCTCCCAGATGGCCGGATTATTCGGGGGGTTCCTGCTCTTCATTTATAGCTACCACTGCTCAAATCCGCTCCCGCCACCGGTGAGCATGCTCCTTTTCGCGCTGCCCGGTTTCTTCGTTCCAAAGCTCCTCTTTCGCCATGTGATTCCCGCCAAATGTCCGGCATGCGAACAACCTGCTTTCCCACGCGGTTCGCGTTCCGTAATGTATCGGTGTACCGTTTGCAGGCAGGAACATCACACCAACGTCAGCGAAGGATAAGCGGGTGCGCATGGTCCGTTGGTCCGTATCGGCTCTTTACCACCAGTCTGAAGGCGCACCATGAAACGCTATGCACTGCTGAGCATCACGATCGGCTTGTTGGCTCCTGCTGCCGCTTCCCGGCAAGCTACAGAATTGACGCTGCGGCTCGTTCCCATCCGGCAGGGGATTTCCGAAGACAAGCGGCAAGCAGAGGCGGAGATCGTTACGAAGGCCCGTAACGTCGGGATTGATCTGCGCGATCCCAGCCATCCATTGCTGGTCCA
This sequence comes from Armatimonadaceae bacterium, assembly GCA_030446525.1. The sequence continues at coordinate 30,358 of JAUJNC010000004.1, forward strand.
TTCTTACAAGGATGGCCGCCTGTTCTATGTCTTCTACAAAACGATGGGGCGAGCCTCCGGGCCCCGGAGCTACCTCATCCAGCGCATCCGCAAGGTGGAGCGGTTCTACGCTTCTCCCGGCGACGCGAAACCAAGGACACAGGAGACGTTTCTTGTCGAAGCCTTCAAGCTCCGTGAGGGGAGCATGAAAAAAGCGGACCAGCATTACGGCAGTTACGGCATCTCAAGCTATCACAAGCGCGAAGTCGTCAAGGAATACGAGATCGGCTTCGGCCAGATCGACAACATCGCCAGCGGTGCGCGATGGCCGTTCGAAAGGAGCGTCCTCTACAAGCGAATCCAGGATTACAGCCCCGACCGTACGATCTACGATCGCGTGACGTTTGCGCGGTCGAAAAAGTGGACGCTGGCCGTGACTTTCGACCGCACCGGAGGGTATTCGATCCGGTCACCTGAGCTGGGCTTTGATGTGCCCACGACTTTGCCGCTTACACGGGAACCCGAACCGAAGCCGGCAATGAAGTGAACCGTCCGCAAGAGGGTGGCGGGTGCTCGCAGGGCGGCAACTCGGGGGCAGGTGGGAGCCGCCCAACAAATCACTGCAGGGGACGCGAATGCCGCCGGTTCCTTGCGGTACAGCGTCCGCATCTCCGCGCCCCTGAGTTTTGCCGTTCGGCCTTGCGACACTCATCTCGGGTGCGCGCCGCCGGTGGGAGTATGGAAACCTGATGAGTCACTGTCCCGATACTATGTCGCTGCTTGAAGCACGGGCGCTCTTCTTTCGGCGTGCGAACCTGGGCCACGATGGCGGCTACACGGACCGGTGGGTGAGGGTGGAGTCCAAGCCAATCCCCTTTTACTTCCCCAACACACAAGCACGCGCTGCGGCGGCCCGCCTGCACGACCTGCACCACATCGCTGCTGAGTACCAAACCGACTGGCCGGGCGAGGCCGAGATTGCTGCCTGGGAGATTGCCAGCGGGTGCGCGCACCACTACTGGGCGTGGATTCTGAATTTGGGAGCATTTACCATCGGCATGGCGCTCTACCCCAAACGGCTCTTCCGTGCCTTCGTCCGGGGGCGGCATGCGACCAATCTCTACAAAGAGGGCTTTGCCGAGTCGTGTCTGGGAAACGTCACCGTAGGAGAGTTACGCGATCAGTTTGGTCTGGCAGGGGCTTACCGGGCTGCCTGTCCCGCCGACGTAGCTTGGTTTGCCGTTTGGTGTATAGTGGGTGTTCTCTGGCATGGGATGTTGGCGGTGCTCGGAACGGTCGCTCTTTGGGTTGTGTGGCGTCTATGGCTGCTCGTCCGATAGCGCCCAGCCCGCAAAAGTGCCGCTGTCTGTTGGTGGGTCGGTGTGCCGTGCCGGCGGGAGCGCATCGCCGAACGATGCATTTGGCCGCCGAACCAGGCATTGCACCGGACGCGAATGCACCCGTACCTTGCCCTGCTCGACTCCGTATCCACCCTCCTGCCGCGCGGCCCGACCAGACGGGCGCCCTCCACCCTGCCGCCGCGCGGGAACGAAGGCCCCGCCGTTGTGCCCGCAGGGATGACCGCGTGCCCTGTACGTCGCTCCGCAGAACGCCGACGAGGGCGCGGGCCGCTCGTGCGGCCCGGCAGCGAGGCTTCAACCGGCTTTGGGTGCCCGCGGGAGAGACGCCGGACGCGACGCTGCTCGCGGCGATACAGGCAGGCAAGGAGAACGACCTGCCGGTCTTTGCCGTCGTGCGCGTTTCTGCCCCGGGCGAACGTCGCCTCCGGAGCGCGCCCGGCCGGTGCCCCGCGGGCCGCAACGGGGAACGAAGCGCAGACAACATCTCATCCTGGGCGAGACGATCCGCGATTACGCCGCCCGGCGGCTTCGGGCGAAACTGGCGCCGAAGGACCCGCAACTACCGGCCCTGCTCGCCCGCTACAGCGAGGACTGGCGGCGCCCCGATCTGCCCGCCACGCAGACCGAACTGAGCGGGCGGCTCATCGCATGCGCGGCGACACCGGGCCTGGCCGGGCTGGTCCTCGATGATATCGCCGCGCGGCTATGCCGACCCCGGCGACGAGCGCACACTGGACGTGGAAGGGGGTGCCTGGGACCTGGGTTACACGCCCGCGCTGCGCCTGGCCTTTCTGCGGCGGGAAGGTATCGATCCTGTGGACGTACCGCCGCTGGACTACAAAACCACAATCTGTACCGCAGCGACGCCAGCCTGCCGTTCTTCCCGGGCGGCGCGTTCGAAAAGCGCCGCGCCGGCGGCGGGGATAGCGCCCGACCCCGGTCAGAGAAGGCCGCTGGGGCGCTGGAAGTCGCTGCGCTACGAGACCAACGTGCGCCTTTTAAGCGCCTTGTTCGCCGCCGTGCGCTGTCGGCCGGACACTCCCCCTGCTGGTCCGCAGTCGCTCCGATTCGTACGAGAACGATTTCGGCGCTGGTTCGCCTTGTGGGATAAGCCGGACGTGCTGCCGCGCCGGACGTACGCGGCGCAGGGCAAGGATGCGGCGCGGGAGGCCAAGGCACAGGGCGCCGGGTTCTGCTGAGTCTGGCCTACGACGGCCGCGCCGACCCGGCGCCGGACCCGGCGATTGGCCCGGGCGCCTGGCACACCGTCTCGAAGGCTTTCTAGAGGCCATGGGAGGTGGCTGGGACGGCCTCGTTCTCGACCTGCGGAGAGCGCGCCTGTGGGGAAGGCGCTTGCCTCGCCGGGCGCCTTGGCGCCTACCTGCAGGGACCCGGGCGCGTGCCGGCGCCCCAAAGCCGGCTCGCGCTGACGCCGCAATCCGCGTGCAGGAGGGAAGCGGATGTTCTCGTTCATTACCCGGGGCTTGCCGGCGGCTTTGTGCCTTTTTGGCTGTCGCCCCGGTCGCGCTCGCCTGCGTGGAACCCTGCTGCTTTGCACGGGGCTGTTGGGGGCCGGCGCGGCGGCAGTGCGCAGGCGGCGCAAGGCGAACACGAGGGCGGCAGTGTAAGAGCAAGAAACGTAAGCGACAGCGCAAACGCGAACTACCCGTGAAGGCTTGCGCGACAGGGCGCTACGGGTGGCTCTCTCCGGCCACCCTCCAGGCGCCCGAGGAGGAGGGCAAGGGCGGCCTCGGCCATTGTCTTTGGTAGAGATCCTGGGTAGCTTGTGCGTCGCGCGGCTCGCCCTCCGCCGATGACGAATCTACGACGAAAGCGGCGACCGGCGTAGAAATTCTTTGTTAGAAACGACCAATAAAGGCGACAGCATGAAAGCACGGGTTCGGAAGTGGGGCAACCGCTTGGCGCTGCGTATCCCCAAATCTTTCGCCGCGGAAACGCAGATCGAACAAGATACGCTCGTCGAAGTGTCACTTCTGGACGGCAAGATCGTGGTGTCTCCCGTCCGGCAGCCGAAGGTGACGCTGGAACAGCGGCTGGCCAACGTCACCGAGCAGAATCTCCACCAGGAACTCGATACGGGGCGAGCGGTCGGCGGCGAGGTCTGGTGAGCGCCGCTGCCGCTGCGCCTTACGTTCCGGAGCGCGGCGACGTCTTTGCCGGTGCGCTTCCGGGTTGATTACGTCCGCGTGTACCAGAAACGCGCCCCGGCGGGTAGCAGGAGGCACGGGCGCCCGCGCCGAAATACCTGCCGTGAACACGGCAACGGAGGACAGGTTAACGTATGGATAAGCGCTTCGACGTTTTCGGGATGTGCAACGCTTTGTTCGACATACAGGCCGAGGTGCGGGACGACGTTCTGTCGGAGCTGGGGCTGCCCAAGGGCGCCATGCTCCTCCTGGAGGAGGAGCAGCAGCGGCAGATCGTGCCGCGTATCTATACGCACATCGTGAACACGGAGGCGGGTGGTTCCGGCGCGAACACGATGATCGGGCTGGCCCTGCTGGGAGGGCAGGCCTGCTACACGAGTCGGGTCGGGGGCGACGAGCACGGCGCGCTGTACCGGCAGGGGCTGACCCAGCAGGGCGTCCAGCCGAACCTGGGGGTGGGCGAGGGGAACACCGGCATCTCGCTGATCCTCGTCACCCCGGACGCGCAGCGGACGATGTGTACGTATCTGGGCCGCTCGCGCGAGCTGCGGCGCGAGGACGTGAACGTCGAGGATCTGCGCGCGAGCCGCTACCTATACATCACCGGGTACCTGTGGGACACGGAGAACCAGAAGGAGGCGGTTCTGTACGCCATGCGGGAGGCCAACCGCGCCGGGGTCAAGGTCGCGCTCAGCCTGTCCGACCCCTTCTGCGTGGACCGCCACAAAGACGACTTCCGGCGCCTGCTCCGCGAACACGTGGACGTGCTGTTCGGCAACTGCCAGGAGGCGCAGGCGCTCACGGACACCGACAACCCCAAGGATGCGGTGCGCGCACTGGCCGGGCACAGCGACATCGCCGTGGTGACCGTCGACGAGAAGGGGTCGCTGATCCAGCAGGGGGACGACCTGTACGAGATCCCGGTATACCCGGTGACGGCGGTGGACACGACCGGCGCGGGCGACATGTACGCCGCGGGCCTGCTGTACGGCCTGACCCGGGGCCTGCCGCTCGACGTCACCGGCCGCATCGCCTCCTACGCCGCCGCGCAGGTGGTCGCCAAACTGGGCCCGCGCCTCGAGAGCATCGACGACGCCATGATCGCCCAGATCCGTGACGGCGACGCGTAAAACCTGTAGAATACAATATCCTGAGGAGTACGGTGCTATAATAAACCCGTATACGGCGAGGTGACACGCCGCGTCCCGTGCAGGTTGTTCGATACCACCTGCACGTTTGGGAACTGCCTATATGATTCGGTCTGTTGAGATAATGGGCTTACGAGGAATTCAAGAGGGAAAGCTGGAAGATCTGACCCCTCTCGTCGTGCTGGTCGGGCCGAATGGGTCCGGGAAGAGTACGATCCTCGACGCGTTGCTGATCGGAGCAAATCCCAACCCGGGCGACGCTATCGGTCGCTCGGTGCGTCGGCGCCTCGGCGTCAGCCGTGGCGCGCGCTGGTTGCTTTGGAGAGGGGGCAAGGGTGACGAAACTGAGATCAGAGTGACAACACACAAAGGTGCATGGCGAGAATGCTTGCTCAGTCTCGACCCAGCAGTCCCGGAAAAAGAACAGATGGCTCGAATTTGGTGCGATGTCCTTGATAAAGGAGCGTCTGGTCAACAGCGCGATATAGAGGGGAACCATAGGGTTCATGTCAACTTTAGCCCCGGCAACAGTTACAGCTCGGGGGAGTTGTTTATTGCCCTGGAAGGAGTACCAGACGTGAGCCTTATTGAGGCTCATGAAAGTGAGCCTCAAGCACCCCTGCATCAACTCTACACGAAAACGGTCGAACAAGGGCGCCGTAAGGAAGCTAGAGCGATTATTGCCGAAGTGGTTCCCGGCGTGAGCGACATCGAGATTCTCACCGAGGGCGATTCTCCGATTATCTACCTCGTCTACGAGGATTACAGTGTGCCGGCAGCCCTGGCGGGCGACGGGATCCAGTCTTTGCTGCGACTGAGCCTGGAGCTTGCTTCGCGTCCTGACGGAGTTGTGCTCCTGGAGGAACCAGAGGTCCACCAGCATCCTGGTGCGATCCGGCAAAGCGCGCGGGCTATACTTGCTGCCATACGTCGAGGGATTCAGATTGTAATCACCACGCACAGCTTGGAGTTGATTGACGCATTGCTGGCAGAGGCGCGCGACGACGAAGAACTTGAAAAGCTTGCCGTCTACCGACTCCAACTCAAAGAAGGTTGTTTGAGGTCGCACTGCGTTCCCGGTCCTGACGTCGCCTTTGCGCGGACCCAAATCGGCGACGACCTACGGTGAATGGAATCAGTTGTCCTGTGTGAGGGCTATCACGACCGGGCGTTTTGGGCTGGTTGGCTGACGCATCTTGGCTGTACCGATCCTGGCCTTAAGCCAGGCAAGACCACTCGATCCCAGGTCTTGGACCCCTGGGGCGCGCCGGTGGTCGCGGGCCAATACGCGTATCGCTCGACTGGCGGCCAGTTTGTTCGCGTTGTGCCTTGCCACGGGAAGGAGAAAATCCTTACTGCGGCGCGTCTTCGCCTCATCGAACGCGGCTCCAAAGCCTTGATCCGTCTAGTCATCAACGTGGACTCGGATGTAAACGCCGATGGGACGGCTAACGCAGCTTCCACGCTCGGTCGTCAATCGGTTGAAGCATCCGTCCGGCAGATTGACCCGACAATGACGGTCACAGCACAGGGCGCCATCGCGCTCGATGGTGGTGCGACCGAAGTGCCTCTTGTGCGTTGGGAAGCCAGTGATGTGGTTGCTGCGGGGTTGCCCAATCAACAGACGCTCGAACGGCTCGTCTGCGCTGCTATGGTTGGGGCGTATCCCGACCGGGGGCCAATCGTGCAAAACTGGCTCGATGCACGTCCACAGGCACCGCAAGCCGGGCCAAAAGAGTTTGCTTGGTCCTACATGGCAGGTTGGTACGCTGCGCATGGCTGTGAAGACTTTTACGGCAGCCTCTGGCGAGATCCCAAAGTTGTCGCCGAATTGGAACCACGTTTACGCTCATCCGGTGCCTGGCAGATCGCCGAGGCGCTGGCACGTTAGGGAATCAAGAAACGAAAATAATGCTGGACATGCCTGCCGGAAAAGGGCAGATGCCCCAAAAACCGACGGACGGCGTGGCCGTGCTCAACCCGCGCGACCGGGTTCCGATCAGCCTGATCATCGATGATTCGACCTGTCTGGTGAACCTGGCTCATTTCTGCATCCCCGCGTTCCAGGAGGTCTTCCCGGACCGCTACCGCCAGCCGTGGAAGCGTCTGCCGCGCGAGATACCGGATGCCTTCGTCCGGAAATGGGGCGAGTGGTGCCGAGAGCACGGGGTCAAGGGGAAGTACAGCGTGATTCCCTACGGCCTGCGTGGGGTGGCTGGACCGGGAGCTGCCGGGGTGGTCGAAGAAGGAGCCTGGACGACAGCCTGGATCTGGTCCGGACGCTGCTCGCGCCCGGCTGGGATTTCCACCCGGAGATGGTCAGCCACACCTGGGTGATCGACACGAAGACGCGGCCGGCCCCACGCGGAGCGCAGTGACTATTTCATGGAGAACTGGCGCTGGACCGACGGCAAGTCGGTGGACCAGCCTGTCCGACTACCTGAGCTACGCCCTGCGGATCTTGAAAAACGTCGGAATAGCGTGCGAGGGGATCACGACGCCGGGAGGGTTTGGCAACAACGCTCTGCCCGAGCCGGCCCGGGCGACGCTGGAGTCCTGCCGCGACGTCTTCGGCGCGGAGATCCCGCACTACTTCCGGCACCTGTACACGGACGAGCGGAGCGTGGCGCCGCGTGGAATACGCCTCGGTCTGGACGGGCCCGACACCCGCGGTGCGTCGTGTCCATCATCGGGTGTACCGGCGACTGGTTCGGCGGCTGGGACGGCCTGACGCCCGCTCGGCGGACCAGTTTATCACCGGAGATCTCCGGGGGGCGGCTGCCCGAGGTGATCGGGCGCGGCGAGCCGGCAATCCTGGTCTGTCACTGGCCGGGGATCTACTACAACGGCGAGGAGCGTCGGCTTCGACATCTTCGGAGGTCGTCCGCCGGCTGCATGCGCGCTTCGACAACCTCGTGTGGATGAAGCTGAGTGAGATCGCCCGCTACTGGGCCGCCCGGGAGCTCCGACCCGGATCGAACGCCAGCAGGGGCAGATCACGCTCCACGCCCCCTTCGCCTGCCCCGGGTTCACCGTCTCGGTCACCGCCGGGCCCGGCGGCGCCGTCCCGCAGGCTCGTCGTGGAGGGTCGCCCTTCCGCGCTTCAGAGGTGGCGCGCCCGCTCCTGTTGTCGGCCGGGACCTGGGTCCGGCACGGGCAGGGGGTCGCCGTGTGTTTCGATCTGCCCAGGGGCGCTTCCCGTTTGCAGGTGTAAAGCTTGATGCGTCTTTTTTCCGTCAACAACTGGCTCAGATCGCCCGCGGACCGCGACGTGATCGCGCGCTGGACGGTGGGCAGGGATCAGGGGATGCGCTATGCGCTCGCCGTGCCGACCCCGACGGACCCGGAACGCTGGGAGTTCCTGGCGCTCGGCGACACGGGCGATTCGGACGCCGCGGGGCCCGGCCTTTCACCGCAGGACGCCGTGGCGCAGCAGATGGCCGCGGACTCGGCCCTGCCGGATAAAGCGGGGCGCGCACTGCCTGATCGTGCACACCGGCGACGTGATCTACATGACGGGCGAGCGGCGCCTGTACGACCGCAACTTCCGCCGGCCCTACAGCGACTTCCTCACGCCCGAGAGCACGGTGGACGACCTGGTGTTCCGGCTCCCCTTTCCTGCCGGTGCCCGGCAACCACGACTACTACGATCTGGGCGGCTGGGCGAAATGGCTGGCCCGCGTGCCGCTCCTGGGCGCGGGCCTGCGGGCGATCACGCACGAGCTGTTCGCGTTCAGCCTGCCGGAGGGCGGCTCGGACATGGGCCGCGCCTACATGCACGCCTTCGTGGACGGCAGGCCGACACCCGCGACGGCGCTCTGCCGTACCGTCCCGGCGAGCGGACGCGGCTGCCGAACCGGTATTACACGTTCCGCGTCGGGCAGGTGGACTTCTTCGCGCTCGACTCGAACACGCTGGACGCGCTGCCCCAGGGGATGACCCCGGCCGGGTGCGGTCCGAGGCCGCCGCGCGGTGGAGGCCCTCGAGGCGCGGGCGCGTGCCCTGGACAAAGCGCTCCGGGGCGATCAGATCGCGCTCGAGCGCTGGCGCGGGGAGCAGCGCGAACAGGCGGCCGGAGACCCCGCGCGCCCGCGCGCGCCGAACGGGTAACCGCCGTGGTTACCGCCGTGTCCAAGCTCCTGGCCGCGCTGCGATCCGTGGACCCGATGTCCGGGTCCTGCGAGGCGGCCGCGGATGCCGTGGTCGTGGCGGAGCGCCGCTGGTCCGAGGGGGCGCCGACCTCCTCGCCGCCGGCACCCCCGCCGCGGCGGCGGACGCGCTGCAGGCGCTGGACGAGGCGAGCGACGACGGGTGCGCCGCCCTGCGCGCCGTCGAGGACTGCCTGGCCGGTCTTGCGGAGGGCGGCGCGCGCGCAGATCCTGGGCGCGCGCGCGAAGTGGACCTGGCGCTCCAGTCGTGGTCCGGCGCCACGGCGCCGACGCCGCCCGAGCTTGCCGCCCGGCTGCACCGGCTGTCCGAGGAAGCGCTGGATGTGCAGCGCGAGCTCGCCCTCGAGCGGCGGCGCATGCGCTACCGGCCCGAGGACTACGACCGGGCGCAGCCTGCGCTGGCTGGACGAAATCTGGCCGCGTCTGAGCGCGAGCGGCCCGACGGCTGGCGCGTCGTGTATCTGCACCACCCGCTGTACACCACCATCGCAAACCACTGCGAGCGTCCGGATGTGCAGGATGTGCGTGAAAACCTGCTCGCGCTCCTCCGGGGCGGGTCCACCTGGTGCTCTGCGGCCATTCCCACACGTTCGAGTGGTTCCGGTCCCAGGCGCTCCCGCACGCCGGCCTGTTCGTTACGGGCGGCGGCGGCCAGATCTCCCTGCGCCGCTCCCTCCTGGAGCCGCGCCTCCTCCACCGGCATCGGGATCGCTACGCGGCCCTGTGCCAGAGCGGGGTGTTCGAATGCGCCATGGGCGGGCGGGGCCCGGCGGCGGCGGACGGCGAGGCCGGGCCGCTGTACCACTACCTGCGCGTCGAGGTCACGCCCGAGGCGTTGCGCGTGCGCCCGGTCGGCGTCCGCCGCCTGGCCGGGGGCTACCGCCGCGAAGAGCCGATGCCCGTCCACCACGCGCCCGAGCGCCGGGAACGCGGCCGCCGTGGAAGGCTCGCCTCCTTGACCATGTCGAGATCCGCCGGGGCGAGCCGCCGCGGGCCCAGTGGGCGTGAGGCGAGATCCTTGCCGACGTGGGTCTGCGAGCCGCGTTGCCTCCGGGCGTCGGGTGCTTGACTTCGGCGCGATGATGGCGGTACAACACCGTATGGACATCCGTTTCCGCTCCGTTCGCCGCGCGCGCGCGCCAGCCGGTCGGTGTGGCTGCTTCTGCTTCTGCTGGCGCCGCTCGCCGCGCGCGCCGAGGCGCCCCGCGTTCTGGTCGTCGGTGGCGGGCCGAACCCCCGGAACAACCAGGCCGCCATCGAGAGCAACGTGCGCTACCTGCTGCGCCTGCTGCCCAAGGAGGCGGACTACACGGTCCACTTCGCGGACGGCAACCCCAAGCGCGCGACGGTGCTGTTCGAGGGGGAGACCGAAGGGCGGTCTGACGCGGAGCGTGTGCTGGCGTTCCTCCTCCAGCGGCGCGGGTCCTCCCCCGACGCCGCCCTGAAGTTCCGCACTCCCTCGCTGCCCCGGCTCGACGGCGCGGCGAAAAAGGCGGAGGTGGCGGCCTCCTTCGAGCGCCTGCGCGGCGACAACGGTGCGGAAACCCGCCCGCTGCTGCTCTACTTCACCGGGCACGGCGATAAGGGGCCCGGCGGCAACCTCCAGAACAACGTTTTCGACCTGTGGGACGGCACGCTTTCCGTTCGCGAGCCTGGCGGCACATCTGGCCCGCGTCCCCGCGGGGCAGCCCGTCACCCTGGTCATGGTGCAGTGCTTCGCCGGGTCCTTCGGCAACCTGCTTTTCGAGGGCGGCGATCCACAAGGCGCGCTCCTGGACCGCGACATCGCCGGCTTCTTCGCGGCGACCCCGGACCGCATGGCGGCGGGGTGCACGCCGGCGATCGACGAGGCCGAGTACCACGACTTCACCTCCTACTTTTTCGCCGCCCTCGCCGGTCGCGACCGGGTGGGGCGGCCCGTGGCGGGCGCGGACTACAACCACGACGGGCGCGTGGGCATGGACGAGGCGTTCGCCTATACGCTGATCCATGACGCCTCGATCGACGTCCCGGTTTGCACCTCGGACGTGCTCCTGCGCCGCGTGGTTCCCACGCCGGACGCGGACGTCTTCGGGACGCCCTACAGCACGGTCAAGGGGTGGGCGTCGCCCGCACAGCGCGCCGCTCTGGACGCGCTCTCGGGATCGCTCAAACTCTCCGGCGAGGACCGCGGGCGGGTCGCCTATGACCGGTTCCGGGGCGGGGACCCGTCCGAGCGGGGCGAGAGCCCGGTGCGCGCCGCCTACCGCCGTTTCGCCCGCGCCCGCGAGGAGGCCCGCCGCTCGCTGTTCTCCCGCTGGCCCGGTCTGCGTGAAGCGGCGCCGTCCGGCAACGCCGCCGCGCGCAGGCAGGCGCTGGCCTTCGTAGAACGGCAGATCAAAGACGGGAAGCTCAAAGAGCTGCTGGACGCGGAGCGCCGGCTCGAGGCGGCCGGTGAGGCGAGTTACCAGGACGAGCTGGTCGATGCGCGGCGGCTCCGCTTCGTCCGGCTGTTCAAGAGCGTCGTCCTCGCGCACGCGCTGCGCGAAGGCGGCGACGCGGCGATGAAGCGCCGCCTGGAGCGCCTGCTGGCCGCGGAGGGGCGCACCCTGCTTCCGATGGAGGGGAAGACGACGGGATAAAGATGCCGGGCTTCCGACCATCCGGGAGCGCCGGCCGCGTATCGCCCGTATAAGTTCCATGGAGGTAAACCGCCATGCCTTTATGCCGGCTATCAGCCCGTTGGATCGTATCCTGCCTGCTGCTCTTCCTTATCGCTATCGCTGGGGCCGGTGAGGTCGCCCTTGCCGCGCCGCCGCCCGCAACGTTCACGGCGACTGTCGCGCCCGCGGTCGCCCGCCCGGGCGAGACCGTGACCGTGACCGTCACCGCGGACATCAAGGCGCCCTGGCATGTCTATTCGGTCGTGCCCGTGCCCGACGGCCCCGCGGCGACATCGCTTCTCGTGAGCGCGGGACCGCTCAAGCCGGTCGGCGGGACGACCGAGAGCGCGCCCAAGAAGGCCAACGATCCCAACTTCGGCAAGGAGGTCGGCTACCACGAGGGGACGGCCACGTTCACGCAGCGCCTTCAGGTGCCCCCGGATACGCGCCCACGGCGCGCCTGCCGGTGAAGGTCACGGTGCGCTACATGGCCTGCAACGAAAGCCTGTGTATGCCCGCGCGTGACGCCGGTGACGCCCGCGCCGCCGCCGTGGCCCATCGAGGCGGGCGCGGCCCGCCCGGAATTCACCCGGCCGGGGGCCGGCGTGCTGGTCGCGGGCAATACGGACCCGAGCCTGTTCCCGTTCCTGCTGGCAGCGTTCGGCGCGGGCCTGCTGGCGCTCGTCACGCCCTGCGTCTTCCCGATGATCCCGGTCACCCTCGCATTCTTCACCAAACAGGCGACGGCGCAGGGCGGTGACGGGGCCGCCTCGCAGGCCAAGGTCGTGCGGCTCGCGGGCGCCTACTCCGCCGGGATCGTCCTCGCGTTCACGGCGATCGGCGCCGTCCTAGCCGCCACGGTCGGCGCGGCGGGCGCGAACCGAGCTGGCGGCGAACCCGTGGGTCAACCTCGGGGTTTCTCCCTGCTGTTTGTGGTGTTCGGCCTGGCCCTGCTGGAGGTGACTGAGCTGCGGCTGCCTGCGTCTCTCCAGGGTCTGACCGGGGCGGGCCGCCGGCACGGCGGGGTGCTGGGCGTGCTGGGCATGGGACTGACCTTCGTCATCGCCGCCTTCACCTGCACCGCGCCGTTCATCGGCACGGTCCTTGTGGCGGCCGCGAACGCGTCCTCGGGCGCGCAGTGGTTCCGCCCGATCCTGGGCATGGCCGTTTTCGCGACGGCGCTCGCCCTGCCGTTCTTCGTGCTCGCCCTGTTCCCCGGCTGGCTGGCCCGCCTGCCCAAGAGCGGCGCCTGGCTGACCACGGTCAAGGGCACGATGGGCTTTATCGAGCTGGCGGCGGCGCTCAAGTTCCTGTCGAACGCCGACATGGTCTGGGGCTGGAAGGTGCTGACCCAGCCGGTCCTTCTGGCGCTGTGGGCGATCATCGCCCTGGCGGGCTGTTTCTGGCTGCTGGGGGCGCTCCGGATCGGCTTCGGCGCGCCGGAGGGCCGGCCGACGGCGGCGCGCGGCCTGTGGGCGGCCGCGTTCGGGGCGATCGCCGTCTACTGCCTGTACGGCCTGACGGGCCGCCCGCTCGGCGGCTGGGTGGTCGCGTTCCTCCCGCCCTCCGGCTACGGCGTCGGCTCGTCGCCGGTCGCCGAGACGGGCGACGGCCTGGTCTGGCACGACACCCTGGAGGCGGGTCTGGCGGAGGCGAAGGCCCAGAACAAGCCGGTCTTCATCGATTTCACCGGCTACACCTGCACCAACTGCCGCCTGATGGAGAAGAACGTCTTTCCGAACCCCGCCGTGCGCGCCGAGCTGGAGCAGTTCGTGCGCGTCAAGCTCTACACGGACGGCGGCGAGAACGCCAAGAAGAACCAGACGTACCAGGAGAATACGTTCGGCGACGTGGCCCTGCCGCTGTACGCGGTGCTCGGGCCGGACGGCAAGCCCGCGGCGCGCTCCGCGGGCGTCACCCGGCAGCCGGCGAAATTCGCCGGATTCCTGCGGCAGGCGCGCGAGCGCGAGCTTCAGGCGCGGGGCGGCGGGGCGGTGGCCACGGCAGAGTAGGCCCCCACCCCATCCCCGAGTGGGGGAGGGCCCCGCGAGGGCGGGGAAAGGGGTGGGGCTAAAACTCCCCGATGAGGCGCGGGGCGAAGCCGATGCGGTCGCAGGCGACGCAGAACAGGCGGACGCCCCCGATCGTCTCGCCGTCGAGGGCGGTCCGCTCCGCCTCCGGCGGGGCGCCCAGATGGATGTGGCCGTAGACGACGGCCGCCACGTCCGCCGCCGCTAGCTCCGCCAGGTACGGGTGGGGCGGGTAGTGCAGCATCGCGAGCTTCGCCGCGCAACCCGCGATGGCCTGGAGGCTGCGGTGCAGGCGGCCGCGCTCTCGCTCCAGGATCTTCCGGTCCGCGGCTTCCCCGGGTGCGTTCGGGGCCGGCTCGAACCAGCCCCGCGTCCCGGCGATGCCGAGCGCGCCGTCCTCGATGATCAGGGGCGGCGCGTAAAGTCCGGGGTAGTCGAGCGGCTTGCCGCTCGCCCACCAGTAGTCGTGATTGCCTTTGATGGCGATCTTGATACCGGGCAGGGCGGCCAGGAACGCCAGATCCGGCTCGGCCTCGGCGCGGCGCATCGCCCAGGACAGATCACCGGGCAGGAGCAGCACGTCGTCCGTCCCGACCAGACGCCGGCAGTTCTCCCGTATCTTTCCGGCGTGTCCTTCCCACGCCGGTCCGAAGCGGTCCATGGTCTTGCCGACCGCGGCCCCCAGGTGGGGGTCGGCCAGCGCCCAGACGCGGCGCATCCTTGACGCGTCCCCGATCCTTAACCCGCACCCAGCAAGCAGTCATAGACCTGCACGCGCGACCAGAGCGGGCTGCAGGCCTCGACGAACCGCTGGTGGTCCGGGTGCTCCTGGTACGCGTCGTGGGCGGCCTGGTCGGCGAACTCGACCAGGAGCGCCACCGCGTATGAGTTGTCCACGACCCCGCGGGGCGTCCCCGCCGGCGTTCCGACGTCGCCGGAGCACGCCGGGGATCTGGGGGCAAAACCGGCGGCAGCCCTGGGCGAGCCGGGCGGCGTCCCCCGGGGCGCCGTCGTCGCGCAGCCAGAAGTACACCATGTGCAGAAATCCTGTTTCGGTAGGCATGCTTGTCTCGTCCTTCGGGTACACGGCGGGGAAGGGGAGTGGGCCTGTAAGCCGGGTTCTGTATTTGTGTGGCCATCTCTCTAGGACGCCTGTTGCCAGGCGCCTCAAGCGGCCCTGCTGGGGTCGGCGGGCAACGTCATCCCCCCTTATTGGGCCTTGCTCCCGATGGGGTTTGCCGGGCCGGCGTGTCACCACGCCGCCGGTGCGCCTTACCGCACCATTTCACCCTTACCCGATGCGCCTTGCGGCACGCCGGGCGGTGTCTTTCTGTTGCACTTTCCGTCGGGTCGCCCCGCCTCGCCGTTAGCGAGCATCGTGCCCTGCGGAGCCCGGACTTTCCTCAGGGACCCGAAGGCCCCCGCGACCACCCGGCCCACTCCCGATCCTCTATTGTATCACACGGACCCGAGATTCCCCATTTGTACGTCTGCACGACACCCGGCCGTTTTTGGTATGTTCAAGGTTCTTGATGTTGCCTTGTCGGGCCGGAGCCGGGCACGAAAAGGTTTCAGATCCGGGCACGAAAAGGTTTCAGATAACGTATAGGCAGGGTAAAATAAACCAAAGTAAGTTGCCATTGTCGCCAATCACCATCAAGGAGGTAAGAAATGACACGTAGAGGTGGAGGCCGAGCTGGCTTCACGCTGATCGAGTTGCTCGTCGTGATTGCTATCATAGCGATCCTGGCTGCGATCCTGTTCCCGGTTTTCGCGCAAGCGCGGGCCAAGGCCCGCCAAACCGCCTGTCTATCGAACATGAAGCAGATCGGGACGGGCCTGATGATGTACGCCCAGGATTATGATGAAACCCTGCCCGGCAACGCGGATCATGCCGAAGGCTTCAATTTGGCATTGGGCTTCATGGACCCTGCCTCCACGCGCAACTGGGCGCGTGGGGTGCCCGTACATCAAGAACCTGGACGTGTTCCGGTGCCTCCAGGCGACACCGCGCTCATCCGGGCCGGATGGTGCGACGAGCGGCTACCGCGAAACGACCGTTGCCGGTGGCGGCAACACCAGCTATCTGCTAAATGGTATCGCCGCGAGCAAGGCGATGGCTGCGGTTCCCGCGCCTGCCGACATCATCTATCTCCAGGAGTACAAGTTCTACGGACGGACTGCCCAGGAGCGGCCCCGCAAGCATAGTTATACGAACTTTACAGGGAACTACATGGAATTTAACCACTCCTATTATGACGTCCAGCATAATGATGGAGGGAACCTGTTGTTCTGTGACGGCCATGCCAAATGGCAGAAGAAGACTTCCATTCGCTTCTCGCAGTTCGGCGCCACCGGTGATGGTTCTGACGCAACCTTTAACTTTAACGGGTCACCCCAGGGCACATTCAGAGCAGCTTTCTAGCCTTCCAGCAGATAGGAAAAGCAGGGCGGGCCTAGGGCCCGCCCTGCTTTCTTTAAGGCCAAGTAACCCTGTTGGTTGCGTCTATAGACAGCACGTAAAAGGCAACCCCACCCCATTCCTTATCATCTAGGGCACGCCCCGAGCGACAAAAAAGCAGGCATTTTTCCGGAATGCGGCGGCGAAGCCACCGCCAGCATCTTCGACCGGCGGTACCCGATGTAACCGCCAGCGATCTAAACCGTCCTGATATTCTGAGAACAGGGGGAGTGATTACTTCCCCTGTTCGTTTGTGTGCGGGGCCGGACATTGCGGATCAAGTCCGAACCCCGATGAGTGCGCCGATGCGGCCGGTGCGGCCGGCGTCGCGGCGGTGGGAGAAGTACCGGTCCGGCAGGCAGGAAGTGCAGTGCCCGGACGGGGTGATGTTGCCGGCGGGAACGCCGACCGCGCGCGCCCGCCGCGTCGCCGCGCCTGCGAGGTCGATGTGCGCGCGCCCGCCGCCTGGCGGAGGCTGCCGTACGTCCGCGGGGAAGTGCGCGGCCACGTCGTCGCCGACCTCGTAGCAGCAGGCGCCGATGCACGGGCCGATCGCGGCAAGAAGATCGTCGGGACGCGTGCCGAAGGCGCGCCCCAGGGCCGATACGGTGTTCCCGATGACGCCCGCGACCAGGCCGCGCCAGCCGGCGTGCGCGGCGGCGACGGCGCGCCGCGCCGGGTCGACGAGCAGGATGGGGACGCAGTCGGCGTAGAAGAGCGCCAGCAGAAGGCCCGGCGTGTCGGTTATCAGCGCGTCCACGCCGGGCAGGGCGTCCGCGTGGGACAGCGCCCGCGCCCGGCGTCGGGCGCCGTGACCCCGGCGACCTTGCCGCCATGCACCTGCTCGGCGCAGATCAGGCGGTCGAGCGAAAACCCCAGGTTCTCGGCGGCCCGCCGCCGGTTCTCCAGCACGGCCCCGGCGTCATCACCGACGTGAAGGCCCAGGTTCAGCGTCGCGAACGCGCCCTCACTCACGCCGCCGCCTCGCTCTGTGACGCCCGACGCGAGCCAGGGGAAAGAGGCAAGTCCCGGGGCCTGCCAGAATGCCACGTCTCCTCGCGACGTCGGTCGTACCCCGCCGGGGATGTCAGGCCGCATGGACATATCTTACCTCCTTTCGCCCTCCTCGTCGCTGCGCGTGACCTGGCGCTGTTGCCGCACTCGGGGCCTTCCGGCATCCGTTTCGTGCTTTCACCATCCGCTGGCTTTTCGTATTTGTACCCAAAGACCGGCGCGAAAGCGGGAAGAAAAGGAGGACCGCCTTCGTCTAATCATTACCGTACGGCCTTGGCCGGACGGTAAGGACGATTGTGTGGGCGGGGAATCGGCGGGAGGTGACGATGGAGCAATGCGCGGTTATGACCGGGAGTGAGATCGACCGGCGCATCCTTGACGCCTGCAAGCAGGGCGACCGGGAAGCGTTCCGGCAGGGCTCTTTGAAGCCTACAAGGACCGGGTCTATTCCATCGCCCTCCACTTCTTTCATGGAGACGAAGCGGCGGCGGAAGACATCACCCAGGAGGTGTTCCTGCGGCTCTTCACCCGGATCGGGCAGTTCCGCGACGAGGCGGATTTCGCCACGTGGCTCTACCGGCTGGTTGTCAACGCCTGCGTGGACGAGCAGCGACGGCGTAAGCGGTTCGTTTGTCTGGGGGATGTCGGCGCGATGTCCAGCGCGCCGGCGCAGCAGCCGTTCGAAGAGCCCTACCTTGAGATCGAGATCGTGGACGCCGTCCAGGCGGCGGTCGCGGACCTCCAGCCGGCGTTGCGGATGACGATCTTGCTCAAATACTTCGAGGAGCTCTCCTACGCGGAAATGGCCAAGGTGCTGGGCTGTTCCCAGGGCACCGTGGCCTCCCGGCTGCACTCGCAGTCTCCATATCCTCGCGCGCAAACTGGCGCATCTGCGCGGCGCCGTATCGGAGGGTGAGAATGCTTGAGAAGCACGTGATGAAGCAGCCTCCGGGCCTATTGTCACGGCGAACTGACGGGCGAGGAGGCGGGACGGGTCGCCCGGCATCTGCGGCGTTGCCCGCGCTGCCGGCAAGAACACCAGGAGATACAGCTCGGGATCCGCCGGGTCCAACACCTCGCGCGCCTCCCGCCGCCCGCAACACTGTGCAACCGGATCGCCGCCGCGCACACACAGCCACCCGGCCGCGTCGCCGGCCGGCAGAAACCCCCCCGGTTCCTGCCGGGCGCCCGAGGGCGTCGCCTCCTCGCCGTCACGGCTTCCGTCCTTCTGGCACTGGGAATGCCGGCGGCCTGGCACCGCGCGCAGGCCCCCAGGCCTTCATGGGAGGTCGCGCGTTTGGCGGGCGCGCCGACCGTCGGCTCGGACCGCATCGGCCGCACGGGCCGCCTGCGGGTCGGGCAGTGGCTGGAAACCGACGGCTCCTCCCGGGCCAGGGTCCACGTCGCCGGTATCGGCCATGTGGAGGTCGAGCCCAACTCGCGCCTCCGGCTCGTTAAGACGCGCCTTCTCGAGCACCGCCTCGCGCTCACACGGGGGAGGCTGCACGCCACGATCCTGGCACCGCCGCGCCTGTTCTTCGTCGACACGCCTTCGGCCGTCGCCGTCGATCTGGGCTGCGCGTACACGCTGGAGGTGGACGACGCCGGCGGGAGCCTGCTCCGTGTCGACAGCGGGTGGGTGGCCTTTGTGCGCGACGGCCGCGAGTCCCTCGTGCCCGCCGGCGCCCTCTGCGCGACCCGGCCTGGCATCGGCCCCGGTACGCCGTACTTTGCGGACGCCCCGGAAGCCCTGCGAAAGGCGCTGGCCGATTTCGACTTCGAGCAGGGAGGCGTGACGGCGCTCCGCGCGGCGCTCGACGAGGCGCGCCCCTCGGATACGCTGACGCTGTGGCACCTGCTGTTTCGCGCCGCCGGAGCGGAGCGGGGGGAGGTGTATGACACGCTGGCCGCGCTCGCGCCTCCGCCCCCCGGCGTGACCCGTCAAGGCGTGCTGCGGCTGGACGAAAAGATGCTCGACCTTTGGAAGGCGGAACTGGAAACTTACTGGTAAGGGGTACGACGATGAGGCTTCGAAACGTTTGGTTCTCCGCCGTTCTGCTTGTCGCCACGACGTGCACCGCGCAGGCGCCTCCCCCGAGCGACGTGGTCGTTCATGAGTGGGGGACGTTCCTGGCCATGAACGGCTCGGACGGCGGCGCTTTGGACGGCATGTACCACGAAGAGCACGCGCTGCCCGCCTTTGTCCACGCACGCAGCCGTGACCAGCTGCGCCTGCCCTCCGTGCTGCTCAAAGGCGAAACGCCGGTCATCTACTTCTACACCGATCGGCGGCAGCCGGTCGGGGTGACGGTGCGCTTCCCGCAGGGCGTGTGGACGCAGTGGTACCCGCAGGCGGGGGTCGTCGGCCCGCAATGGGCGCAGATGGGTTCCTACCTGGAGCCGCAGGGCGGGCGCATCACCTGGTGCGCGGATCTCGTGCCGGCTGCCGGTGACGGCCCCGCCCCGGCGCTGCCCGAAACCGCCTCCGATGCCTTGTGGAACTTCGCCCGGGACGTGGACGCCGCCTACGTGCGAACCACCGACCGCACCGCGGGAGCCAGGCAGAGCGAGTACGAGCGCTTCCTTTTCTACCGCGGGCTGGGACGGGCGACGACGCCGCTCCGGGTGACCAGCCGGGAGGGCGGCACGCTTTCCTTGAGCGCCCAAAGCCCGCACGGCGTGCGGCACCTGTTCGTGCTGCGCGTCGAGAACGGCAAGGGCGCCTACCGGTACCTGCCGGCGCTCGCGCCCGGGAAGCGGGTGACGGGCGTCATCCCGGCGATGACCGGCGCGCAGCCGCTCGCCGCGTTCACCGAGAAGATCGCCGGCGAGCTTGCCGCGCGGCTGACCGCGAGCGGCCTTTACGCCAAGGAGGCGCGGGCGATGGTCAACACCTGGCGCGCGAGCTATTTCCAGACCGACGGCATCCGCGTCCTCTTCGTGCTGCCGCAGGCGTGGACCGACAGGTTCATCCCGATGGAGGTCAGGCCGCGACCGAAAAAGATCGTCCGCGTGATGGTGGGGCGGACCGAGCTGCTCACGCCCGAGCGCGAGAAGACGTTCGAAAACGCGGTGCGCGACCTCGGCGCGCCGGACGCCGCCCGCCGCCGGGTCGCGTTCGCGTACCTGCGTGAGCAAGGCCGTTACGTGGAGCCGATCCTGCGCCGCACGCTGCGGACCACCCCGGACGCGGAGGTGCGGACCCTGTGCCGGCGGCTGCTCTTGACAGACTGGGTGACCGAGCTGCGCGCCGCCGTCCACTCGGCGACGGACGGCGGGCGCCTTGTGGACGACCCGCTGCACGCCCGGGCGCAGCTGGCAAGCGTATTGCGGGAGGCGGGGTTGAACAAGGAAGCAAAGGCCGAAGCGCAGTACGTGGTGAGCGAGCTCGAAAAACGAAAGCCGGTGCCGCTGGACCGGGAAGATGCCCGCCACCCTCTGCGCGCACACGCCCGCGCCATGGAGGGCCTGGGCGACGATGCGGCGGCGGCGGAAGCGTACGGCAAGTTCATCCGGTTCGGCAGCCAGATCCAGAATCGGTGCGCGGGCTGCCACGACGGGACCGCCGCACCGCGCACCGTGGCCTGGTTCCGCGACTGGTACGCGGGAAGGAAGTTTGCCCGGTATACCGCCTCCACCGGGCAGAGGGACCGGGCCATCGCCGGGCACGAGGCGACGCTCAAGAAGCGCCCCCACGACACCGCCGCCTTGATGATGCTGGCCTATCTCTACGAGTCGAAAGGCGCGAAAGGCAGAGCGGACGCGCTGTGGGCGAAGGCGGGCCGCGTCAAAGAATCGCCCCGGCGGGTAGGCACGGGGCGGTAGCCCGGTCGATCCGTGGTTGTCGGCGGTCTGCGGCGGGTTACGCCCTGCGGCGGCGCAGGAGTGTCCCGGCCAGCGGCAGCAGACCCGAGGCGAACAGGGCGCAGGCGCCCGGCTCGGGGATGGTGACTGCGCCGATCGTCGCCCCGCCCTGCCCGCCGCCTTGGACCACGAAGTTATACGAGCCGGTGCCGTCCGAGGCGCTGCTGACGCGCGGGAAGTAGACGCCAGGCGAAAGCTGCGCGGACAGATTGCGGCCGGCCACCCCTGCCACGACAGTGCCCAGGTCGTTGAAAACGTCGATGCGCGGGCTCGGCAGGTTGAAACTGCTGCCTCCCGCCAGCTCGAAATTGACGCGCCCGCTGGTGAAAACCTCGAAGGTGTAGAAGTCCACATCGCCGGCGAAGGTGAGGTTGGTACTTACTGCGGAATAGTTGGGGATCGTGAACGGGGGGCCGAAACGTAAGGGCGTCGCCGTGGCGATCGTCTCGTTGCCCGGACCGGCGTGCGCCGCCGTGCCGGTCAGCAGAGTCGCGCCCGCCAGAAATGCCGTCAGCGCCGCTGTTTTGCGTGCCGTCATGTCCTTTGTCTCCTCGTTAACGACTGTGGGATCGCTTCCTGCCGCCGCTGGTCACTCGGCCTCCTCAGCAGTGGGATGGGGTGGTCCCCGCAGTTCGCCTGCTGCGTTAGCAGTATAGCATAGCGTCAGGCAAGTGTGCAAGAAGTATGCGCGAGGGCGGGGGTTGTCAAAAAAGTGTTTGGAAGTTCCTGTACGGCCAGGCCGTGGGCTTCCGGGGCCTGGCAGTGTAGCACTGTCAGGCCCCGGAAGATAGGCGCTACGGAAGCGTTAAAAGTTGGTTGGAAGCGACACGAAGGTACCGGCGCCACCACCGCCTTGACCAAGCTCGTTGGTCGATGTTAGGGATCGTCCCTGTTTACGGTTCTGTCTTGCCACGGTCACCGTCTGCGTCCCGGGCGTGACGGGCGTACGCACCAGGCTCGCGAGTCGCAGAGTTCCCTCTGCAGTTACGTCGCCTTCCAATGTCCTGGACTGCGCCACGGCTATGGGCTCCGGGGCGGGCGGCGCAGGCCTGGCGGCAACCGCGTCCGGGGCCGGCTGCGGGATGGGCGGCATCTCGGGCACCGAGGGCATTCTCAAGACCGGATCGCCGGCCGGCGCTACCGTCTCTACGGGCCGCGCCGCTATCCTGCCGGAGGCCTGTACCATGTCACGGCTCTTAACCACTGCGCCCTTTGGCGCGGGCGCCACGCTTCCCCGCGCCGTCTGCGTCCGCTGCGGCCTTGTGGCCGTTTTTACAACGGTGGCCTTGCGGCTTGCCCCCGTATCTTTAGCCACCTTCTGCGGCTCCGGGGTTTTCCTGGGCTCCCGTACCGTTACCGCCACACGATCGGGGCTCGGCTTCGGGGGCGTTGTACGCACCGTCGCCTGGGGAGCGGGTGGTTCGGGCGACGGGATGGTAACGACCGGAGGTGGGGACACGGGGTCGAGATACGGCTTGCCCGGTTCCGTCGCCGAATTGTCGGCAATGCTAGGGCCCGCCGGGCCCGGACCGGCCGGGGCGCGCAGCAGGACGGCGGCGACGACGGCGGCCGCCACGGCGGTGCCCAGGGCGAGACGCGCCGGGGCGGGCTGCAGCAGGGCCGCGATGCGCCGGCTCAGCGTCGGGCGCGCGTAGGTGGCCGCCGCGATGCGGGCGCGCAGGTCCGCCGGCGGCAGCGCCTCCGGCAGGCGCCGGAGCAGCACGTGGGAGGTGAACAGGAAAGCGAGCTCCGAGGCGCAGCGCTCGCAGCCGGCGACGTGGGCGTCCACCAGGGCCGCCTCGGCCGGGGTGGCCTCGTTATCTGTGTAAACCGACAGCAGCGGCCGGATGGTCTCACAGTCTTGCAAAGCGGGCATGGGTACAACAACTCCTTGCAGCGGGAGGTGGTGGTCGGCATCACGGCCCTCCCCCTTAATTTGGACGGTGTATCGCGCCGAGGGTTTCGCTTAAATTGTCGGCGCCGCGGGGGGAGGAAAACAGGGCCGCGGCGCCGAACGTGGCCGTATGTCAGAAGGCAAGGACCGACGTGATACCGCCCCGCCGGACAGCGGCGGGGCGGGGGGCGATGGTCTCGGCTTTAAGTTCAACCCGGTCGGGCGCGAGGAGCCGGCCCGGGAGGTGCTGGTGCCCCGGGTGGACCCGGCGGTGCGCCGGCGCACCTTCCTTATTCTCGGCCTGGCAGTCATCGCCGTCATCCTGCTCATCCTGGTCGTCGCCAACCCGTTCGGCATCGAGAACCGGGGCGGTTCAGGCAGGGGTGGCGGGTCGTTCGACGCCCCCCCGGGGGGCGAAGGCCGGCTCTAAACCGGTGCGCGCCCGTGCGTGTTCCCTATGAGCGTTTCCCCCGCTCGGATCGTCTGCCCCCGGGGCGGCGTCAATAACTTCGCCCCCCCGGCGGCCGGCGGGGCGTGCGGCGCGGCCCTCGCCGGCGGGGGCGGGGGGCGGGCGGCCGCCAACCGCCGCCGGCCTCGCCCGCCGCGCCCCTGCCGGCAAGCGGCGCGGACCCCGCGATCGCGAACGGGGCGGCCGTCGCGCTGGCCCTGCTGTTCCCCTGGGTGGCGGTGCTCCGTGGGGCTCGTCTTCCTCATGCTCGACGACCGGCGCAAGATCCGGCTGGCCAGGCTGACGCTGATCTGGGGCGTCCTGGCGACCGTCCTCCACATCCTGGTGACGTGGTGGCTGGTCCGCGAGGCCGTGGCTCAGGTGCGCGGGCTGCTGCCCTCGCTGCCGGGCCAGTCGCGGCCCCGGCCCGACACGCCGGCGCCGCCCATCGAGTTCCCCGGTCTGAGCCCGTGACGCCCGCCCCGGCAGACACCATCGCGGCCATCGCCACGGCGACCGGCCCCGCCGGCGTCGGCGTGGTGCGGCTTGCCGGCCCCCGCGCCTTCGCCGTCGCCGACCGGGTGCTCGCCGGGCGTCGGCGCGCCGCGCCACCGCCGAGTACCCGGGCCACACCCTGCACCGCGCCACGGTCCGCGACCCGGAGACCGGCGAAGACGTCGACGACGCCCTCGTCGCCGTGTTCCGTTCGCCCCGCTCCTCACCGGCGAGGACGTGGTCGAGATCCAGGGACACGGCGGCGTTGTCACGCTGGGCCGGGTGCTCCGGGCGGTTCCGGCGGCGGCGCGCGCGCCGCGCGCCCGGCGAGTTTTCCGAGCGGGCGTTCGCAAACGGCAAGATGGACCTGGCGCAGGCCGAGGCGCTCGCCGACCTGGTCGCGGCGCGCACCCTGTCGGCGCAGCGCGCGGCGCGGCGGCAGGTCGCGGGGCAGCTATCGGAGGTGGTGCACCGCGCCGCCGCGGCCATCAAAGAGGCGCTGGCGCAGATCGAGGCCTCCATCGATTTCCCCGAGGAGGTGGGCGAGGTCGACCCGGTGTCCGTCGACGCGCCGCTCGCCCGCGCCCAGTCCGAGGTGGCGCGTCTCCTGGCGACGGCCGGCCGGGCGCCGGCTGCGCGAGGGCGTGACCGTCGTCCTGGCGGGGCGGCCCAACGTCGGCAAGTCGTCGCTCCTGAACGCCCTGGCGGGCGCCGAGCGGGCCATCGTCACCGACATCCCGGGCACGACGCGCGACGTGGTGGAGGAGGCGCTCAACCTCCAGGGCCTGCCGGTGCGCGCCCTGGACACCGCCGGCATCCGCGCGACCGACGATCCGTGGAGCGCATCGGCGTCGACCGGGCCCGCGCCGCCGCCCGGGATCGCCGACGTCGTCGTGGCGGTCCTGGACGCCGCGGCCGGCCCTGACCGCCGAGGACCGGGAATTCCTCGCGTCGCTGGCCGGACAGCCCGTGGTGGCCGCCGTCAACAAGCGCCGACGCCGCCGACCCGCTCCCCACGGCGGGCGAGGCGCCGCCTTCTCGGCCCCGATACGGACGTCGTCGCCACCGCCGCCACGACCGGCCGGAACCTGCCGGAGCTTTCCGCCGCCATCGCGCGCGCGGCGACCGGGGGTCGCCCTACGAGCCGGACGCGGTCCTGGTGACCCCGGCGCGGCACGAGGCGGCGCTCCGCGAGGCGGCCGCATCGCTCGCGGCGGCGCGCCAAACGCTGGCAGCGGGCCTGCCGCCCGAGCTCGTCGCCGTCGACGCGCACGGCGCCCTCAAGGCGCTGGGCGAGATCACCGGCGAGACCGCCCGCGAGGAGATCATCGCCGGCATCTTCGCCCGCTTCTGCATCGGTAAGTGATCGCCGCCCTTAACCGGTGCGCGGCTGCGGCGGGAGCCCGGCGCGGCGCAGGCACCAGTCCCGCACCCAGGGCCACTCGCCGTAGCCGTAGTAGGGGCTGATGTGACCCGCGCCCGGGAGCAGGTGGATCGGGATCCCGAGCCGGTCGGCGTAGGCTTTGCTCTGCTCGAAGGTGGCGAAGTCGTCCGTGTCGGAGGCGACCAGGTGCGTTTCGCGGGCGGCGCGCGCGATCGCTGCGGGGTCCATCGGCGGCGGGAAGAAGCCGGCCACGCCCGGCGGCGCGTCGGTGGGCGGGATGTCGGGCATCACGTAGGGCGGCGCGACCAGCAGCACCCGGTCGGCGGTCTGCCGGGTGGCGCGCGGCGCGTAGTGCATCCAGGTGATCGCCCCCAGGCTGTGACAGAGCACGGTCAGCGGCGCACGGTCGGGGACGGCCTGCAGTTCTATCTCCAGCCGCTCCAGCCAGGCCTCCCGGTTCGGCGCGGTCGGGTCCGGCATCCTGGGGTAGTGGACCGGGGCGCCCTCGGCCGCGAGCGCCGGCGCCAGATGCTCCTGCCAGTGCGCGGGCTTGTTGCCGCCCCAGCCGTGCAGGATCAGAAACGTTTCCTGGCTCATCCGTACATTCCTCCTCGGTTTGCCCGTGTCTCCGACAGGACTTCTTGGTCGCTGGGTAGTATAGCGTTAGCGGATCGCCGCTGTCAAACACGACGCCGGAGGAACGTTTCCTGATTATGCTCACGGATCTTGATCTGACCCTGCCCCGGGCGTTCGGCGTCGCCACCTACCCGGCGGGGGCGACGTTCGGGCCGCGCAGCCTGCGCGACTGGGAGTTCGTCTGGATCATCGAAGGCGACGCCGAGTACCGGTGGGGGGACCGGGTCGTCCCTGCCCCGGCGGGGACCGTCGTCCTGTGCCGCCCGCCCGCCACGGACTTCTTCCGGTGGGACCCGCGCCGAGGCACGCGCCACGGCTACTTCCATTTCCAGATCCGGGTCCTCCCCTCCGGGTGGCCCCGGCCCGAGCGCTGGCCGCTGGCGCGCCTGCCGGAGGAGGGGGACATCCTGCGCCCCCTGTTCCGCCACCTGCTCACCTGGGGCGGCAAGGGGGACCCGCTGCGGTGCCGGCTCACGATAGCCGGCCTGCTGGCGGCTTTCGTGACCGGCGAGATAGCGGCCGGGGACGTGCCGCGCGAGTCACTGCCGGACCCGGTCGAGCGCGCGCTCGCCCACATCCAGAGCCGCCTGGAGGACGAGCCGGCCGCGGCCATCGGCCTGGCGGAGCTGGCCGGGGCCGCCTGCGTCACGCCCGAGTACCTGTGCCGCCGGTTCAAGGCGTCCACGGGCCGCTCGCCGGTCGAGACCGTGCGCCTGGCGCGCCTGGACCGGGCCGCCGTCCTCCTGGCGCGCAGCAACTACGCCGTGGGCGAGATCGCCGCCCTGTGCGGGTTCGCCAGCACCTATCACTTTTCCCGCCGCGTCAAGGAGGCCTTCGGCCACTCGCCCACTGACCTGCGCAAGGCGATCCAGGCGGGCGCGACGCCCCCGACGCCGCGCTTGCTGCGCGCCGCCCGGTCAATTTCAGACAGGTATTGACCAATGCCGGCTATTGCCCTGAGGTTTGACCGGCGCTATACTGTGGCTAAAACCATCTAAAAAGAGGGACGCCCATGGTCGCCGCTTCGCCGCAAACAGATACCGAGATAACACGCTACCTCGAACACAGGGAGCGCTACCGCGTTTCCGTCGAGGAGTACATCGCCTTCCGCCGGCAGGGTTTTCTCGTGGTGCGCGACCTGGTGTCGCCCGGGGAGATCGCGGAGCTGCGCGAGCACACCGAGGACCTGATCCCGGGCCGCCTGCCCGACCAGGACGGGGAGATGGCGGCCCGGGACGTGACCCGGGACACCGGCACGACGGGCCAACGACTGGAGGCGCCGCCCGCGCACCTTTCGCCGGAGGAGAAGGCGCAGCACTTTCTGCGCATCCACATGCTGCACCGCAAGCTGGCGCTCCACGAACGGTATCTGCTCCACCCGCGCGTCCTGGACGTGCTGGAGGCGCTCATCGGGCCGGACGTGATGGCGATGCAGAGCATGCTCTTCCTGAAGCCGCCCGGCAAGCCGGGGCAGGGGTGGCCCCAGGACCGCTACTACATCCCCACGCACCCGGACACGCTGTGCGGGGCGTGGATCGCCATTGACGACTGCGACGAGCGCAACGGCGCGATGTGGATGGCGCTGGGCAGCCACGCCGAGCCGATCTACCCGCCCCGGGAGGGGCATCAGTTCGGCCACAAGGAGCTGGAGGGTATCAAGTACGTCAGCGGCGTCAGCAACCCGGACGACGCGCAGAACGATCTGGCCGCCATCGCCGACAAGTACCCGCAGGTGCTGGTGCCTGCCCGGGCGGGCGACGTGGTCTTCTTCAACGGGCATATCCTGCACCGCAGCAAGGAGAACTTCACGGCCGACCGGTTCCGCCGCTCGTTTGTCAGCCATTACTGCAACGCCCGCTCCTTCACCCAGTGGGGCGCGGATGTCGCCAACCCGAACGATCCGCATGCCGCCACCAAAGTGGACCCGATCACCCGGATGACCAACGGGTCGCATATCCTGGCGCGCGGCGACACGCATCTGCCGTTCGCCCTGCCCCGCTTCGGCGCGGCCTGCGCCGCCGTGCTCTCGCCCGAGGAGCGGCGTGCGCAGAGCCGGTTCGCCGCCGCGATGATGGCCGACATGGCAAGTGGCATGATGGAGATGGCCCCGGCCGATCCGGACGCCAAAGACGATCACTAACATGAGAGGGGACGGGATGCTTATGAACCAGCAGCGGGAAGATTACGAGCGCGACGGGTACCTGCTCGTGCGCGGCCTGTTTGAAGCGGATGAGGTGAGCCGCCTGCGCGAGCACTACATGGCGCTGCGCGCGGCGGACAGCTACCCCGGCGACTCCGCGGGGGTGGATCTGACCAGCGCCGACCCGCTGAAGCGTTTCCCCCGCATGATCCACATGCACCGCTGGGACGAGGCGAGCCTTCGCTTCCTGCTCGACGCGCGCCTGAGCGCCTGCATGACCGGCCTGCTGGGCGGCGAGCCCTACGCCGTCCAGACCATGCTCTACTTCAAGCCGCCGGGCGCGCGCGGCCAGGCGCTGCACCAGGACCAGTTCTACCTGCGCGTCCAGCCCGGCACCTGCATGGCGGCCTGGCTCGCCCTGGACCCCTGCGACGAGGAGAACGGCTGCATGCAGGTCGCGCCCGGCAGCCATAAGCTCCCCGTGCTCTGCACCGAGAAGGCGGACACCAAGGTCAGCTTCACCGACGTCACCGTGCCCGTCCCCGAGGGGATGCTGGTCGTGCCCGTCCGCATGGGGCCGGGCGACGTCCTCTTCTTCAACGGCTCCCTCATCCACGGCTCCTACCCCAACACGAGCGCGGACCGGTTCCGCCGCGCCCTGATCGGCCACTACATCGTCGGCGAGGCCCGGGAGGTGGGCAAGTACTACCACCCCGTCCTGCGGATGGACGGCTCCCAGGTCGAGCTGGGCGTCAGCGAGGGCGGCGGCCCGTGCGGCGTTTGGCGGGATCGGGACGGCCGCCCCACTGTGGAGATGACCCAGCCGGCGGGAGCCGGCGCAGGTCCCCTGCACGAATAGAGGGCATTTTGCGCGAATACTTCCTTCTGGCCCCTTCCCCTGCCCCGAGTGGAGAGGGGAAGGGGAGGGCGGTGGAACGGAGGTGCGAAAGTGGCGTTGCTGGCGGTAGAAGGTGTCTATGAGAACGGCAAGGTCGAGCTGGTAGAGCAGCCTGCGGACGTGCGATGGGCGCGGGTCGTCATCACTTTTCTGTCCGAAGACACCGTGGCAGAGGAGGAGCGCCGTCGCTTGGCGGGCGAGCGGCTGCCCACCGTGATTGATGTCCGTCGTCAGATGAAGATCTTGTAGGTGGCTTGCCCCAGGTAGAGGGCGAGCAGGGACCAGAGCGCGCCCACGGTGTAGTCGCCCAGGATCAGGCCCAGGAAGAAGGGGATCGCCCGCCGGTGGGCGTTCATGCCGCCGTAGCGGATGATGAGGAGCTTGGCGAGCCAGGCGACGAACACGGGCAGCCAGAAGTAGTTCATGGCAAACGAGATGCCGAGCGCGAAGCCGGCGGGGTGGAGCGGCCACCACAGGAATGCGGACCGCAGCGCGGCGAGCGACCCGATGAGGGCCAGCCCGCCGACGAAGAACCAGAAATTGGAGGCGCCCGCCGACTGCCCCAGCCGCAGCCAGTTCGCGAGCTGGTTAAACGCCTCGTTGCCCACCCAGCGCTTGTAGCCCGCGGCCTTGCCTGTCGCGCCGGCGTCGTAGGTGACGTAGTAGTTCGCGGCGTAGGCGGCAAGAAGCGAAACGACCGAGGCGAGGACCATGACGCCGGTCAGACGGGCGAACGGCATGTCCCGCCCCTCGGCCATCTTGAACCCTTCCAGATAGTTGGGCATCGGGTGGCAGCGGTATCCGCGGTTGAACCAGTACATCGTCTGCATGCCGATCAGGTTGGCGCCGCCCAGCGTGTTGGTTCCGAACAGGGTGACCAGCATGTCGGCGGGCTTGACGAAGTTGATCTCGTGCGGCGTGCCGAACTCGGCGCGCACCCGGGTGATGGCGAGCGACAGGGCGAACAGGATGCCGAAGAACCCGAGAGTGACCGCCGGGGACAGGCCGACGAAGTTGCCCCAGCCGAGCAGGAACAGGGTGCCAAAAAAGATGCCGAGCCACGCCCACCGGTAACGCCGCGCCTCCATCGGTTCCTCGGTGCGCGAAACGCGCGCCGCGGGCCCGCGCTCGAAGGCCAGGTCGAAGGCGTGGGCCAGGTACCTGCGGTGCGCCCACAGGAGCGCGAGGGCCAGCCCGATCCAGGCGCCGGAGGAGATCTCCCGCAGGAACGGCCAGCCCTGCGCCGCCGACGGCCCGTCCCACCCCGCCGCGCGCCCGGCGACGAAGTAGCCGCGCGCCAGGAGGTACGAGAACCAGCAGGAAAACGCCAGGTCGAGGGGGATGAAGTAGGCCAGGCCGATCGCGAACGGGTAGAACGAAGTCTGCATACCGTAGCTGCGGATCGCCTCCCACGGCTGGTTGGTGAAGAACTGGCCGACGTTGTACAGCTTGATCCAGGGCGCGTTGGGGACCGAAGGGTACAGCTCGTGGACGCCGTTCAACAGGCCGATCAGAAAGGCCGCGCCGAAGCCGATCCACATGCGCCCGTCCCGGAAGAGCCCGCCCGCCGGCTCGGTCATGGCGAGCGGCAGCTGGATGATCGGGAAGGCGAGCCGCTCGTTCTCGGTCCACGCCTTGCGAAACAGGATCGTGACGCAGCCGAACAGGAACGCGAGGACGAGGAAGAAAACGCCCCACAGCAGGAGCGGCACGACCCAGTGGACGAGGTACCCGGTCGCCCGATCCGCGCCGACGTTGCCCCGGTACCACAGCTCGAGCGCCTGCTCGTCGGTGACGAACAGGCCGCGGGGCAGGTTGCGCAGGAACAGTTCCTGCCAGCCGTTCTCGGGCCGGGCGAAGTGGTAGGGGTGCGTCACCGTGCCGAAGAAGTTCTGGAGCATGTCGTGCCCGGCGAAAGCGTTGGACAGGACGGCCATCAGGTAGGCGGTCAGCATCTCCTCCTGCCGCAGGGCGAAGCGGGGAAAAAGGCGGATCATCGCGGCGTTGCCGATGACCAGGACCAGGAGCAGGAAGACGGGCGTGACGAACAGCGGCAGCGACGACCCGTCGAGGATGTAATACCGCACCTCGACCAGGGTCACCCACCAGACGTTGAGGACGGTGAGCACGAGGCCCAGCAGGACGGCGCGCAGGGAGATGCCACGCGCAGGGGACGAGGGACGGGGGAGGAGGGAAGAGGAAAACCGACTATCCTTTCTCATCCCCTGCCCCTCATTCCTCGTCCCTCCTTGCCAGGACCGCCACCCATTCGCCCTCCGCCCGTGTTTGCCCCGCCGAAAGGCCGACCGCCTCTAACCCCCGGCGCACGTCGCCGGCGCGCGTGTCGATGATGCCGGAGGCGATCAGAAGGCCGCCCGGGCGCAGGGCGTCCCGCAGGGCGGGGGCCATACCCAGGATCACATCGGCGAGGATGTTGGCCACCACGATATCGAACGTGCCGGGCGGTGGGACCGGGGACTCCGCGACCGTGACGGCGCCCTCGACGTGGTTCGCGGCGACGTTCTCGCGCGCGATGCGCACGGCCACGGGGTCGATATCCACCGCCGTCACGCGCGCCGCGCCCAGCAAAGCCGCGGCCACGGCCAGGATGCCGGACCCGGTCCCCACGTCGGCGATCTGGACGCCGGGGGCGACGTGTTCCTCCAGGGAGCGCAGGCACAGGCGGGTAGTGGCATGCAGGCCGGTGCCGAAGGCCATGCCGGGGTCTATCTCCACCACCACGTCCTCAGGCGACTTTTGCCAGGTTTCCCACGTCGGCTTCACCACCAGCCGCCCGCCGATGCGCTGGGGCTTGAAGTACTGCTTCCAGGCGTTTGCCCAGTCCGCCTCCTCGACGAAACGGACGGTGATGTCGGCGGGGGCACCCGGGAAGCCCGCGCCGGGCAGGGCGCGCAGCGCCTCGCGGAGCCGAAGCAGCGTACCTTCCAGACGGTCATCCATCGGCAGATAGCCAATCACTTCATCGAGCGTCGTGGTGTAGCCCTGACAGCCGGCAATATCTGTGAAGAGTAGGCCGACTGCTTCCTGCACGTCCCCGCGCGCCGCGATGGTTATCTCCGCCCAGCGCACCTATCCCCCCTGCCCACTGCCTCGCTTCGCTCCTTGTGCCTCCGAGGGAAGGGGGAGCCGGTCAACATGCCACATCTGCATCTGCTTCGCGCGAAGGCGAAAGGTCACTCCTCGTGGCCGAGGACGGCTTCCTTCAGGCGGCCGAAGATGCCCTTCGACTCCTGGGCAGGTTTCTCGCCGCGCAGGACAGCCAGCTGGCGCAGCAGCTTTTTCTCCTCGTCGGTGAGGCGGGCGGGGACTTCCACCTTTACGCCGACGTGCAGGTCGCCCTTGCCGCCGCGGCCGTTGATGTCGGGCATCCCGAAACCGCGCAGGCGGAAGACGGTGCCGGTCTGCGTCCCTTCGGGGACGGCGATCGTGCCCTTCTCGCCGCCGAGCGTGGGGACGGAGATCTCGTCGCCGAGCGCCGCCTGCGTGTAGGAGATGGGGACCTCAATGAAAAGGTCCTGCCCCTGCCGCTCGAAGAGCGGGTGCTCCCTGACGTGGAAGAAGACGTACAGGTCGCCGGGCGGGCCGCCTAATGCGCCGCTTTCGCCCTCGCCAGGGTATTGGAAGCGCATCCCGTCGTCCACGCCGGGCCGGACGTTGATGGTGAACTCGCGGACCTTGCGGGCGCGCCCCTGGCCCTGGCAGGCGGGGCAGGGCGTGGGCACGATCCGCCCCGTGCCGCCGCAGCGGGCGCAGGGGGCGGCGGTGGCGAACGTGCCCAGGATGGTGTTCTGCGTGTGGCGCACCTGGCCCTGGCCGTTGCAGGCCGTGCAGGTGACCGGTTTCGTGCCCGGGGCGGCGCCCGAACCGCCGCAGGTGTCGCAGGTCTCGATGCGCTGCAAGCGGACCGTCTTTTCGACGCCCGCGTACGCCTCTTCCAGCGTCACCTCCAGGTCGTAGCGCAGGTCCGAGCCGCGCTGGACGGCGGAGCGGCCGCGCCCCTGGGCCGCGCCGTTGAAGAAGATGTCGAAGATGTCGCCGAAGCCGCCGAAACCACCCCCGAAGCCGCCGGCGCCCCCGCCGTTCAGGCTGTCGTGCCCATAGCGGTCGTACATCTGGCGCTTGTCCGCGTCGGACAGCACCTCGTAGGCCTCGGCCACCTCCTTGAACTTCTCCTCGGCCTCTTTGTCGCCGGGGTTGACGTCCGGGTGGTACTTGAGCGCGAGCTTGCGGTAGGCCGACTTGATCTCGCCCTCGCCCGCGCCCCGATCGACCTCCAGAACCTGGTAGAAATCGCGCTTTGTCGCCATCGGTCCCTTTACCGCTCCTCGCGGAACTCCCCGACCACTGCGTCCCCGGCGGGCGCGCGCCAGCCCGCCGCCGTGCCCGACGGGTCCCCGTCGGGCGCTGCGTCGTCGTGGGTGGTGCGGGCGCGGGCGGGGGCGGGGGGCTCCGGGGGCGGCGGCGCGCCCG
>JAUJNC010000275.1 GCA_030446525.1 Armatimonadaceae bacterium
CCGCGACGGCCGCCAGGTTATCCCAGCCCGTCCGCTCATCGATCACGCTGTAGTACAGCAGCACGGGACGGGGCAACTCCCGAATGTCGTCCGGCACCGGTGTCTCCGGGCCGAGCGCCCTGCGGAAATGGTCCACGTCCACGCCCGAATTGAACTGATGTACGTTGGGGTGCCGGTCCTTGCGCGCCGCATACATCGACGGCCCGCCGGTAAAGACCGCATCCGCCGCCGCCATCAGGTCGTCTTCCCGTTGCTTTATGTTGGGCGGCGCGAACTTGAAGTGGGCCAGCTCGTCCATGCAGTCGTAGGCGACCGCGACCGGGTTATACATGGCCCTGGCTCCTGCGGCCATAGGGTCGTAGAACCAGTGGACCAGGTGCAGCCACCCCTGCCGGTGGACGAGTTCGTTCAGTCCGTCGATCCAGCACCGGAGGTTCCCGGCGTCTACCCGGGCGTCCTCGGCGGGATCACCCGTGTGGCGGGCGAGCAGGGGCCGAGCGACCGTTAGCGTGGCCGAGACAGGCTCCGCCTCCATGCGCGGCTGGGTCTCCCCCTCGGGCAAGGGCGCCCACGGCTCCAGAAAAAGGATCGGGTGGTGCGCGGAAAGACGGCTCAGGATGTGCTGGGGCCGCTGCCACACGAAATGCCAGCGCAGGTGGCAGTGGACCAGGATGCCGTACGCGGGGCTTAGCTGGACTTTATCCATTTGGGGCGGCATAGCAGAGCATCTCTGCCAGATGCTCCATGACCGCCTGCCGTTGTTTCTCAACAGCACTACTCGCGGATGACATGCAAAAACCCTGGTGCGTCCGTAGGTTCATACCTTCTCGTTGGCGCCCAGGAGTAGCTCCACGAGGGACGGACCTATCTGGCAGAGCGGCAGCACGAAATTCACGTCCCCGGTGCCCGCGGCCGAGCGGGGCATGCTCGGGTTCTGCGAGGTCGCCGCATCCTGGGCGATGGTCCTCCCGCCCGCCGCTTTGACGGCCTGCAGGCCCCGCGACCCGTCGCCATCTCCCCCGGTCAGCACCACGCCTACGGCCCTCTGCCCGTACACCGCCGCCACGGACGCAAAGAGTGGGTCGGCGGCAGGGCGGCAGAAGTGGACCTTCTCGGAGGTGGAGAGCGAGAGAATGCCGCCCGGACCCACCAGGAGGTGGCGGTCCGGCGGGGCCACGAAGACCAGGCCATCACGGAGGCAGTCGCCTTGCCCGGCTTCCCGCACCTGCAGAGCGGTCTGCCGGTCCAGTATCTGCGCCAGGAAGCTCTTGTGCTTGGGAGACAGGTGCAGCACGATGACGAGCGCGGCCGGGAAGCTCTCGGGGAGGGCAGAAAGTACCTCGCCCAGCGCGTGTAGCCCGCCGGCCGAGGCCGCGAGCGCGACCACGCTTCGGGCGGGAAGGAGAGCATTGGCCCTGGGTTCGCGTACCGGGACAGACATCCTTACCTTCTTCGCGCCAGCAGCAGGCACGCGTCGTCGTGCAGGTGCCCGCCGGCAAACGCCTTGGCCCCGTCGAGCACCTTCTGCGCCGCCTCAGGAACGGAGCCCGCTGCCACGGCTTGTTTGGCGAGCTCTATCATGCCCTCGAAGGAGAGGAATGCCCCACCCAGCCTAGCTTCGGTGCTACCGTCCTTCACGAGCAGCACCGTATCCCCCGGCTCAAGGTGGAACGTCGTTCCCGGGTACTCTTGCTGCGGCAAGACGCCCAGCGGCAGGCCGGGAGCTTCGATCATTTCCACTTCCCCGCCGGCCATTAGCACCAGCGGCGGCTCCGCCCCCGCGACCGTGAAAGTCGCCTCCCCGGTTGCCGTGTCAAGGAGCACCAGCGAGAGACAAACGAAGCCTTCACCGTCAGAGGCATCCAGACGTTTACTATCGCAAATGTAGTCATTGAGGCGAGCCATAGCGCGAGGTGCGTCGGCATCCTCAAAGGAGCGAAGGAACGCGCGCAGCACGTCTTTGACCTGTGTGGTACGAGCCGCAGCGGGAAGCCCCTTGCCGGAGGCGTTTCCGACCGCGAGCGCCAGGAGATTGTCTCCGAGCAGGAAGGCGTCGAAGAAGTCGCCGCCGACCTGCGCTTCTTCCAGGGCGGCTTCATGCAGAGTCGCCACGGCGACGCCAGGGAAGGCGTCCTCCTTCACGGGCACCAGCATCGCCCGCTGGAGGGCCTCGGCGATGCGCCGGTCCTTCTCGGCGGCGGCTTTCCGTTCCTCTTCCCGCTGGTGGCGCTCGGTGAGGTCCCGCAGGATCTTGCAGAAGCCGCGCAGGTTGCCGGCCTCATCCTTGAGCGCGGTCATCACACCACTGCCCCAGAAGCAAGAGCCGTCTTTCTTCAGGTGCCAGCGCTTATCTTCGGCGCGGCCTTGTGCCTCTGCCGTGGCTAGTTCCTTCTGCGGCTCGCTTAGCTCTTTGTCTTCCGGGGTGAAGATGAGGGAGGCGTGCTTCCCGAGTACCTCGGCTTCGGCCCAGCCCGTGATGTGCTCGGCCCCGGCGTTCCAGACCGCGATGCGCCCCGCCCGGTCCGTCAGGAAGATGCCGTAGTCCCTCACGCTCCCCAGGAACTGACAGAACTGCTCGTTGGCATGCCTAAGGGTTAGAAGGACTTCTTCGCTCTGTTCCGGGACCTCCCCGCGCTGCCCCAAGCAGTAGACAAAATTCTGCCTGCTGTGGGATGCGCTGTTTGCCGGTGCGTCGAGGTCCTGCTGAATCGTCTGCTGCCCCGCGTCTTGACCCGGCGCTGCCTGCAACGGGTGCTCACTTATTCCCATGGCCTTACCTCCCGAGTGAGGAAGAGGGGGGTGCTGCGGGCGGAGTGGGATACGCTTCCCCTGGCGCCGCGTTGGTTGCTCTTCCTGGCCGTGTATCGACTGGAAGAGCGAAAGCGGGTGAGACTCACGGTCTGGCAGAGGATATATGTGACTGTTAAGTTATTATATCACCTTTACGGTACGAATACTTGCCTTGCGAGCTGCCCGCTCGGTACGCGCGGCAGAGAATGCCTACGTTTAGCTGTTGAAAGAGAAAAAGAGAATAGGTAAAAGCCTTGCAGCAAAAAGGGCCTTGTACCTACCAGACTGTTTGTTGCGGGAAACCCAACACTGATGAGGTAGGGGGAAGACGATGGGCGGCAGGTTTTTGCTGGTAGCCCAGGGAATTCATAGCATATGGATGATACCCCCTTGCCCTGCGATGAGGGCGAGCTCTACCGGCTCCTGGCCCAGAACGCGCGCGACTACGCCATCTTCGTCACCGACCTGGCAGGCACTATCCTCACCTGGAACCCCGGCGTCGGGAGCATTCTAGGCTACGAGCAGGGCGAGTTCGTCGGCCGGCACGCCTCGCTCCTCTTCACGCCCGAGGACCGGGAGCAGGGTGCCGACCGCGAGGAGATGCGCACCGCTGCGGCAGCGGGCCGAGCCGAGGACGAGCGCTGGCACCAGAGGAAAGACGGCTCGCTGTTCTGGGCCAGCGGCCTGCTTATCGCTCTGCGGGAGCAGAGCGGCGAGCTCAAGGGCTTCGCCAAGATGCTGCGCGACGCCACCGAGCGCAAGCGCTTCCAGGACAGGCTCCAAGAGACCGAGGAGCATCTGCGCCTGGTCGTGGACGGCGCCAAGGACTACGCCATGTGCATGCTGGACCCGCAGGGCCGTGTCGTGCTCTGGAACGACGGGGCACAGCGCATGAAGCAGTGGAAGGCCGAGGAGATCATCGGCCGGCACGGCCGCATCCTCTACGTGCCCGAGGACCAAGAGCGGGGCTGGCCCGAGTACAACTTGGCCAAGGCTCTGGAGAAGGGCGTCTACGAGGAGACCCACGTGCGCATGAAGAAGGACGGCACGCGCTTTCATGTCGACGTGGTCATCCGGCCCGTCTATGACCAGGCCGGGCAGCTGCGGGGCTTCTCCAAGGTGGCCCGTGACGTCACCGAGCGCAAGAAGATGGAGGACGCACTCCAGGCCGCGCTGGCGCGGGAGAAGAACATCGCCGACGCGCTGCAACGCCCGCTCATCCTGGAGGTGGCCGAGGACGCCTTCCCCGGTCTGGCGGTTGCCACGCGCTACAAGGCAGCGCTTTCGGAGGCGCAGGTCGGGGGTGACTTCTTCGACGCGTTCGCCCTGCCGCACGGGCGGGTGGCTATTGCCGTGGGGGACGCCTCGGGCAAGGGGCTCCAGGCGGCGGCGCGGGCCATTCAGGTCAAGGAGGTGCTGCGGGCCTTCACCCGCGAGTACCCGCGCAGCCCGGCCCACATCCTCTCGCGCCTCAACGACTACGTGTGCGACACCAAGCACTTCGAGGAGCAGCCCGAGGAAGGATTCGTGACGCTGACGCTGGCCCTCCTGGACCCGCACACCGGCGAGATGAGCGTCGTCAACGCCGGGGCAGAGCCGCCGCTCTTGTTGCGCGCG
>JAUJNC010000276.1 GCA_030446525.1 Armatimonadaceae bacterium
CCCAAGAAGAAGCGGGGACGGCCCAAGAAAGGCGAGGTGCCAGAACCTGCCGAGCCGACGCGCCTTCAGAAGCAACTGACCCAGAGTATTGAAGAAGCGCTTTGGGATCTGCCCCGTGTTTGCGACAAGGGCGCCAAGACCGACGCCAAGGGGCACTGGCACTTCTGGGTCGGCTGGAAAGCGCACATAGATTGGACCGACGGCGGTCTGCCCGTCAACGTGGTGACGACCTCGGCATCTTTGCACGACAGCCAGGTGGCCATTGCCATGGCCCGGCGCACCGCACAGCGGATGACTTCTTTGTACGATCTGATGGACTCGGCCTATGATGCCAAGGAGATAAAGCAGGCCAGCCGGGACTTGGGGCATGTTCCCCTCATTGACCCGAACCGGCGTCCGGCCAGTTCGGTGCCTCTGGAACCGGCCTCAATCCTGCGTTTTCGCGAGCGCAGCACGGCCGAGCGGGGCAATAGCCGGCTCAAGGACGAGTTCGGCTGCCGCAACCTGCGGGTGCGGGGGCACAAGAAAGCGCACCTACATGTGATGTTTGCGATCCTGGTGCTCTTCGCCGATCAGTTGCTCAAGCCTCTCACCGGATGAACGACTTTTGAAAGAGGCTCTGTAGAATTGCGGGTGCGGTGACGCGTGGCCGCCTCGTGAGCAGTTCCTGCCGGGTCAGGGCAGGCGGGCCAATATAGGCCTCGAACAAACATAGCTGCTTAAAGCCGCCACGGTGGAGGGGGAAATGGCCTCTTTACCGAGGCTCCGGCCTAATTCAGGAGCCATAGAATATCCGCCCTGGCCAAAACCTTCTGCCACGAGAGGCTAGATTTGCCTCCATCGCTCGATGGAAGAAAAGAGCTATGCCTGCTTGGCCAAAACCTCTACTTTTCAGTCACCAAAGGCTCCGGTCCTTGTTTGTTCAGCAGCGCGAATCTGAAACACGCAACAGCTCGGCGCCTCCTGGGAGGCATTTCCGGCGGCAATACCAGGCAGAGCGTGGCGGCTTTCGACAGCTATGTTGACCCCGTTGCCGAATTCCGCGTCCTCATGCCGGGGACAGCTGAGCAAACCGGGAGACGCGGGTTTTGGCCGGCTCGCGCTCGTAGAGCCAATCCCAAACCCGCACCAGAGTTTGTGGTGACAGGGATGCGCGGGGGTAGGGGTGACTCGAGAGCACAGCGGTTCAGAGATCTTCGGACACGGCAGAGGCACTTCCTCGCCCTTCTGGTCGCGCAGGCGGGGGCGCATCAGGGTAAAACGCCCGTGACGCGTGCGAATCGTGACAGGATCGGCCCCATTACCGGTCAGCGACCGTTTTTTTCTCCTGCACGGCGGCGCGTTCTTGGGCATGGGTCAGAAGCTGTTGCTCGATCTGGGGCAGTGCCTGGTTCTTGAACTGCCCCACGGCTTCATCGATGCCGTCGAGCTCGTCCAAGTGGCCCTGCAACTGGAAGGTCTTCTGGCTCTGGTTTCCGTCATCGTCTTTGAGGATCAAGGTAATCTCAGGCATGACAAGGCTCCACTGCCGCCTATGGCGGTTTATGATACCTCAGTCTACCTCATCCCGGAATCTGCGACAGGAAGTAATTTTTTGGCGCCAGGTGTTGACGCGGCGGCGGCGTACATGTTAATATTTTAACAAGGCCGCCAAAGGAGAGGCCGCATGATGAAGAAGCCCGGCAATTACCTCAGCCGCCGCGAGCAGCAGATCATGGACATCGTGTACCGGAACGAACGCGTCAGCGCTGCCGACGTGATGGAGGCGCTTCCGGACGCACTCAGCAACTCCGCCGTACGCACGCACCTTCGCATCCTGGAAAGCAAAGGGCACCTCCAGCACATCGAGGAAGAGGGGCGCTATATCTATCTGCCCACCCGCCCCCGCCACAGCGAGGGCCGCTCGGTCCTGTCGCAGGTTTTGCAGACGTTCTTCGACGGCTCGGTGGAGAAGGTGATGGCGACACTGCTTTCCGTGAAAGAGTCCGAGCTGTCGCAAGAGGAACTGGATCGGCTCAGGCAGATGATCGATCAGGCCAAAGAAGGAGGGCGCTGATCATGGAACGGATGTCCCTGTTACCCGCGGCACTGGGGGCTGTTCCGGTGCTGCTCGACGTCATCGTGAAGGGTTTCGTTCTGGTGTCGGCGGCGGGCATCCTGGGCCTTGCCCTGCGGCGCGCTTCCGCAGCGTCTCGCCACCTGCTCTGGCTGGTTACCACGCTCGGCCTGCTCGGCCTGCCCCTGCTTTCCGTGACGGTGCCGGGCTGGCAGGCGCCGATGGCGCCGGGCCTCGTGTTTGTGCCCACCACACGAGCGGAGGCACTGCTTGCCACAGACGCTGCTTCCAGCAGGGAAAGGCAATCATCGAAGGCCACTGCCCTCTTCGCACCGCAACGATCACGCACGTCCGCGTCGCCGGATGTGTTGCCGGCTGCGCCCGCGCCGATCACCCCCGCCGCGCCCCGATGGCAGGGGTGGGTGCTCGGCGTCTGGCTCGCAGGCGCCGCGATCGTCCTCGCACAGATGCTGGCGGGGCTTGCCTTGACCCGGCGCATCCGGCGGCGGTGCCGGCAAGCCGCCATGAGTCCGCTGGCCCACGCTGTGACGGAAGCGCGGGCCGCGCTCGATGTGAAGCGTCCCGTCTCGGTGCTCACCGGCGTCTCGGATGCCGTGCCCGCCGTGCCGATGACCATGGGCTGCTTCCGGCCCGTCGTCGTGCTGCCGGCGAGCGTTCCCGCGTGGCCCCGGGAGCGCCTGCGGGTCGTCCTGCTGCACGAGATGGCGCACATCAAGCGCGCCGACTGGCTGGCCCAGATGCTCGCGCACACGGCCTGTGCCTTTTATTGGTGCAACCCGCTGGTCTGGCTCCTTGCCCGCCGGCTGCGCGCCGAGAGCGAGCAGGCTTGCGATGATCTGGTTCTTCTTACCGGAGTTAAGGCATCCGACTACGCCCGCCACCTGCTGGAGATCGTCCAGGGGTTGTGCCGACAGCGCCGGTTCACGGGGGCGGCTCTCACGATCGCACGGCGGCACGAGATCCCGGGCCGGCTGCGGGCGATCCTTGCGGAGGGCGCCAGCCGGCAGCGAATAACGCCCCGGACGCTTGCCGCAGCCGCACTGGCGATGGCGGGCGTGCTGGTTCCGCTGGCGACGGTGCGGCCCGCAGCAACGGCCCGGGCGGCAGGTTCCCCTGGCCAGAATCACGATGCCTGTCAGAGCAACCTCAAGAGACTGGGGCTGGCGTTCTCTATGTACGCCCAGGACTACGACGACATGCTCCCTCTCATGAACACGGCGCCGCAGATGCAGAACCGCCTTCGCCCGTACATCGCCGGGCTGCGCAAGCGCGAAGGGCAGACCGGGGGAACCCAGGCGGCGTTTTCCTGTCCGGAAACGCAGCTCCCGTACCAGCCCAACGCGGCGCTCAGCCACAAGGAGCTCCGCGTGGGCAACCCGCCGCGCAGGATCCGGAACGCCGAAGTGATCACCCTGGCGCGCGACGCCGCAGCGCACCGGACCCCGGGCGGTTCCGCAGAGTGGAACGTCGTTTATGCGGATGGCCATGTCGCCGCCGTGCCAACGCCCGATGACACGGCGGGAGTCGTGGGTAATCCGGATCTGCAGCGCAAGGTGCGCCGGTTTCACGCAACGTCCCGGCCGCGCGCGGGCGATGTCAAAGCGCCCTATAGTCTGTATCGCGCCACGTCGGCCTCGGCACGACGGATAGGCCCCAACCACACGGGGTACACAGACATTGTCATCTCTCGCGTTGCGAACGTTCAGGGAAACTACGATATGATCAGGGCGGCCAAGGCGGCTGCCCGCAGCGGAGGCCGATGGGCGCTGCAGGACGTGCGGATCCAGCGCTACACCAAAGAGAACAAACTGCTTTCCCAAATGAGAGCGGAACGGGCGACGCTGGAGCTGCGCGGTGTCGTCATCCAGGTTCGCTCCAAACATCTGCCTTAAAGAGCGGGAGCGACGGGGAAGACCGGGACGAAACACGTTTGCTCTCCGCGGACAACAAAGGGCCGGGAAAAGTACCTCCCGGCCCTTCTTTATGCGCGACGGTCGGAAACTTGTCTTAAACCGCCCGCCGGCGCCGTCGCCAGCCGCAGCCCAGCAGGGTGAGGGTGCCGGTGCTAAAGAGGGCGAGGGTGCCGGGTTCGGGAATGAGGGTCACGACTAACGGACGGGTCTCAGTGCCAACGGTAAATCCGAAAACGGTTTCCGTGGTGCTCCCCGGTCTGAGGGTCGTGAGAGTGCCACCCAAGGCAAAGAGACCGCTGGCACTGCTCAGAGCCGTTACACCCGATGGGTTCAACCCGATGGTGACCAGGGAGTTGTT
>JAUJNC010000277.1 GCA_030446525.1 Armatimonadaceae bacterium
CGACTATACTATATCACGACGAGAGAACCGCAACCGTGCAGAACTGAGCAGTTACTTGAATTGAAGCACCCCTGGACACGCCTCGAGGCACAGCTGCTTTCTATGCTCCTTCCGGTGCTCCTCTTACGGTTAGTAGCATCCAGGTGGAGATCATCGAAGCAGCAACAGGAAGAAACAGACGCGGCCATTGCAGAGGTGCTACGGGCGCGGCCTGCTCTCGTGTCGATGCGTTCAGCACCCCAGCAGATAGAAGACTTCGCTACCTGCTTCGCCGCCGCTATGTTATAGCAGAACGAAACGGCTTGCATATCGCACGTGTTATTCGTCGGGAAATTCTCTGGTCATCGGAAAAGGAAGTTTCTTTATGAGAACAGGCTTACTATCTTGCGCCGCTCTCGGATTTGGCATGTTGCTAAGCGGCGACGCGTGGGCACAGGTGACGCATACGTCGGTTCCCTTGCGAACGGTGTATGATCACCCGCTGCTACAAAAGAAGGTCTCGTTGACGTTGAAGGACGCCGACATCAACAAAGCCGTTGAGGAGCTGAGTAAGGCCGCGGGGGTCAGCCTCGTGGTGGAGCGGGTTCCGGCACATCGAGGTAAAGCACTTACGCTGCAACTGAGCGACGCGCGCCTTGCCGATGTGCTTGATGCGATCGGACGGCTCTACAGTTATCGTTGGTCGCGAAGAGGTGAGGTGTTCTTCCTCATCTTCAATCCGGCAGATAATGCTTCCAAATCGATTGA
The DNA here is from genome assembly GCA_030446525.1 of Armatimonadaceae bacterium. The sequence goes on from JAUJNC010000277.1 coordinate 748, forward strand.
GCAGTTGATGAAAGATGCCGCCAACGAGATATACAGCACGCTGACTCCAGAACAGCGTGAAAAGTTGCGCCAGCAAGGTTCTCTCTCGGGTAAGGAGCTATCTCCCGGTCAACAGGGGGTAGTCTGGGGGTATCTGATGGAGATGGCGAGTCGGGGGCAATCTATGGCATTCTCTTTTTCGGATCTTTCCGTAGATCCTGAAAAGGTACGTTCTGGATGAGGCCAAACCCGGCGCAGTTAAAAAACGCGTCTCCCGCCTTACCGTAGGCAGCAGCGTCGCTTATCGAGCATACTGGCTCCTTTTAATGCGGCGAGGACGGTAAGCGGTAGAACCGCCGTACGCGCGGACGGTTGCCGCGGAAAAACAGGGACGGGAAGGCTCCGGGCCGGTGCGTTCTTCCCGATCTACGCCAAGGCATCGACGGCCTGCGCGCGGTCGTTCAATCGGCGCTCGGCGTCGAGGCCGCTGGTTTCCTTGACCCACCGGGCCACGCGCTTGGCGACGGGGCCGCCCCCGCCGCAGCGGTCCTGAAGGCCCCCGATGTCGGCGGTCTCGCAGCGCCAGGTGAGAAGCGCGTGCTGCAACGCATCGCGGACCGGGCGGTGGTCGGCGCTGGCGTACAGGTCGTTTCGCTCGCGCGGGTCGTTTGCGCGGTCGAACAGGCGCCCGCGTCCCTCGTCGAAGTAGTACTCCAGCTTCCACCGCCTGGTGGCAAGCGCGCACGACAGGAAGAGTGTGCCGACCGCGCAGCGGCGCGGCGACGGCTGGCCCTGACGGAGCGGGTCGAACAGGTCGAAGCCCTGCACGACCGGGCTGCTCAGCCCGGCGGCGCCGAGGATCGTTGCCGTCAGGTCGTTCCAGACCGCGAAATCCCGTTTCTCGCCCTGCGGCAGCGTGCCGGGCATGCTCAGGAGGAGCGGCACGCGCCAGCTGGCGTCGTAGTAGTTGTGCTTGTCCTCGAACTCGTGGTCGAAGCGGGTGCTCCCGTGATCGGACGAGAAGATCACCAGCGTGTTTTGCCGGAGCCCCCTGCGGTCGAGGTGCTCCAGCAGACGGCCGACCTGCGCATCGCAGTAGGCGGCCAGCCCGTAGTAGAGCCGGCGTTGCGCTTTCCGCCTCTCCGCATCGGACCCGCCCCGCGCAACCCTTCCCGCCACCACGTCCTCGGCCATGCCGAGCAGCCGCCGCATCTGCGCGGGCTGGTCGGCGACTCGGGCCTCCGGTTCGTCCGTGCCCGGCAGCGGGCGATCGCTGTACAGGTCGGCCCACGCGCCGGGCGGGTCGATCGGTCCATGCGGGCTGAGGAGAGAGCAGAAGGCGAAAAAGGGGCCCTTGTTTTCGTCCACAGCCCGGTCGATCTCGCGCATCGTGACGTCCGCGCAGTAGGCATCAACGAACAGCTCCGGCGGGACCGGATTGGGGTGGCCGGTGGCCCGCCCGTAGCCGTGCCGCCGGATGTGCTCGGCATAAAAATCGTCGGCGTCCTGGTTCTTTTCGCCCCGCAGGACAAAGCGGGCGTGGAAGGAATCCGGCACCGGCCCGAAGTGCGTCTTCCCGACCATGATATTGTGGTAGCCGGCCCCGGCCAGCAGGTCCGGGAAGACCATCAAGTCGGTGCGCCGGCCGATGCCGTTCTCGATGCAGCCGTGCACGGGCGTGTGCAGGCCGGTGAGCAGACTGCACCGGGCCGGGCTGCAGACCGGGGACGCGGTGTGGGCGTTGTCGAAAAGGACGCCTTCCCGCGCCAGCCGGTCCAGGCTGGGCGAAACGGCGTGCGGGCTGCCCATGCAGGCCAGGGTGTCGCAGCGTTGCGTGTCGGTCGTGATCAGCAGGATGTTAGGGCGGTTTCGGGCTCGTGATTGCATCTGTCCTCATCCTATGCTACCATAAAGGCTGGCATGAGTGAAGCGATTGTGCTGCGGGCGGGGCGGGGCGTGTACACCGTGCAGACCGACACGGGGCGCGTCGTGTCCTGCCTGCTGCGCGGCAACCTGAAGAAAAACCTCTCGTATCCCGAGAGCGCGAACCGGCGGCAGCGCGTGCAGCGGGTCAAGAAGCTGCGCGAAACCGACCCCCTGGCCGTGGGCGACCGCGTCGAGGTGACCGAGGAAGAGGGCGGGCGCGGGGTCATCGAGACCGTGCATCCGCGCCGCGCGGCGCTCGCGCGCCGATCCGGCAACGAGCGGGAGCGGCAGACGCTGGTCGCCAATCTGGAGCTGGCGGTGATCGTCTTCGCCGCCGCCGAGCCGCGCCCGGACCTGTGGATGCTGGACCGCTTCCTCGTGCTCGCCGAGGACGCCGAGCTCGAGATACTCCTCGTGCTGAACAAGGCCGACCTCGCCCCCCCAAAGGAGATCGAGGAGGTGGCGGCGTTGTACCGCCGCATCGGCTACCGGATGCTCGCAACCAGCGTCCGCACCGGGCAGTGCGTCGAGGAGCTGCGCGCAGCGCTCCAAGGGAAGATTTCCGCCTTCTGCGGGCCGTCGGGCGCCGGCAAGTCGTCGCTCCTCAACGTGGTGCAGCCGGGCCTGCAGCTCAAAACGGGCGACGTCGGCACCGTGACGTGGAAGGGGCGGCACACCACCGTGGCGGCGGAGCTCCTGCCTCTGTCCTTCGGCGGCTGGGTGGCCGACACCCCGGGGCTGCGCCAGGTGGCATTCTGGGATCTGGACCCGGAGGACGTCGCCTATTGCTTCCCGGAAATGCGCCCCCTCATGGGCCACTGCAAGTTCACGGACTGCCGGCACAGGCAGGAGCCGGGCTGCGCCGTGCGCGCCGCCGTGGAGGGCGGCCAGATAGACCCGCACCGCTACCAGAGCTACCTCCAGATGACGCAGTAGCCGCCCCTAAAACCACGCGGGGGCCGGACGCCATCCTCACGGCGCGTCCGGCCCCCAACGAGCGGAGAGAGCTCGCCCCTGGGCTATATTCATGACCCTGAGGCCAAGCCTGGGCTAAAACCTAGCCCGCGAGGTCCCTCCGGAGACTATGACTACTCATATAGCCACCACCTCCTGTGTTCGAGATAGTTCTATTTAATCATGTTTCTCGCCCGAGGTCAAGGCGAAGTCGCCCATCGCCGTGAAAAGATTCGAGCCTATTCGTGGTCGTACGCGGCGGGCCGGCGTCTGCGGCGCCTTCGGACGGCGCCCACCAGCGGCAGCAGCCCGGCCGCGATGACGGCGATACTGCCGGGCTCGGGGACCGCCGTGATCGCGTAGTCATCGAAATACGCCAGATGCGGGGCCGAGCTCGACCCGTGGGGGGCTGCGAAGACGGCGGCGTGCGAGGCCATGGTTGCGCGGGGAGGAACGATCACCCAACACCCCGCGGTCGGCCGCGACCACTCGCCCTGGATGGCCGGCGTGATCGGCCCGCTCGGGCTCGACGTGCTGCGCGCGGCGAAGGAACGGCTCGACCCGGCCGGGATCATGAATCCGGGCAAGCTGCTTCCGGCGCCGGCCGAGGGCCGGCCAGCCGGAACTACCTAGCCGCTGTCCTAGGGCTGCTGACCCTGGGGAGCCGCCGGGGCGGCGCCCTGGGGAGCGGCGCCCTGGGTGCCGGCCTGCCCACCCTCGGTCGGCGGCG
>JAUJNC010000278.1 GCA_030446525.1 Armatimonadaceae bacterium
CGCGCTCTCCCAACTGAGCTACATCCCCTCAGGTCCGCGAAGTCGAGTATAACACAGTGACAAGACGTCCGCAACGCGCCAGCATATCACCGGAGCAGGGCCACGGAGGGCCACAGTACCGCTGTTTTAGGGCGATATTACTGGAAGGCCAATCCCTCTTTGTAACCAGGCATAGTTGTAGGAGGTGAGCTCCTCGCGCCGCGCCGCGCATAAGTTGTCGGCGGGGCGTGCCGCACAGCCGAACTTTTGGGTCACGATTATGCGGGGTCACCGTCGGGCTGTCCGGCGAACTATGAGCATGCAAGAGATCTGAGAGTTTCCAAGGAGGCAGTATGAGCGTTACCCGGACAAGCGGTCGAGCCCTGACGGACGAGCAGATTGCAAGCTACGGGGAGAACGGTTATCTCCTGTTGAAGGGTGTCTTGAAGCCTGAGGAGGCAGCGGAGTTACGACGGGAGGCTCACGAGCTGATCGAGCGCCTGAGCCGCCATCAAGCAGTAGACGCCACCTGGAAGAGCGCGAGGGTGGGCCAGGAAGGCGCCCCAACCAAGCTCCTGCACTGTCACGACGTGCAGTTCCAGAGTGCAGTTTACAGCCGGCTCATCGTGGACCCGAGGCTAGTGGACCCGGTTGCCGACCTGATTGGGCCGAACGTGCAGCTGCACCACACCAAGATGTTCATCAAGCCGCCGGAGAAGGGCTCGCCGTTCCCGATGCACCAGGACGTGCCTTACTTCCCGCACGAGCGGCACTCGATGATCGCCGCCATCCTCCACTTCGACGACGCGCCCGTCGAGAAGGGCTGCGTGCGCGTGGTGCCCGGCTCGCACAAGCTCGGCCCGCTCCCGCACATCAAAGAGGGCGGCTGGCACCTGTCCCCGGACGAGTACCCGGTCGAGCGGGCGACGCCGGTCCCGGCGAAGGCCGGCGACGTGCTGTTTTTCTCGTACCTGACCATCCACGGGTCGGGCATCAACACCAGCCAGGAGGCGCGCACGACCCTCCTGGTGCAGATGCGCGACCCGACCGACCCGCCCACGCTGGCCGTGCACCAGTCGCGCGGGCAGGGCATGATGCTGCGCGGCATTGATCCCTCCTGCGCCACCACCAAGGCGATCGCCGACGCGGCGGGCGGACAGGGACAGGCAATGGGAGCCATGGGCGGCGGGATGACGGGAGGCATGGCAGGCGGCATGAGGTAGAGGGGCGATAAGGTATAATGTGCCTGGCACACAGACTCGGAACACATTCTGGAGGTCCACAATGCCACACCCTCGCTTTCCTTCCGATGAGATCGCACGACGCGGCCGGGCACTGTATGACGAGAAGATACGCGCCGAGGTCGAAGAGGGCAACTTCGGCAAGATCGTCGTCATTGATATCGAGACAGGTGAGTACGAGATCGGCGACAATACCAAGGACGACAGCGTCTTGGAACTCGCGCACCGGATGCTTGCTAAGCACCCGGACGCGGCGCTGTATATGATGCGCGTCGGTTACAAAGGCGTCGGGCGTATCGGTGCAACCGATGCGATGGCCCGCCTATGATGACCGGAGTTATCACGGCGGAGCGTGAGGCGCGTCTTCGCCTCATGTTGCGCGGGCCGGATGGGCGTGAGGCGGAGGTGGATGCTGCCGTTGACACCGGCTTCACCCATGCGCTCATGCTATCCTCCGCGCTGATTGTCGGGCTCGCGCTGCCCTTTCTCACCGTCGAGCCTATGGTCGTCGCCGGCGGGGCCGTTGTGCATTTCGACGTATACGAAGGTACTGTGCTTTGGCACGGCGAGCGACGTGCCATCCGCATTCATGCCGGCGAGGGCGATGCGCTCGCCGGCATGGGCCTGCTGTACGGCAACAACCTGAACATGGATGTCGTGGACGGCGCCGCGTTTACCATCGAAGCGCTGGAGTAAACCGCGCCCCGCCCCACACGGCTGCCCTGATCATCCCTTTTGCCTCAGGTTTCCCCCGGCGTCGAAGGTCATGGGTTCGGCGGGTCCCAGTATCTCGATGCCCTCCCGACCCTCGACCTCGCCGAGGAGCGGCTGTGAAACGCGGACGTTCTCCAGATCGAGGGTGTTGGGGATGTGGACGATGCGCGCGTCCTCGGGCCGCACGCCCCAGCAGGCCCGCAGGGCCTCCCGGATGGCTTCCTGGTCGTTGTCCAGAACGATGGGGATGGCGGCCCGGGCCAGGAACGTGCTGGTGGCGACGTTTTGCTTGGTCGCTTCGAGGTCGATCTGGTCGAACAAACGGCGCGTGATCAGGTCCACCAGCCCGATGCCCGCGGCGTTGCCGTGCGAGGCCTCGCTGAGCGCGCGCACGAAAAGGTACTTGACGCGCGGCGAGGGAGGATCCGGCTCGCCCGGTATCCGCATGCGCCCGATGATGTTGGTGTCGATCCCCGTACCGCTGAAGTTTTTGCCCATCTCGTCGATGACGAGCAGGTCGATGTCCTCGACCGGCAGTTGGGGCATCATCGTCTTGGACCAGCGGAGCAGTTCCGCCTCCCGCGCGGGGATGTCGGCGGGCGCTATCGCCTCGATGTGCGCAGTCTCGTCGTAGGCGTTCTCGACGATCCCCACGCCGCCCAGGATCCTGCCGCTCGCCAGCGTCACCCCGGCGACCTCCTTCATCACGTCGCGGATCCCCCGCACGCCGTCCCGGTGCAGCACGAGCGCCTGCGTCTGCTTGCCCAGACCGATCGCCGACATCTTCATCAGGCCGCTCTCGATCTCGCCCTTGAAATCGGTGTGGGTCTTGATCCGGTTGACCAGGAGGACGCCGTCGGCGTCGGCGGCATGGCGGTCCAGGTACGCGGGGACGCCCCGATCCGTCGCGCCGATCGGCACGACCTCCATGGACGAGCGCACCGGCGCGCCGCAGTACTCCTCGGTGACGCCCAGGCTCCGGAGCACCTCCACCTGGCCCTCCGCCGTGGCGCCCCCGTGGCTGCCCATGGCGGGGATGAGGAACGGCGCGGCCCCCCGGGCCTGCAGGTGGCAGACGACCGTCTGGATCACCAGGGCGATGTTGCGGATGCCGCGGCTCCCGGCGGCCACGGCGATGCGCTTGCCGGCTATGTCGGGCGGCAGGATCCGCTCCAGCTCGCGGCGGACCACGCCCGGGATATCCTCGACGCGCTGGCGCGGGAACCGCTGCCGGATCGGGATCATGTGCGGGAAATCCGTACTCACTGTTTAACTCCTTGTCATTCGGGCGGCGAGCAGGATCGCCTCGATCATGCTTTTTGGCGAGGCGACGCCCTGGTAGGCGATGTCGAACGCGGTCCCGTGGTCCACCGACGTGCGGACGAAGGGCATCCCGACCGATACGTTGACGCCGGTATCGAATCCGGACAGCTTCACGGGGATGTGCCCCTGGTCGTGGTACATGGCGACCACGATGTCGAACTCCCCTTTGCTGGCGCGGTAAAAGATCGTGTCCGGGGGGTAGGGCCCGCTCGCCGCGTAGCCGTCCTGCCGCGCCCGTTCGATGGCCGGCGCTATCTGCTCGCGCTCCTCCTGCCCGAACAGCCCCCCCTCGCCCGCGTGCGGGTTCAGGCCGGCGACGGCGATGCGCGGGTTTTCTATGCCCATGCGCCGCAGCGTCCCGTCGGCGATCTGTATCACTTTAACGATACGCTCCGCCCGCACCCGCTCGATGGCCTGCCGGAGGCTGACGTGGGTGGAGACGTGCACGACCCGCAGCGCCGGGGTGACCAGCATCATGGAATAGTCTTTGGTGCCGGTCAGGTCCGCCAGGATCTCCGTGTGGCCCGCGTAGCGGAAGCCGGCCCGGACCATCGCCGCCTTGTTCAGCGGCGCGGTCGCGATGGCATCGACCTGCCCGGCAAGAGCTAACGCGACCGCCGCGCGCACCGCCTCGACCGCCACCCGCCCCCCTTCGGCGCCCTCCACGCCGACCTGCACCTGCCCCCGGTCCATCGGTATGTCCCAGATGTCGAGGGTGCCCGGCGCGCCCCGCACCTCGGCAAGGCTCTTCACGGTCTGCAGCGACGCCGCCAGCCCCAAGAGCTCGGCGGCCCACGCAAAGATGCCCGCGCTGCCGACCACGACCGGCGTACATTCCTGGTACACCTCCGGGTCCGCCAGGGCTTTCAAGATGATCTCCGGGCCGATACCCGAGGGGTCGCCCCTGGTGATGGCGACGACCGGCTTCCTCATGCCGCACCTTCCCCTTCGGCCAACGCCCCGTACGCGCGGTACATTAACACCACCTACACGAAAACGCCCACCATGGTCACAACCTGAGATACGACTGTACTCTCCCAGCTCCAGCGACGGCGGGGACACACATCCCACACAGCCCG
>JAUJNC010000279.1 GCA_030446525.1 Armatimonadaceae bacterium
TCGAGGAGCAGGCCGCCTCCCGGGCCGGTGGCGACGACGAGGCCATGGTGGTCGGGGGCGGCGCCCGGCGGGGGCGGGTGGACGGGGGGCCCCCGGAGGGGGGGCGGGCCGCGTGCCCCGGGGGGGGCGTGATTCCCTCCGGCCCCCCCTCATCACCGGCGGCCGGGGGGGTGTGTGCGTTTTTTTTTCCCCCACAAACACCCACCGCGCCGGGGCCGCCCCGTGAGCCTCGTCGCCCGCGACGTGTCGGCGGGGTACGGCCGCGGCCTGGTCGCGCGCGCGGCGCCTCGTGCGCGCTCGCGCCGGGGCAGGTGGTCGCCGTCATCGGGCCCAACGGGTCGGGCAAGTCGACCCTGCTCCGCTGCCTGGCGCCGGCGCTCGCGCCGCGACGGGGCGCCGTGCTGCTGGATGGCGCCCACCTGTACCGCCTGATGCCCCGGCGGGCGGCCGCCCGCCTCGCCTACGCGCTCCAGGAAACCGCCTTCGGGTTCGATTTCCCGGTCCGCACGCTGGTAACGCGGGGCGCCGCCGCGTCCCCGCCGCCCCTCGATGCCGCCGCGCGGGCGGCGCGCGCTCTCGCCGTCCTGGACCTGGAACCCCTGCCCGCGATTTTACCGGCGGGGAAGGGCGGCGCCTTTGGGAAGCTCTGAGCGCCCGGGCCCGCGTCATGGATGGCCCCGAGACGCTCCTGGATATGGTCTTGACACCCCCACACGCTTCTTAACCTTTTCTTAATAACCGCTTAATACGGGCTTAACATTGGCGTGTTACACTCTCTTGCCGGTGGGCGGGATCTCCCGCCCGCCTAGAAGAGCAAGAGGTACGTGCATGCGCGACACCGCGATCGTATTAATCGTTCTGGCGGCGCTGCTTCCGCCCGCCGCCCTTCCCGCGAGCGCCGGGGAAGCGCACCGTCCCGGGCCGGCATCCACACCGCGCGCGCTGCCACCGCTCCCCCCCGGCGTCGCCGACCTGAGATTCGGCGAGTTCTTTGTCTTCCCCGTCGGGGACCGCGGCCTGACCCTCACCCCTAAACTCCGGGGCCTCCACGGCAAGCGGGTGCGCGTCCTCGGCCACATGGTCAGGCAGGAGGAACCGTCGCCCGGCGTGCTGCTGCTGACCGCCACGCCCCTGCAGCTCCACGAGCACGAGTACGGGCTGGCCGACGACCTTCCCCCCGCCACCGTGCGCGTCTTCGTGCCCGCCGCGCGCGGCAAGCCCGTCCCGTTCACGCCCGGTCCGCTCCTGCTGACCGGCACCCTCAGCGTCGGCAACCGCAGCGAGCCGGATGGCCGTGTCTCTCTGGTGCGCCTCACGCTTGATCCGCAGACGGCGGCCGTCCCGCAGACGGCGTCCGTCCCGCCGGCCCCCGGGAAACGCGCCCCGGTTCCCGCCCGTATCGACTCCGAAGCGCCCGCGCCCCCCAGGGGCCGGACGACGCGCAAATGATCCGTAGGAGAAAGGATGACATTATGCACTTGCGCACTGTGATCGGCACCGCCGCCGCGCTCTGGGTCGGCGCACATGCCGCCCAGGCCGCACCCGCGATCACGCGACTGACGCCGCCCAGCAACCCGCCCGGCCTGCCCGTCGTCGCCCGTTTTCTGCCGGGACAGCGCTTCGACCTGCGCGTCGAAGCCACGCCGGATGCCGGTCAGACCATCACCGATACCCGGTTCTTCGTGGACGACGCGCCCGTGCCGCCCCTGCCCGGCGCCGCGGTCGGCACGCGCCGCGCTTATTCCAGCGGGGCGCCCGGCGTCCACACCCTGACGGCGGTCGTGACCCAGAGCGACGGGCAGACCGCGACGCGGCAAGGGACCTTCGAGATCGTGCCGGTCTCCCAGACCGGCCGGCGGGCGCGCAACGTCATCTTCCTGATCGGCGACGGCATGGGCGTCGCCCACCGCACCGCGGCCCGCCTGATGCTCAACGGCGTCTCCCAGGGCAAGGCGAACGCGCCGCTGGCGATGGACACCTTCCCGGTAACCGGTCTGGTGATCACGCACTCGCTGAACTCGATCGTCACCGACTCCTCACCCGGCGCGGCCTGCTACTCCTCCGGCAACAAGGGCAACAACAACCAGCACGGCGTGTTCCCCGACGACACCACGCCGGGGCAGGGCGAGCCGGCCTCGCTGCTCTTCGACAACCCGCGCGTCGAGCTGATCGGCGAATACCTGCGGCGCACGCAGAACAAGGCGCTGGGCATCGTCACCACCTCCGACGTCTTCGACGCCACCCCGGCCGCTTTCGCGTCCCACACCCAGAGCCGCAACGCCGGGACCGGCATCGTCGACGAGTTCTTCGACGAGAGGAACGTGAGCGGCCTGCGGGTCCTGATGGGCGGCGGGCGCAAGTGGTTCCTGCCCCGGGGCACGCCGGGCTCGGCCCGCTCGAACACGGGGAACGGGGGCGACTACGTGCTGCCCGCCGACCTCGCCTCCGCCTGGGGCGTGCCCGCCGGCGCGCTGGACGAGGAGCGCGACCTGATCGGGGACTTCACGAGCGACGGCTGGGCCTACGCCGCGAACAAGACGCAGATGGACGCCGCGCCCGCCAACGCCACCAAGCTGCTGGGCCTGTTCGCGCTGTCGAACATGAACGTCGCCCTGGACAAGATCAACGGGCGCCGCGGCGCGACGACGGTGGTGAACGACTACGGCTTCCCGGATCAGCCCATGCTGGACGAGATGACCGAGAAAGCGCTCCAGGTGCTCAACCGTAACCGGGACGGGTTCGTGCTGATGGTCGAGGGCGCGTCCATCGACAAGCAGGGGCACAACATGGACAGCGAGCGCTGGATCCTGGACACCATCGAGTTCGACCGCGCCGTCGCCGTGTGCCGCCGCTTCGCCGAGCAGAACCCCGACACTCTGATCATCGTGACCGCCGACCACGAGTGCGCCGGCATCAACATCATCGGCGGCTCGCGGGTGAGCAACGCCGAGCTTCAGGCCCGGGCGGCGGGGGGCGGCGGCGCGGCGGCGCTCCGGGGCGCTTCGGCCGCCGATCCAGACCGCGTGGTCGGCACGTACGAGGCCGCCGGCTTTCCGCGGTACGAGATCGCCCCGGACGGTTACCCCGTCACGACCGATGTAAACAACCGTTTGCTTATCGGCTATGCCGGCAACGCCGACCGTTACGAGGACTGGCTCACGAACCCGCTCCCGCTGCAAGACAGCCAGCAGCCGTTCACCGGCGTGCCACCGCTGAGCACCTACCCGGCCGGCCCGCTCGTGCGCGACGTGGCGGGCCAGTTCCTGGTCACGGGGCAGGTGCCGGACGCCGTCGCCGTCCACACCGCCTCGGACGTCCCCCTCTCGGCGTACGGGCGCGGCGCGCTGCTGTTCACGGGCGTACAGGATAACACGGACGTCTTCTTCAAAGCCATGCAGGTCCTGCTTGGCGGCGCGCAGTAGAAAGGAGATCCCACGGATGAGGCGACTATGGGCGGTTTGCGCCGCCACGCTTGTGACGCTCCTCGGCGGTGCGGCGCACGCCCAGCAGCGGGTGGACTACACGTTCACCTTCGATTCCGCCCCGGCGGGCACGCCGGTGAATGCGCTGGCCCCGGAAGAGCTGTTCGTGCGCTTCTTCCCCGCCGTGTTCGCGCCCGATCAGGACGAGTTTGGCGACGTGATCCCCGGCACACAAACGTGGCGGATCGACCCCGCAGCGCCCCCGCTGATCGTGGGCGATCCTTCCACCTACGGGCGGGGCGCCGCCCCCTCGCCCGCCAACGCGCTCGACGCGCTGCTACAGCCCGTCCTGATCGCCTTCGACCCGGCGTTCTACCCGGGTGGTATCGACCGGTTCTCGCTCGCCCTGGACAACGACCCGTTCGGCGACGTGCTGCCGATCCTCTTCTACGACCAGAGCGACGCGCAGATCCTGCGCCTGGACATCGACCAGCGCGTGCCCGGCCTGCTCGTAAACCCGGATCTCGAGAGCCTGAAGGTTCAGAAGGTGGTGTTGCCGGCCGGGGCCTTCTACGACAACGTCCGTTTCTCCGGGGTGGCTGTCCCGGAGCCGGGCACCGCAGCGCTGGCCGTTTCCGTCGCGGCGCCGCTGCTCGGTTTCGCCGGGCGGCGGCGAAACCGGAAGAAGTAGCACGAGGAAGAGATAGGCAAGGGAAAGGAAAACATAACTGTGAAAATACTTGACCGACGCGCGTGTCTGCGCCGGACCGACGTCGCGGGCGGCGCCGACTACGGCCTGCAAGAGTTGATCGCCCGGCGCGCCGTGGCCGCGCGGGCCGCGATGGCGCGCTCTGGGGCGGGGGGATCGCGAGCTCTAAAACCGCCCAAGTCC
>JAUJNC010000005.1 GCA_030446525.1 Armatimonadaceae bacterium
GATGGCCGATCGCGCCGAGCTAAGCAAGAGCGATGCGAAGCGAGCGCTCGCCGCACCCCGGGGAGGAAAGATATTTCCGGCAACACAGAGGGGGCACCGGTTCCCGCGCCGGGGCCGCCCCGGGAGGGAGGCGGTACGACTTCCAGATGGGACCAGCGTTCGCGCACGACGCCGGCGAGGGCGCGCAAGCCCCACTCCTCGCTGCGGCGGTGCCCCACCGTGACGACGCCGATGCCCGTCTCGGCCACGGCGCGCGCGGCGGGGGCGCGCCACTGCCCCGTGACGTACACATGGGCGCCCCGCGCGGCCGCCTCCCGCACCAGGGTGTCGGTCATGGCGCCGACGACGGCGATCCGGGAAAGCTCGTCGTGAGCGCCCTCCCGCGCCTCGTCGTGCCCGCCGAAGGCGTCGTCGATGTGGCGGCGGAGGCTGGAAAAACGTTGCGCCGGGGCCGCGCCCAGCATGCCGATCGGCCGCCCTTCTTTCTCGCCGAACGCCGTCACCGCTGACATCCCGAGCGCGTCGGCGAGCCGCGGATTGAACCCCAGCGCCAGTTTTTCGTCAAAAGCCAGGTGGTACGCCACCACGCCCAGGTGCCGGGCCGGTTCGGGCGGCAGCTTCCAGGGGCGGTGCAGAAAAAGGGCGTCCAGACGCTCGGCCTCGGTCCACACCTGCAGCGCGGGCCAAGGCTCCAGCGCCAGCCCCAAACGGCGTACCGGGCGGTCGGAAGGCTGGTAGATGCCACCCTGGTCATCGGCGTAGCGATGCACCGCGAAGAAGTGGTCAAGGAATCGGGCGATGTCGTCCAGACGGACCATGCCCAAAGTATACAGCAGGTGTGGCTTGCGACCGGTGGTTTTGAACGATATAATATAGGGCACTATTTCCCCGAGGCCGCGGCGCCACGGCCTTGCCCGACCGACCCTTTGCGAAGATGCCGCGGCGCGGCATCTTCCTTAACCTGTTGATTACTGCTGTTTAAAGAGGAACGCGGAACGGCTTATGCGAAAAGGCATCTCGGTACGCACGCTGGCGGGTTGGGGGTTGACGACGGTTTTCTTTGCCGTCCTCGGTTTCGCCTCCTACGCCAATCCCGTGGCCAAAAAAGCCGCGGCGAAACAGGGCGCGCCCAAAGCGGCCCCGGCGGAGGCGACCGCGGGCTTTTCTCCGGCCGATGCGCAGGCGCTCGCCGCGCGCTTCGAGAAGGAGATCTGGCCGCTGATGTCGCGCGCCGACGGCGGCTGCCTTTCCTGCCACGTCACCCAGAACGCCTCGCAGTTCCTGCTGCTGGGTGATTCGAAAGCCGCGTTCCAAAAGATGCTGGCCGAGGGCCACTTCGATCCGGACAACCACTCCTCGATCATCGGGCGCATCACCACCACGGACAAGACGCTCAAGATGCCGCCGGCCGGCATGACGCAGTGGACCGCGGCCGAGGTGGCCCTGCTCACCGCCTTCGCCGAGGATGTACAGGAAAAGCGCCAGGTCGGCGCCGCGAAGCCGGACGAAGTCTTCCCGATCCACTTGCTGAGCCGCTACACGGGGGAGCCCTCGGTGAACGCGGCGGACAACACGTTCCTTTCGTACCGGCAGCTCCGCGGCAAGATCCAGGCGATCTTCGGCGACGACTGGCGCCGCGACGACCGCGACCTGTTCATCGAGAACCTGCACCTGTTCGGCGGCGCGGACTTCGTGCGCCGCTTCGACGAGACCACCAAGGCCTCGCCCACCTTCCTGACCGGCGTGGAGATGCTGGGACGTGACGTCGCTTCGCGCGCCTACCTGACCCGCAGCGGCCCGTTCGCCGGCCTTCCCGCCGCCCTTCCCTCGCCCGCCCGGATGAAGGCGCCCGACGCCGCCTACGCCCGCGCGATCAACCAGGTGTACAACCGGATGCTGTTCCGCGACGCGACGGCGCTCGAGATGCGCGACGCGTTCCGGTTCATCCAGGCGGTCTACAAGACGCAGGGCAGCGTCGCGGCGACCGCGCCGCAGGACCTGCGCTTCGCCCTCACCGTGCGCGACCCGCAGGGGCTGCGGACGACGCAGGATGTCACGATCCGGGTGACCGGGGACCGGCACACGCTCTACCAGGAGTTCGTGGACCAGAGCAAGGCGGTGGCGGGCAAAGCGGGGGCGGCGAGCATCGTGTCGCGGGCGCTCAAGGGCACGTTCACCTTCAAGCCCGGCGATACAGGCCAGAAGGTCGAGATCTCGAACTACGGCACGCACGGCAACGTGTCGGTCCACGGCATCACGCTGCGCGGGCCGCTCCCGGCGCAGACGGAGAAGACCGTCCTCGTCAACGACCCCTCGGTTCGACCCGAGGGTGCGTGGCGCATCCAGACCGAGGGTGACGTCACGAGTTACGAAGACAACAACGAGAACAAAGGCAAATCTGTCGTTACGTTCCCGGTGTCGGTGGGCAAGCCCGGCACCTACCAGGTGAGCGTCTCCTGGCGCAAGTTCAAGGCGGACGCGGGGAGAAAGACAAGCGCCGCCGCAGCCCCTCCCTTCCCGCCGACAACGTGCGCGTCGAGGTGGTTTCGAGCGACAAGGCGAGCCGCCTGGCCGTTCCGCCGGCGCCGCCCGTGCCCCCCAAGGGCGAGGCGCGTTCTTTATCGACCAGTCCATCGACAACATCGCCTTCTGGGATTTGAAGACCGCCTTCCAGTTCGGCGAGGACGGCGGCGTCGAGATCCGCAACCAGGGCACGCGTAAGCGCGTCGTCGCCGACGCAGTGCGCTTGCTGCCCGCCGACACCGATGTCGCCCTCGCGTCCCAGGCGCTCGTGCCCTCGGCCCTGCTCCTCCGGGGCGCGGACGCTGCCGGGCGGGAACAGTGGCTGCCGTTCGAGGTGGCCCGCTTCAAGCCGTACAACACGACCGGCCCCGAGGGAACTTCCAGGACACCGGCGAGGCGGGCAAAAAGGCGGGCCTGAGCCTGCTGTACAAGCCGGCCGTCGCGCGCAGGAGGTGGGGAGCCGGACACGTTCTACCGCGTCGGCGTCGGGTTCCCCGGCAAGGCGGACAACGACAGCCGCGTGCCGGTCATCGTCCGCCGCGCAGGCGTCCTCGCCGATCGTGCAGGTCGTTTATCCGGAGCACGCGCATACCGGCGCCCAGGTGGTCGTCGACGCTTCGTCGACGTTCAGCCTGCAGCACTCGCCGCTCACGTTCACCTGGACCCAGATCGGCGGGCCGCGCGTCGCGCTCAAGGACCCGGCCGCGCCCCGGCTCACCTTCGCTGCCCCGACGATGACCGCGCAGCGAGCCGCCTGGGAGGGACTGTGCCGCGCCCTGCTCGCCCACCCGGATTTCCTGTTCACGCGCCCGCGCTCGCTCGCCTCGATCAGCGACCCCACGCAGCGCCGCCGCCTGCGGTAGTCAAGATCGCCCAGGACCTGCTGGGACGCACGCCCCGCGCCGCCGAGTTTGAGAAGCTGGATCGAGGCGCCAGCCTGGCCCAGATGATCGATACGTACATGGCATCCCGGGAGTTCAAGGACTTCTACTTCCACCGGGCGCGCCTGTACCTGGAAAGCCACGGGACGGAGATGCAGGACGAGCCGGCGGCGCGCTTGTGGAGCTACATCGCCTTCAATGACCGGCCTTCAAGGAGATCCTGACCGCCGATTACACGGTGGACGCCGGCTTCCAGAAAAAGCCGCGCCCCGCGTACCACGGCAAGACGGGCATCCTGACGATGAAAGGCTTTATCGAGGGCAAGCCGGGCCTGCCGCATTTCAACTACCCCGCGCAGGTGACCGAGAAGTTCCTGGGCTACGTCTTCGAGGTGCCCGCGGAGATCATCGAGGCGCGGGCGGGGATCACCACGGCGGCCGCGACCACCGACCCGCAGTCGGTGTGTTACTCGTGCCACAAGGTCCTGACGCCGCTGGCATACCAGCGCGGCTTCTGGGATGATGAGGGCAATTACCGCGAGCACGACGAGACGGGGCTTCGCATCGACAACACCGACCAGAATCTGGTGGCGTCCTACCCCTACAAGGGCAAGGGCATGGAAGCCTTCGCGCTTGCCGCCCAGAACAAAGAGCGCTTCATCCGCACGATTTTGCAGACGCACTTCGTTTGGCACTTCGGGCGAGAGATGCGCTCCTGACACGGACGAAGCGCGGCCTGTACAAGCGGCTGTGGGATGTGGCGCACAAGAACAACTTCGCTCTGCGCCCCCTCATCAAGGCGATGCTGCTCTCGCCCGAGTATCTGAACGGCCCGCAGCAGACGCCCAAGCCGGACAACAAGCAGAAGCTGGCGCGGCTGGAGCGGCTCGCCACGTATCACCGGCGGATTCCCGGCTTTAGCAGGCCAGAGCCCCGCACGTCCCGCACCAGCGAGCTTACGATGAGCGATACATGTCCCGTGATGGGGCCGCCGACCTTCGAAACCGGCGGACCCGGCCGACTGCCCAAAGATCAACCCGCTGGCGGCGAGCCGCGCTCGTTCTGAAGCGGGCCGCCGGCGACTCCATCGCGATCACCGCCGCGGACTTCCTCGGCTACCTGCTGAACCACGGGGACCCGAACCAGGGGCGGGCCTGGGCGTCTTCCGTCAAGGCCAAAGCGCGCGAAGGCGCAGACCCGCACTACCTGATCTACTGGTTCGTCGAGGGCGGCTGGGCGAGCTACGACATGTTCAGCCCGGTCGAGTCGCCTAACAATGTCATCACGCGCCTGCCGCTGGAGCAGATCAGCAAGGAGCGCTACCGGGTGCTGAAGTGGGGCGAGCCGGGCTACACCATCCAAACACGGCAACATCCGCTACGGGTTCCTGGCCGAAGGGGCAAGGACCTGTTCCCGGAGGCGGCGGTGCTCGCGTCCATGCACACCGGTTCGTTCCATTCGGGCGAGCGCCTCAAGACGCACATGGGCAGCTACAACCTGCGCCTCAGGCCGACCGCGAATCCGATGAGCGCTCGGTGATGCAGGCGTTCGCCGAAATGTACGGCCAGCCGTACGTGCTGCCGAACCTGTCGTGGCACTGGTGGCTCTCGGACGGCGAGTGAACGAGGTGCAGTACACGGGCCGCAAGGGGTATTATCATGCGCTGGGGCCCGCCCACGCGCACACCATCTACGCGGGCACGCCTTCAACCTGCGCCAGTTCCTGATGCGGATGCAGAGCAACTCCTCGGACGTCGTGAACCGCGAGATACAGAAGTTTCTGGACAACTCGCACACGCACCTGTCGCGGGACAAGGATCTGGAAGTCGTCAAGTCCTACAACTCGGCGCGCGAAATCTACGGGCACCTGGCCGAGTCCGGGTCGCGCCTGGACCGCTCGCTCCTGTCGACCCTGTTCACCGACTCCGCGCTCGGAGAAGTTCAAGGTCACGGCGGCCGACGACGATCACGTACCAGAGCGTCAACGGCAACAAGGCGCGCACCAAGTTCGCGCCCAACACGAACGTCCAGGCGATGATGTGCTACGGTGATGCGCGCCGACCTGTCCTGTGCGTTCTGGATCGAGACCCGCGACATCCGCCGCTTCGACTCGCACAACCAGCGCCAGAACCTGGGAAAAAGGATCGGCGCGCGCCCGGGAGCCAGCGCGACCAGACCGAGATGATGAACCAGCAGGCTCTGGGACCCGCTGCGCACCCTCGTGGATCTTTTGAAGAACACGCCGCACAAGACGACGGGCCGCCCGCTCTGGGAGCACACCACGATCGTGCTCACGTCGGAGTTCGGCCGCACGATCCACGGCGACGTGGACGCGATCCAGTCGATGAAGATCCCCGACGTCGACAAGCAGAAGATGATCGACGGGCAGGACATCTGCGAACACTGGAAGGTGACGTCGGCGGCGTTTCTGGGCGGCAACGTGAAAGGCGACGCCCAGTACGGCGGCGTGGGCGAACGGACGCTCTTGGCGATCCCGATCCTGCCGGACGGCTCGATGGACCCCGCCTTCGACCCGCTTACGGGCGAGGAGATCCCCGGCCGCACCAAGAGCGAGAAGGGGTTCATCCCCAACCACGGCGACGTGTACGCCACCGCGCTCGACCTGTGCGGCATCCCCAAAAGGATCAGACCGGCCGCAACGACCGCCCGCCGCTGGGTTCATCAAGAAAAGGCCTAGCCGCCGGCGCCCTGGCTCCCCGCCCGCCACTCGCTTTCGCGGTGGCGGGCCGTTTCCCTATCGGACGTAACGCGATGAAACTCAAATCCCTTGTCCTGCTTGCCGCCATCGCCGGCCTATCGCCCCTCACCGCGCACGCGTTCAAGTACGGCACGGCCGAGGGGAAGCCCTGCTCGTGTCACGTCAATGCGTCGGGGGCGGCGAGCGCAACTACCGCGGCCTTTTCTACAAGAAGAACGGCCAGTCGTTCGCGAGTTTCGACGACGCCGCCGAGGCCAAAAGCGGGCGTCAATATCGGCCCGGCCGCCGCCCCGCCGCCGAAGTCTCTCGCCGCGCAGGCGGCGACAGCGCGCCGTCCGCCGCCGAAGCCCTGCCGCGCCCGATCCGGCAGTCCGCCCGTCGATCCCGCCTCCGTTCCGGACTTCGGCGAGGTCACCCTGGACGGGATCGCCTTCATCAAGATCCCCGCCGGCACCTTCCGCCGGGGCACCACCGGGAGCAGCGCGCGGCCCTCGAGGCCGCCGGCATGTGGACGTCCATGGACGGGGTCGAGCAGCCGGCCCGCGAGATCCGCATCACCCGGCCGTTCCTCCTGGCCAAGCAGGAGACCACGCAGAAGCAATGGAAGCAGGTCATGGGCGTCGGCGGTGATGCGCCGCCGCGCAAGCCGGGCATGATGATGAAGGGAAAGGGGGCGGGCGGCGGGGCGGACCCGTCCACGTTCAAAGCGCCGAACCGGCCGGTCGAGACGGTAAACTGGAACGAGGTCCAGGAGTTCCTCAAAAAGCTGACGGAGCGTTCCGGCGGCAAGGCGCGCTACCGCCTGCCCACCGAGGCCGAGTGGGAGTACGCCTGCCGCGCCGGCTCGTCCGAGCCGTTCGGCATGGGCGCGGACAAGACCCCCATCACGGCCAAGACCCTGCCCGAGCACGCCTGGTTCTCGGCAACTGCCAACAACGAGACCCACCCGGTCGGACAAAAGAAACCGAACGCCTGGGGCCTGCACGACATGCACGGCAACGTGTGGGAATGGTGCCAGGATGGCTACTCCCCCACCTTCTACGCCGACAGCCCGGACGCCGACCCGATCTACACCGGCCCGGCCACCGAGCGCGTTTTCCGCGGCGGCTCCTGGTTCCTCGACGCCAAATCCCAGCGCTGCGCCGTGCGCGGCGGCAACCTCCCCGACTTCGAAAGCCCCTACGTCGGCTTCCGCATCGTCCGCGAGCTGTAGGCGCGCAGAGTGGGTGAGCGAAATCCGACCGCCCCCGCCAGGTGGGCAAGGGCCGGCGCAATGGATCTCCTCATCTCAGATCACTCGTTAGCCGTGAAAAGATGGCCTGATGGACATCGGGGTTGGCGGCCGTGTAGGACGTATGGATACCGGAGATGTTCACCCTTTCTATGGGAACCCCCACAAATGCGGGAATAAGACCGATGCGGATAGGAACTGAAGGAGCGACTAGGCGAACGATCTCGCCAAGCTGGCTGAAGGCAGGAACGATGAAGTCGCCTGGGGCGAGTCCAATCTCTGTGCCGGCAACTGAAGGGGAACGCGTAAAGCTCACGGGGGTCGGCCAGTTTCCGCTGTAGAAGATCGTGTAGGTGATTCCTGAAGGAAGCCTGCGGTCGTTCAGAGCAGCCAGTTCCAGGTTCGGCGGAGAAATGAACGGTTCCCGCTCGTCGTCACGAACCCACGGCCAGAGCGGGTACAGATTCGTGTAGTCATATGGGAAAGGCGGAAACAGTCCGGCAGGATCCACCAAGCCCGTGGGACCTCCGACGACCGCCCATACGGAACCAACATTGGGCACCGTACACAGCATCAGCCGGTTCACGGACAGCGGCAGCGGGTTGTCGACGACGTACCACCGGGATACCAATCCACCCTTGCTGTGCGCGACGATGTGGACCTTGGCGGCATAGGTTTTATCTTTGATCTCGGCGATCAGCACTTTCAAGCGGTCGGCTCCCTCGACAAGCGAGGCGTTATTCCGGTCGTACTGAAGCGTGTAGAGCGTCGGGTAGTTGGTCCAGCCACGCGCCACGTCCCCGTCAAGCATGTACCCTTCGCCCGAGGGACCTTGAGATAAGACCAGCGCTTCGGACTGCTCCCTGAGAAAGACCTCCAGCTCCGGCCACGTTCCTTCCCCACCGTACGCACCGGGATCTGAGAAATCAATACCGGGTACCAAAACCACTGGAAGCAGAATCACCATATCGTGGCTGTGGGTTCTGGCGGAGGAACGGTCTGCCGGTGTCAGGCGTGCTGTGATCGTGAGCTTCTTATTTGTCGCGAACCGGGGCACACCTCTTTGTTCCAGATTGATCGTGAGCGCATCCTCTCCGGGCGGAAGGGAATAGGCACCCAACGCGATGGTCTGCCGGTCGATCCTCATGCTGAGCGCGACGGATCGCACTCCCGTGTAATCCAGACCGATGGTTGCGACTTCCAGTTCCTTGGGACAGGCCATGCGTGCGGAGGTGATAAACAACACTGCTTTATCGGTGACGAGGATGTCACCCCCTTTAACTTCTCCTTCGCAGATCAAGCCTGGCACTGGGGGCGGATACTCAACGGGATTCGGGTTTGGGTTCGGCTCCCAGGGCTCCGGGGTGAACTCAACGCGGAAATAGTCCGGATCGCCAGTGGGTGTTCTATCCTCAAGGATTATGGTCGCCCTGCCGCGGAACCGATGCCGGTGCTTATAAAACGTCTCAAGAGCGTTGTTTGACAGGATGGTTACTTTGTTGCCCAGAGGCGTGATCTCGTGGGTTATAGAGTTGGCAGCTGGAACGCCGTTGGTGCCGAGCGAGATGGCCGCCATCTGTTGGTCTGCGGTCCGGTTTCTCCTATTGAATGTAACTTCACCGGTATTAATGGGGCCGCCATTCACCTGCCCCATGTTGATATGGAATCCGACGTCGCCGACGATGTGCCCGTTGTCGGACGACCCCGTTCCATTTCCAGAAGCTCCCACACGGTCCGCTGAAGCAGGGCGTGTGCTCAAAGCAGATAAAACAATAAGAACAGCAGTAATGATAAGACCGGAGCGATTCCACGCCGCCTTCACCGTGGAACCTATATACGCAGTTACGTGCTTCACTTTACGTTCCTCCTGAGTTTATACGGCACGCACTCGCGTGCCGTTCACCCGATGATTACCGAGCAATCTGCCGTTCGCGCCTGATCGCGGTTCCGCTCGGTTTCGTGACCGCGAGAGGAACTGGTCTGCCGGTGAGCGCGGCATCCAGCGCTTCCCGAACGTAGTGCGCGCGGTCCGCGCCATCCTTGCCGTTGTCTATGGCGCCATGGTAGACCACCACCCCCTTTCCGTCCAGAACCCAGGCCGTCGGCGTCTCCGCAACGCCGAAGCGGTCGGTGACTTCGTGGAAGGCGTCCCGGGCGATGGGGAATGGAAGCTTGTGCGCCTCGGCGAAGGCTTTCATCTCGGCCGCCGCTTCGTCCGCATTGGCGCTGATGCCGAGGAAAGTCACGTCTTTGTAGACGGGGTTTACCGCCAGCCGGCGGAGCGTGTCCGCGTAAGCGCGGGAAACCGGGCATTTCGCACCGAGGAAGACGATGACGGCGGCCTTCCGGCGATTGGGAAAGGGAGAGACGGTCTTCCCGTCGTAATCCGGCAGGAAGAAGTTCGGGACGGGCGTGCCGAGTCGGGCCTTCCAGTCCGACAGCAACAGGGCGAGGTTGGTCCCGTGCCGGCTGACCACCGCACTTCCGGTGCGGGCGAACTGCGCGTCAACATTCCCATCTATGCCCCGGATTGTGCCATCCGGCCCGACGATAAAGGTGACGCGCTCGGGCAGACCGTTCGCGCCCAGGGCGCCGTACGTCTCGACAACCTTCTTCCCCGGATCGGCGAGCAGGGAGAAGTTAAGCCGCTCGCTCTGGGCGAACGCCCGATGCACGTCCACCGTATCGGCGCTGATACCGAAGACGACGATGTTCCGGTTTTGCAGCTGGCTCATCTCATCACGGAGAGAGCGCACCTGGCCCGTTCACCCAGGGGTGAAGTCCTTGGGATAGAACATCAGGACGACGGTCCGGCCCCGGTAACCGCTCAAGCGGTGTATGGTTCCCTTCTCGTCAGGCAGGGCGAAGTCAGGGGCGGGCTGCCCGATCTCCGGACCCGCCGCGCACGCCACTCCGGTCAGGAGCGTCCAAACGCTGACCACGACAACCCAGGAAGCCTTGCCCGGCAATTTCCATTGCCGGACTATCCCTGGACACGCTTTCAGGCTGCCATACATGGTTGATTCACCTCGCCCTCTGGTTTGCTGCCACCGTGGTCACGGCGTCGGGAGCCTCGGGCGCGGCCTCGACGTTACCGGCGTTGTCACGGGCAATGCTGTAGAAGCGGTAGGTCGTGCCGGGCGTACCCGTGAAGTCGGCGCTCGTCTCCGTCGTTCCGCTGATCCAGGGCTGGTACGGGCCGTCGTTCTCGGAGACCCAGATGTCGTAGCTCTGCAGCCCCGATCCGTCCGCCGCATCCTCGCCCGTCCATCGCACCGTAAAGGTGGACAGCGAGGCGGCGGGCAGCGTCTCGACCACGCTGGTCGGCCCGTCCGCGTCCAGCGTGTTGCTGACCGTGTTGGTGATGATCGGTTCCTCAGTGTCGAAGGTGATCGTCGCGCTGTTGGCAATCTGCGTGCCCGTCGGCGCTCCGGCCACCGGCTCGATTGTGTAGGTAACATAACCCTGGCCCCGGCCCGTGTCATCGTTGGGGGGTAGCAGGCCAAGTAACGCGCTGTTGGGCTGCTCGCCGGTCTTCGGATCAATGGCGGTGAGCGTCCACGTCACCTGTCTTGTCGTGATGTCCAGCCCTGCACTGATATCAGCGACCAGGTTGCCCAGATCCTCGCCCAGTTGGATGCGGCCCTGATAGAACGCGCGGTTTTCGGGAACCTGTATACGGTAGTTACCGAAACCGATCTCCTTCAGGCGGAACGTGCGCCAGTCGAGGTTCGCATCAAGTTGGTCTGCGATCCGGATACGGGACGCAGTCCCGCCCGCAGTCGGTACATTTTCGAAGTGTACAGTGTACGGCAACTGCTTCTGCACAGGAACGAATGCTGATGGACCAAACGAAGGAGGTCCCTGTTTTTCGTTCGGGTCTGCGGGTGGCAAAACCTCGCCGTTACCCCCCGAACCGCTTCCTGGACCTGGACCAGGAGCAGGCGGTGGAGTTGATGGTGGCACTGGTGGCGGAATGGGTCTCCAACTCCCAGGAGGATCTTCAGGAGCAGGCGGCCTCGGTCCAGGCGGCGGTCCAGGCGGTGGTGGCGGTGGTCCGGGTGGCGACTGGTTGCAGTCAGGACAGAACAATTCGCACCCAAGGTAAACGGCGTTGCTAACGTTAATTGCCGACGCATAGACTGCTATAGCCTTCGCCTCGCAAACCGGAAATCCGGGACCGAGAAGAAAGCAGGCTCCCACAGCAGCTACGAAGGCTTGGGTGATCTTATTGTTTCTATCTATCCAGGCTGCATAGCAGCCACAGCAATCGTCATTATAAGGAGTTGCCCCGATTCTACTCTGGTTCACCCCGGATCCAGAATCTATTAGCCCTAATGAAATGTACTGAGCTTCGAAGTACTGCCACCACTGAACAGGGTCACTAACACGTGTTGCAAGTTCTGACGGCGGCGCTGTACTAGGGTGGCTAATGTAGTATTGACGAGTACCTTCTATCGCGTTCTTAAGAGAAGAGACAAAATGATCTCTTGTTTTAGGAAGGGCATAAAAGCCGATGCTAAACCCTCCTCGAGAAAAGCCACTGGTCTTAACTGCAAACTCAAACTGCTCACCTGGTTCTAGATCGCGAACTGTGAATGCTTCACCTGTTCTGTGTCCATCAAAGTAAGCAGTGGATGAGCCGTGCCTATTCTGTTCGTCTGGACTACTGTTCAAATTTGGCAACGTTCTGGGCGGGCGGATGAACGATAACTTGACGTCCCCTGAGAAAAGGGCAAGTACCTGAACGTATTGAACATCTACGTTTCCAGTGTTGCTGAGGACGCCATAGGAAGTCATCTCCTGACCAACTCTAGGATAAAGGTTGCCAACTCCTTGAACATCAACTGTCATCAGGGTGGCCGCTTCAATTGTCACTGAGTTGGGCAACGTCACGCTCGTAGCGTTGGCGTTTGTCAGAACAACGTCGTAGACTCCACGGGGAGCATTGGTGAAGAAGAAGCGGGCTTTGACGGTTGCGCTGTCCAGGACCATGACCTTGGCGGCAGTCAGAGTAGTGCTGTTCTGAACCAGGCTAACAGTTACGCCGTTCTCATATTTCGCGCCCTTAAGGGTCAGAGTAACCTGGCCGTTGTCGCCGATGCGAGTGGGGCTGACGGAGCGGATGCTGAACGGGACGATCTCGGCCTTGATGGCGAACGGGGTGGTGCCGTTGACGTACATCCCGCGGGCGAGACTGTAGTACCAGCCGGAAAGGGTGTCCGGGACGACGATCTCCTGGTCGGGGTCGTAGGGGCGGCTGAAGAGGAAGTCGAACGCGCTGCGGCTGGCCATAGCGCCGTGGCGGGCGAAGAGTTCGGTCGCGCTGTCGTTCTTCTCGGCGTCCAGGGTGAAGAGCAGCGTCTCGCTTGGCGGCGCGTTGACCTTGTAAAAACGCTCCTTGCCCGTCCAGAGGGTGGAGTTGTGCGGGACGCCGAGCGTCAGTTCGACGACGTCCACCGTCATCGTGCCGCTGGAGACGGTCGTGTTGTTGGTCTCGTCTTCCTCGCGGATGCTGTTGCGCGCGTCGGTGCGGACGATGACGTAGTACTGGCCCGGATCGACGGCGGGAAGGTCGGTGGTGAGCGTGCCCGGGTACGATTGCCCGGCCGCGAGCAGGCCGCCATGCTCGAACTGCCCGGACCAGCGCGTCCTCGATGTCCCACACTGCGTCCTTCGACAGGTAGACCGCGTCGCGCCAGCGGTCCTGCGCCACGTTCGCCCCGGTTCGTGACTGTCCAAAGAATGGTCGCCTCTTCGCCCGGCGAGCCGGAGGCGGGGGCGTTGATGGCGGTCACGACAAAATCAACCGGCGGCGGAAGCTGCAGAACAACGCCGTCGGGACCGCCGACGTTGTTGAACTCATTGGTCTCGCCGACGATGTTGTTCCAGTCGGTGCGGAGGAAGACGAAATACGGCCCGGTCAGGCCCGGCGGCAGGGGCGCGTTAAGCGACGTGGTGTAGCTTTCGCCGCCGTTCAGAGCGCCCTGTGCGCCTTCCGAGGACGCGGTCGGTCGGGTCGAGGATCTGGTCGCGGGACAGGAGGACGTAGTCGGTCCACTGCGACGCGAACGTGCGCGACGAGCCGGCGTTGGTCACGGTCCAGGTGACCGGCATCTCCTGCCCGGCGACGGCCTCATCGGGCGCCTCCAGGGCTGTCACCCGCAGATCTATATCGGGGACGGCGACCGCGATCGCCGCAGAGCCGGTGTTGTTGCCCTCGTTCGCGCCCTCGAAGACGAAGCCGGAGTCGTCGGCCTTGACGAGCAGATAGTAGGTACCGGCGGGAACGATGGGGATCGTCACCTGCGCCTGCGCCGGGTAGGACGCGCCGGCGTCCAGCGGTCCGGAGATGAGCACGTTGGCGAGCCGCCGGTCGCCGCCATCGAGGGTGTCGTCGGCGGAGAGGTAGACGTCGTCTCTCCAGGCCGTGTTGCGCGCCGCCGCTCTCCCCGCGTTGGTAACCGTCCACTGGACCGGGATGGTCTGCCCGGCGAACGCCTCGGCGGGCGCAGTCACACGGGCGACGGTCAGGTCCGGAAGATCATTGTTGACCGCGAGCGTGGTGGCACTGCGGCCGACGTTGTTGTTCTCGTCGTCGCACTCCTCCACCTGGTCGGCGGCGTCCGTCCACACGAAGACGTAGTAGGTCCCCTGCGCCGTGTTGGGCAGGACGACGTTCTCGGTGCGCTGGTAACTTCCGCTGGCCCGCGAGCGCGCCGCTGCGGGCGAAGGAGCCTGCCAGAACCGCCCCTCCCGGGTTGAACGTGGGGGACGGGCTGAGATACACGCGGTCAGTCCAGGCGGTCTCCACGGTCGGTCCGCTGCCCCGGTTCGCCACGGCCCAGGTCACGGCGATGGGCGCTCCGCAATCCCCGTGTCCGGGTTGGCGACGGCGGTCACCTGCAGATCGGGCGGGATGCGGGTCGGCCTCGATCGCATGGGGCTGGCTGTGATTGTTCCCCTCCGCATCAAAGTCGGGGTCGAATTCGAGTACCTGGTTGCGGCTGTCGGTGAAGACGAACAGGTAGTAGGTGCCCCGAGGTGCAGGCCGGCAGCGTCACGGTCGCGGACGCGCTGTAGCTCAGCCCCGGTCCCAGGATCGTGCTGCGCGCGACCGTGGCCAGCGGCGTGTCGGCCGCCGGGTCGAGCGTCGCGTCAGTCGAGAGATAGACGGTATCAGCCCAGCTGGGCCAGCATCAAAGGCGCCCTGGTTTCGCACGGTCCAGCCGACGGTGATCTGGCGGGCTGCCGTGGCATTCGCGGGGGCAGTGACGGAGGCGACCACCAGGTCGGGGGGGATTACCCGGATACGCAGGGGTGGCCGTGCTCGGTCTTTGTTGGTGTTTTTTTTTTCTTTAACGAACTCATACACGCTGTTCTGCTGGTCCGTCCAGACGAAGACGTACCAGTCGCCGGCGACGTCCCGGGGGATGGTGACGCTGAAGCCGCTGACCGTATAGCCCTCGCCCGGCGGCAGCGCCCCCTCGCGCCTCCGGCTGCCGAGGAACCGGTCCGTGGCGGGGTTGAAAGTGTCGTCGCGGGACAGGTAGATGCCGTCGGACCAGGCGCGCTGATCGGGCGGCGTGTTGCCGGTTCCCCGGTTCTCGACCCGCCAGTTCAGCAGCATCGGCTGCCCCGGGAACGCCTCCTCGGGCGCCTGCACGAGCGGAACCTGCAGGTCGGGCAGCGGCGGGACCTGGAGCTGAATGGGCCGATCGAGCGTGTTGTTGTTCTCGTTCTCTTCCTCGACCGCATTACCGTTGTCGGTCTTGACGAGGATATAGTAGGCGCCGAACCGCCCGCGCGGTATTCGCACGTCCGCCGATGCGACGTAAGCCTCCCCGGCATCCAGGTAGCTGACATTCACGACGTCGAGCTGCAGGGCGTCATTTCCGATGGTTCGGTCTTCGGACAGGAACAGCCTGTCTCGCCACTCCGCGGCATCGGTGGAGACAGTGCCGATGTTGCGGACCGTCCAGCGCACCGCGATCGTCTGATCGAAGAAGGCGGTGTCCGGCGCCTCGATCGCCTGTACCGTCAGGTCGGGAACGGCCGTCCGGGGCACATCGATGGCGTGGTCGTCAACGGTGACGTTGTTGCTCTCCCCCGTCTCCTCGGTGACTTTTCCTGTCGCGTCGGTGACGAGGATGATCCAGTATGTGCCCGGCACTGTGGGGAGCGAAACCTCCTGCGTCCGCGTGACGGACGCGCCCGAAGCAAGTGAGCTGGTGTACGGAAAATCCCCGAGAGACCTATCGTTTGAGTCGCCGAAAACGGGGTCCGGCGAAAGGTACACGCGGTCTACCCAGGGCGCTTCGGCCACGCCCTGCCCCTGGTTGACCACCGTCCAGGACACGTCAACCCTCTGTCTCGGCAAACCCGTAGCCGGAGCGGCGATATCGGTCACCCGGAGATCCGGCACCGCATTGAAGACGCTGAATTCGCGGGAGATCCCGTCAGGGAACGGCAGAGGGGGTTCTGCGTCGTTGAAGACGCTCAGTTCACGCGAGATGGCATCAGGAAACAGCACGGGGGGCGTGGGGTCGTTGAAGACGCTTAACTCACGGGAGATCGCGTCGGGAAACGGGGGTCCAGTGGTCGGATCGTTGAAGACGGAGAACTCCCGGGAGATCGCGTCTTCAAAAAGGACGCGCACTGGATCGAAAAACACGCTGAGCTCGCGGGAAACGGCGTCGAAGAATGAGAAATCAGAAACTTCAACAGAGAATACCGTCAACTCCCGCGAAACCGCGTCGGAGTACTGGGCGCGCGCCAAAGGGGCTGCAATTAGCAGCGCCAGGAAGATATAGAGGGATTTCGCCAGCAGTCCCTTGCTCACGACCATTCTCCTGCGGTTGAAAAAAGTGAGTGCTAGCCCCCTCCGCTTCCGTGGGCCGTTTGCGCACGAACGAAAGTCGGAGAGGGCTGTTGCTGCCGACCTAACGCAGTTCAGCCCGAGCTTGCAGGACCGAGTAACCGCGCGGGAGCGTCACCTGAGCGGTCCATGTTGAGCTCGCCAAAGTGCCGCCCGTCGGAGTGGCTGTTACGATGACAGGGTTCCCGTAGCGCGGCACCACGCGGACGGTGACGAGAGACGTCGCGGGAACGTTGGAAGCTTCCAGGATGACCTGAACTTGATCGTTGTTGAGCGTGACGTCGGGGCCGCTGTCGAAGGCCGCCCGGGGATCAGACGGCACATCCACCTGTCCTACGGAAACAACGCGAACGGTCGGGGCGGCGGCGGGCGGCCAGATCAGTACCGGATTGTCCGGCGCTCCTGTAGACGCTACGGGCGCGGCATCCATGGATGTGGTAAACGAATTCGCTTCGAGGCGAACTCTACCTTCCCCACCCGAGTTCCCAGCCCGCCCGCCATTGGCCTTTAGGGTGCCACTTCCGCCGAGGGCATTCGCGACCAGGCGGATGGCCCCACCGCTGCCACTGCCGTGTCCAGCCCCGCCATTGGCCGTGATCGAGCCGTTAACTGTAATCGTGCCACTTGCCACGATCAGGATGGCCCCACCGCCGGCGCCGCCTCTACCTGTTGTGTTGGACTCATGACCCGCCCCACCCGAGCCACCGATCAAAGGAAGTATCTGAAAGTTGCCGTAGGTGGTGCCTGTGAGGGGACCTGAGCCTCTGGTCCCGTAGCTGCCGGCGGAACCCGCATTGGTTCCATTAGTACCGCCCCCGCCCGGGCCGAAACCGCCACCAGAAGATCTTGAGCTGGGTATACCGGCGACCCCACTGCGAAACCCGCCCGGGCCAGGCAGGCCGTTGACACTCCCGTAGTGATCCTGGCCATTCAGATTCACGGTCCCATTAATCGTCACGCTGCCGCTTACCAGCCAGACGACTGGGGCCGCGGACGGGTGATTGGTGAAGGTGACGGTTCGGCCGCTCGCGATATTGACGGAACTGTATTTGAAAACCACCGCCCATTTAGCGGGATCGTAGACGCCCCCGCCGGTGCTGGGGGTGTCCCAATCAGCTGTCGAGGCCTGTGAGAGATCCACCGTCACGTTGGCGTTCGGGTTAAGTTCCCCGTCGGATCCGTCCGAGGGCACAGCCAACTGCGCAAAGGCACTGCCGGCGATAGTTAAGACGGCTACTAAAAAGAACAGCTTTCGTTTCATCCTGAACCTCCCTGCCTGTCACGTGCTGCGCTGATGGCCTGCTTGTGCCATCCCAGCGACGCGAGAAGTACCTGTGGTACATGGTACACCCGGCCCATTAGCGTATCATTAGCGGAACGATCTGCTTCCAGCGAAAGCGAAAAAACAAAAAGCCGCCCGCCTCATCAAGAGGCGGGCGGCGGTACCGTAAACCCTGGAAGAAGGCGGGCTACGCGGCCGTCGGTTCCCTCCGCCCTTTGAGCGCGTAGCCGACGGCCTCCTCCCAGGGCAGGGCGCAGCCTTCTTCCCAGGCCAGCGCGAAGCGCTCTGCACCCAGCGCATTTCGCGCGGCGCTCACGTCGCGTTTGTAACGGTCCTGACCGACCGGCGGCAGCGGGCAGCAAACCGCATCGCGTAAACACGTTGCCGATCCAAGGAGCCGCGCGGCACGGGTCCATCGCTTTTGCTTCACCGCGACGGCCGCTAGTCCTTCCAGGACAAACACCAATGCGCCTCGGTCCCTCAGATCGCGAAAAAGCGCCAGGCTTTCAGCGTGCAGGGCAAAGGCGCCCGCGAGATCGCCCTGATCGGTGGCCACCAGGCCCAGGTTGTATAGCGCGCCCGCCGTGCCCCCGACGTCGGCGAGCTGCCGGAACAAGCCAAGACTTTCTTCGTGGAGTGCGCGCGCCGTGACGTGATTCCCTTGTATGCGCTCGATGTTCCCGACGTAGTTGAGCATGCAGGCGGTGCCGGCATTGTTACCCACCTCCCGCTGAAACGCCAGGCTCTGTTCCAGAAGCGGGCGTGCCGCCGCCAGATCGCCTTGGTGGAACGCCGCCTGCCCCAGGGCGCTGAGCGAATCGGCGATGCCGCGCTTGTTATTCAGCACCCTCCATACCTGGAGGCTCCTGTGGTGCAAGGCCTGCGCGTCCGCGTACTGCCCGATGGACCCGGCGAGGTTCCCGGCCATCAGAAGTCGCTCGGCGAGAGCCGGTGAGGCAACATCATCTCGGGGCAGCAACTCCTCCATCCACCGACGCTGTTCGCCCGCATAATCCCAGGCGAGCCAGGACCGCCATAGCGCCCCTGCCCTCCACAAGTCATTTCCCCCCGCTCGCCACTGCGCCAGCGCCGCCCGCAGATTACCGTGCTCGCTTTCCACCTGCCGCCGCGCTGCCGCTTGCTTTGGACCGGTCAGGTGCGGCTCGATCTGCTCGGCGAAGCCGAAATAGTACTCCGCATGCCGCTGGACGAGCACGTCCCAGACGCCTTTGTCAAGCTGCTCCTGGGCGAATGCGCGCACGGTTTCCAGCAGATAGAAACGGGCGCCGGTGGAGGTCGGCTGCGCGACCGCCAGCGACTGCGCGGCCAGCTCTTCCAGAAAGGCCCCCGCCCGGGTCTCTTCGCAAACGACCTGTGCCGCAGGGGGCGTACAGCCGCCGCGAAACACGAACAGGCGCGCAAAAAACCGCTGAAGCTCAGGGCGCAGGAGCTGAAAGCTCCAGTCCATTGCGGCCCACAAGGACCGATGGCGATCGCAGGCGGCCCGGCGATGGCTCCTGAGGAACGCAAACCGGCGCTCGAGTTCGCCCAGCATCTGCACGGGCGTGCGCTGATTGATCTTCGAAGCCGCTATCTCAAGGGCCAGCGGGATGCCTTCAAGACGCTGGCAGATCTGGGTCACCGCGGGCGCGTTCCCCGCCGTTAACTGGAAGTCGGGCTTTGCCCGGAGCGCTCGATCCCTAAAAAGCTGGATGCTCGGGAACGTCATCAACCAACCGATCGTGCCGAGGTCTTTCGGGGGTACGTCGCTGGCGGGCACCGGCAGCAGCGACACGGGGAACTCGGTTTCGCCGTCCAGGCTCAGCACGGTACGCGACGTCGCCAGGCAGGTCAGCCCGGGAACGCGCGCAAGCAGCGTTTTAACGACCTCCGCACCGCCCGCCGTAAGGTGCTCGAAGTTGTCCAGGACGAGCAGCGACGCTGCTCGGTTCAGGTGCGCGGCAACCTGTTCCAGTACATCGGCGTCTGGGAAGCGCTCAAGGCGCAACGCGCCCGCGACCGCTTCCAGGATACGGCACACGTCCGACACGTCGACAAGCGCCACGAACCAAACGGTGACACCTTCCAGCGCTATGGACTGAGCCACCTCGACCGCAAGCCGAGTTTTGCCCGCCCCCCCAGGGCCCGTCAACGTCACCAGACGCGTTGCCGGGTCACAAAGCAAAGCTTTAAGCCGGGCCGACTCGTCCCCGCGACCGAAGAAGCGGGTGAGGTACACTGGCAACCGCGTTTCGTGTGGATACGGTGCGACCGCGGATGCGGAGCCGGCGGAAAGGACGACACTTGCTCCGGCGACCGGGGAGCGCGTGTGGCTCGGAAGAGGCGTTGGGATCTGTGCCCTGGGTCCTGTGGGGAGATGGGGCGCAAGCGCGTCGGCGAGATCCTGAGCGTCCGCGAAGGGTGGCTCCCCGGTTCCTTTATCCATAGC
The DNA here is from genome assembly GCA_030446525.1 of Armatimonadaceae bacterium. The sequence goes on from JAUJNC010000005.1 coordinate 19,962, forward strand.
GTCGGCGCAGCGAATGTACTGTTCGGCAAGATCCGGTTCTCCCAGCCGCTTCAGCACGGCTGCGAGCTGCCGCTGCGCGCTGATGCACTCCGTCTCGAAATGCCGCCGCTCCTGGATGACCCAATCGTCGTAGTGGCCGGGAAGTAGGTCACCCCGGTATAGCCCGACGGTCCGGGCAAGCCAATAGGCCCGCTCACGTTCGGTCGCAGCGCGCCGAGCAGCTCGCTGGAAAGATCGGAAATCCGCCACGTCGCTGGTGGTGGTTTCTGGGCTGAAGCCGACGCTCTTGCGGTCGGCGATAAGCACCGCACCCCAGGGCACGCCCGGCGGCTCGAACTGACGCCGCAGCGCGCTCAACGCGACACGCAGTCGGTTGCGCTTGACCCCCGGGGCAATCTCGTCCGGCGGCAGCGCCCCGGTTCCTTCGCACGCATCCGGGCAACGTATTTCGGCAAGCTCCTCACGGGGACGCAGGCTCGGGTGATGGTACGCCAGGTACACGACGAGCGCCTCATAGCGGGGGCGCGTCACAACCTGCCCGCCGGGTCCCTCCAACCGAAGCGCGCCAAAAAGATGGAACCTCCACAATACGGTCATAAACCGCATCTCCTTCTCTCGTACTTTCGGCGGTTTAATTCTCCTATTACTCTGGCGTGTTTAAATTCGTCTACTCTAAGCCGAATCCTGCACGAAAAGCCGAAAAGCCCACGACCGCAGTCCCAAACTCCCCCCACCCGTGCTTGCCGATAGACGCCCAGGCAAACGTAGAGCGAAATAGAACGGAGGTGAGAAATTGTAGCTTAGCCTGGCGGCGGTATCTCCTTCATCCGCCGCACCGGGGAGAGCCACAGCCACAGCGCCGCGAGGAACGATCCGGCGGTGCCGACGACCAGGGTGGACCGTAAGCCTATCGCCTCCCCGAGCAGCCCGCCGACCATCGCCCCGAGCAGCGCGGCCCCCAGCCCCGCGCATTCCAGCGCCGCATGGACGCGTCCCTGCAAGCGGTCCGGGGTGACGGTCTGGCGGAGGCTCACCTGGTTGATCTCGTAGATCGTGTACGCGGGATCGGTGATGACCTGGTTCGCGACCAAAAGCGCCCCCGCGAGCAGCGTGGCCCCGTGGGCGAGCGGCACCACGAGAACCCCGATCCCCGAGAAGATAAGTCCGATCACGATCGCGCGGCCCGTACCCATCCGGCGCGCGATCGGTGCGGCCGCCACGGCGCCCAGCAGCGAGCTGACACCGCCGACCGCCCAGATCATCCCCAGCACCCCGGGCGTAAAGCCGAGGTCGCGGGCCATAAAGGCCACGATCACCGTTCCGACGATCCCGCCCGACAGCCCCGAAAGGAGCGTGCCGGCGGCGAGCGCACGCAGGATGCCGTTCTCCCGCACCGCCCGCAGTCCCTCCGCCAGGTCCCGCATCATCCCCGGGCGCTGCGCTTGCGGCAAGGGCGCCGGCTCCGCCGTACCGATCAGGCCCAGGAAAAGGGCGGAGAACAGGAAGGAGAGCGCGTCGATCAGGACGGCGATGGGCCCGGTGAGCCACTGCACCAGCCAGCCGCCCAGTGAGAACGCGCCGAACTCCGCGACCGAGGCGCTCGCCGTCAGCTTGCCGTTCCCCTCGACCAGCTCGTCGCGGCGCACCAGCGTGGGCAGGTACGACCGGTGGGCGATGTCAAAGAACAGCGTGAGCAGGCCGGTCAGGAACGTCACCACGTACAGATGCTCGATCCGCAGGACGCCGAAAAGCGCGGCGGCGGGGATGGTGCCGAGCAGTATCGCCCGACCGATGTCGGCCGCGATCAGGATGGGCCAGCGGCGGAGGCGGTCCACCCAGACGCCGGCCACTAGCCCGACGAGAAACCTGGGCAGCAGGTTCGCGGTCGTCAAGAGTCCGAGCTGGAACGGCGTCGCTTTGAGGGCCAGGATCGCCGTGAACGACAGCGCCGTGCCGCTGACCATCGACCCGAAGACCGAGACGGTTTGGGCGCTCCACAGCTTCAGGAAATCGCCGTTCCGCCAGAGACCGGTAAAGCGCCGTCGCATAGAAAGCTCCTGTTGGCCGACAACAGAGCCTCTTTCAAAAGTCTTGTAGTTGAGGGGAGTCAGCGCTCCGCGTCCAAAGGTTTTGCGACCAAACAATCCCTGACAAGCAGCGCTCACATGCCCATTGTAGAAACGGCGCAGGAATCCCTTTTTGAAAGAGGTTCAATATCCGGGCCTTGATGAGGCACCATCACACAAGGTTTACAACACACCTGGCGTTGTAGGAACCAGGGCAAAATCGCAGCAAATCAGAATTACCTGTCAAGTCTCACTTGATTGTGAACAAATTTCGGTAGCGTAGCAAGCCGGTAGGCTCCTTGATAAACAGGCCCGGTTGCTTCTCGTGCCAGGCTAAAGTCGCCTCGTAAGGCGTCTTGCCGCCTAAACGACGATGCTTACGATAGAAGTTGTAGCGCACGAACCAGTACACAAGGTCGTGCTGCATCTGCAAGGCATTCTCGTAAGTGTGCTGCTTGCTCGTGCCCTCCTTGATCAGGCCGTTAGTGCGCTCCACCAGGCCGTTCGTCTTGGGCGTGTAGGGCTTCGTACGCCGGTGCTCGATGCCCTGCTCCTGACACAGGCAGGCGAGGATGCTCCCTGTGCCTCTTCGTGCCATAGCGGTTCGTAAGCCGGCCAGCGTCCACTCGCGCCCGTTGTCGGTCAGGATCTTCGACCTTGAACGGGAAAAACGCCAGGCACTCTTTCAGGAACGCCTCGGCACAGGCAGCATCTTTATGTCCAAAGACCGACAGATATACCAGGCGGGTGGCCCGGTCGATGGCGACAAAGCGTACCTGCGGGTCTCTTCGAGCTTGGGCAGGTAGAACAGGTCCATGTGCAGATACCCTGGCCCATATTCCTTGAAGGTGCCCACTTCACCGGTGTCCTGCTGCTCTTTCTTTGGCAGCCGATTCTTGCCCTGACGAACCAAGAGCCGGTGGACGCTGGAACGAGCGAGCTTGCCCAGAACGGGAGTGACGACCTCCACCAGGTCATCGAGCGCCAGCCCGTTGTCGCGCAGGGACAGCAACAGCGCTTCTTCGTGCTCATCGAGGGCGTACTCGATGTTCTCAGGCCGACAGCTTTTGTCCTGTGGCTCCTGGCGCGCCTTCCATCGGTGGATAGTGGCGACTGAGACGTGGTACTGCTTTGCTAAGGCCCGGCAGGGCTTGTCGCTGTTTGGGATGGCTTGTCGTTGCTTTAGATTGGTGGCTGCGTTAGAATGGATCTGCATGCGGTAGCTCCTCTTGGTCCCCTTGGTCGGTTATCAAGAAGACTACCGCATGTCGCCCCGCTACCGCTACCTCCTGCTGTTCATAATCTCATGAAACTCGACAATTACCCGATAAACTTACATTTGATCCACCAGTACGAACAGCGGCTTTTCGCTACCTTCCAGCCTTATGTTCCCCTCGGTGACCACGAGGGGGACGCTTAACTCCCATTGACGTCACCGTTTTGCAGCGTGACCTGCGTCGCATTTTTGGCTCCGCCAACCGGTAAAGCGAACTCGGGCACGGTCGCGTTTTCGCTGGTAGGGCACCAGACGGCGTAAGCACCGTTGCCTTTGTCGCTTTTGAATCTGTAAACCCGTACTTTGGGGTTGCCCGAAACCACCTCGCCCGCAAAACGCATCCCGGCGAGCCGGTTTTCAGCGTGTACACGTAATACCCGATGGCTTGGGCTTCCACTGGCCTTTTTCCGTCACCAGGCCACTGGTACTATATTTGGTCGGATTGCCGGCAGCGGCGTCGCGCAGCATGTACTGCGCCGCACGCTCCACACCCGCCGCGGCGATCTCTAAAAACGAGCGCACCAGCCACCGTGCCTGCACTTCTTCCACACTGGTGTCGCCGATCGCCCGAGCGCCCTGTACCGATGCCGGATGGGTGTCGTAGCCGAACTCCGTGAGCCAGATCTCCTTGTCCGGTAAATAGCGGTCGCGGTAGTTCACCAATTCCTGGAGCCGGTCCTTGAGCCTGTCGTCTTCCGGGCTGATACCGGTGCGGCTGCTGCCTTGCCCGCCAATGTCGTTAGAATAAGTGTGGAAGTTCAGGACGTCGGCGGGAAACTCGCCGCCCCGGTTCCAATCCGCCCATGCCTTCATCGCCTTGACGTAGCTCAGGTCCAGTCCCGCCAGACCACCCATCACCAGCTTTGCGGCCGGGTCCGCATTTTTAACGCCGAAGGTATCGCCCAGAGTTTTGCGGTGGCCGTCGTAGTCGGCACTGCAGCGCGCGGCAAACTCATAGGGTGTCGAATAGCCCTCGCGCCCATGCCACCACGCGTTGGGCTCGTTGTCGTTTTCGAAATAGCGCAGCAGCCCCAAGCCGCTCCTGCGCGGCTGATCCGGCGCTAATTTGAGTTTGGCGTCGCTGACTTTGGCGCTTCCATAGCGGGCCGCGAACTGGAAGAGGTAATCGGCATGTTCCTTGTAGGAAGCCGGGTCCGCCGCGTCGCGCCCGGGAGCCATGGGCTTGTGGTTGGTGGCTTCGGTGAGCCAGTTGACGCTGCCTTTGAGCGAAGGACAAACGGCGATGCCTGCGTTTTTGAGCCGGGAGTAGTAATCATCGAAGTTCCAGCCTCCTCCTCCCGCATACGAGGGACTGAAGGCAGCCTGATTCGCGGGAAAGGCCGCTTTTCCCGCGTCCCAGCTCCAGTTATGGTATTCCCGCACAAAGCCGACCGCCTGCATCTTATCGAGGGGATCGTCGATGAAGGCATTGGTGCCGATCAACTGGTCCATGGTCGGAAGAGGACGACGTCGTGTTGCGGGAGGCAATGGAGCGATATGTCTGATCCCCTCCGCTTTGCCGTACAGGACAACCTCCGGTACGCGCGTGCCAGGATCCGGGAGCGTGAACCGCAGGTAACGCGTGCGAACATTGACGCTATGGCGGTTCCAGCGCTGGTAACCCGTCAGCGGATCCGACAGCAGCGGCTGCCACTTGAACGGGACTCCGCTCTCCACCCTAAAATCGCCGGTGCCGTTCGTATCGAAAACGTAAATGTCTCTGATCTGGTGTACCGCTCCGAGATCGACGTAGGCAGTCAGTGGATAATAGAATCTGCCCGGCCCGTCGTGCCAGATGCTTTTGGGCTGCGCCGCCGTACTTCCTGCAGGTAGGTTCCCCAACCCCTTTTGTTCATCAAAGAGGGCAAAGGCATGGCCGCGCGCTACTTCGTTGACGAGCATCAACGGCTGAATAACGATTCTGGTATCGGCAGCCGGGGGTGGGGAAGAAGCGGCGCGCGAGGGGGAGACAGCCGCGCTGGAACGGACACCGGCGATTGCCGCCGCGGATCCGGGGGCAGAGTACCCACGCTTCCAATGCGGCTTGTCTTTCGAGCGCTCTTCTGCCTGGGTGAGACAGCTTGAACCGGCGAAAAGGATGAGTGTTGCTACCAGACAGAATAACTTTCCACCAGACACGGTCGGTACTTTACTTCTGCACATTATTGGGCTTTGCAATCTGTTTTCCTATTATTGCGCGGGCGAGCTCCGGAGAGGATGTTATAGGGACGGGTTGTTGAATCGGAAGGTTCACGGTCGCGTGACTGCCGTGGGGAGGGAACCGGCCGCTGAGACCGGGCTCGAAGACGCTGTCGAATTGAGTTCCTCAAGTGTTGTGGCAGGCGGCTTGGGCCGCCTTGTTGAAGAGACGGTACTGGGAACAGCCGCTTCTCTGGCGTTCGGGGCAGTCCACCTTGCCGCCGGATTCCTTCTCCTCGTAGAGGCGCTCGCACTCTGCCTGCTTGAGGGCATCCCATTGCAGGTCCGGACGCTGGTCGTCGCTGCTGACACGCGCCTAGCCGATTTTCATGGCACAAGCGTACCAGAAGTCAACGTTAATTCAGTAGTAAGGGGACGTTGATTCCAGTACGGGTTGTGGTACGAAAACGGCGCCAACACCACTCCCTTTTCGGCCCGTCCGCGGCCGGTTAGGCAAGTGTTCCAGAAAAGAGCGTTTTCGGGACACGGATGAATAGCAAGGTCAACGTTCCTTTCGGAGGTAAGCCTTGGGCCTCCTAGCCAAGTCATCGGCCATAGACAGATCGCCGCGGCGCTCGGCCAGGAAAGCAGCTTCCGCCAGGTCCGTTGACTGTCCCTCCGAAGATCCCGCTTCACCGGTTTCGTTCACGTTTCTGTTCACGCTATGCCCACGACGGCTGTGTAGCATGGGATCGTGAAATCAACCTGCGCGCGTACCGGACCGCACAAAGCCCTCGATCTGGTCCTGAAACCAGAGAACGGCGCGCAGACGAACGGAAAGGAACGGATGAAGATGCACGTACTGTCGAAAGTTTTCGCCGTAGCCGCCACCCTGGCAGTTTTGATGAGCGGGGCTCGCGCATCGGAGCAGGCGGCAGCGCCGCCGTCCGCGGGCGGGCCGCCGCCCGCGCAGCAGGCGCAAGGGGGGCCCCCTCCCGGCGACCCGCTGGGCCCCGACCTGTTCATCGCCATCCGGACCGGCACGGCGGCCGACGTGAAAGCGGTGCTCGCCAAGGGCGCCAAGCTGGAAGCGACCAACTGGCTCGGCTTCAGGCCCTTGATGTGGGCGGCGTCCCTCGGCAAGCAGGAGGCCTGCGCCGCGCTGCTCGACGCCGGAGCCAACGTCAACGCGCCCAGCCACTACGGCACCGCCCTGTCGTTCGCCGTGATGAGCGGCAACGCCAGGCTGGTGGAGTTCCTGCTCGGTCGCGGCGCGAAGTTGACCGAAGACCGCGCCGATGGCATCACGCCGCTCATGAGCGCGGCGGACAGCGGTCATGTGGAGGTGGTGCGCATGCTGCTGGCACGCGGCAAGGCCAATGTCAACGCCAAGGACTTCGACGGCGCGACGGCGATCCATTTCGCGGCCCGACGCGGAAAGACGACGGCGGCGCGCCTGCTGATCGAGGCGGGGGCCGATGTGAATGCGACCGACGGCCACGGCCGCACGGCGCTGATGTACGCCGCCATGAACGGCTATCCGGCCTGCACGGCGCTCCTGCTGGCCCACCGCGCCTCCCTCAACGCCCGGGACCGCGCGGGCAATACGGCGCTGCTTCTGGCGGCGCGCTACGCCGGCGAGCCGCAGGTCATCGGCGCGCTCCTCCGGGGCGGCGCCGACCCGAGCCTGAAAGACGCCAAGGGCCGGTCGGCCTTCGACGTCGCCCTGGCGCACGAGAACCGCGCCGCCGCCGCCGCGATCCGGCCGCGGGGGCTGCTGCCCGCCGCCGACAGCAAGGAGCTGCTGCCGCGCCGAGCGCGCCGAGCCGTCGCGCTCAGCCTGCCGCTCCTCGAGCGCGGGGCGAAGACCTTTTCCCGGCAGGCGGCCTGCACCTCCTGCCACCACCAGGGGCTCGGCCTGATGGCGACGGGCCTGGCCAAGGAGCGCGGCATCGGTTATGACCGCGAACTGGCTGCCGCGCAAATCGACCTCATCCTCAAGAGCGACGAGGCGCATGCCGGTGAGATCCGCGGCGTCTTGCCGCGCCCGGAGATGTACAAGCACGTCCCGGGGGTCGACATGGGCGAGTTGACGCCCGTGCTGGCCTTCGTTTATTCCGGCCTGCTGGCGCACGGCCAGCGCCCCGGCGAGATCCAGTCCGCGATGACGACCATCCTCGCCAGCCAGCAAGATGACACCGGGCGGTGGGGATTCGCCCTGCATCGCGAGCCGATCCAGTCCAGCGCGTTCGCCACGACGGCACTGACCGTCCGCCTCCTGAAAGCGTACATGCCCGCGGAGCGGGCTGCCGAGACGGCGCAGCGCATACAGAAGGCCAGAACATGGCTGATTGCCACCAAGGCGGTCACGAACGAGGATCGGACGTTCCGTCTGCTCGGGCTGAAATGGGCGGGCGCCGACCCGAAGGAGATCGACAAAGCGGCCGCCGAGCTGCGCGGGGCTCAGCGGCCCGACGGCGGCTGGGCGCAGCTTCCGGCGAGCGGCGCCGATCCTGACGGCGACGCCTACACCCGCAGCGACGCCTACGCCACCGGCCAGGCGCTCTACGCCCTGCACGTCGGCGGCGGCATCGCCACCACGGCGGAGCCGTACCGGCGCGGCGTGCGGTACCTGCTGCGCACCCAGGATGAGGACGGCTCGTGGCTCGTGACCAAACGAGCGGTCCCGGCCAACAACTATTTCGACGCCGGCTTCCCGCACGGGGAGTCGCAGTACATCTCGTACGGCGCGACCTCCTGGGCGACCATGGCGTTGATTTTGGCAGCGCCGGTGGGCGGCGCACAGCAGCAGATGGCCGGCGCGCGGTGATTGAGCGCCCGGTGAGCGCGATGGCCGGAGAGAAGACCTCCTCTCCGGCCATCCGGCTCTCCCCTGACCGCCCCGCCGCCGACTGCTGTTCGCGTGTGTAGTGGGTGTGATCCAGGAACGGCCGGCAAAAAAGTAGAGGGGGCTCCCGACCCGCTCGTTATGCCGCCGCTCTCGCGGCCCGCACTTTTTCCAGCAGGTCCGGCGGCAGCCCCTTGCCGTCGGCGACCTGGAGGTTGGCCAGGAGGTGCTCGGGGCGGCGGGTGCCGGGGATCACGGTAGAGACGGCGGGGTGGGACAGGACGAAGCGCAGGGCGAGGGCGGCCAGCGTCGGGGTGGCTTCGTCGCCGGGGACGAGGGCGCGCAGGCGCCCGGCCATCGCCACGTACCGCTCCTGCTGGTTGTGGGGCAGGGCCTCGGGCGGCGCGAGGAGGCGGCCCGCCGCCAGGCCGTCTTTGATGATGACGCCGATGTTCTTCTCCTGCGCGAGGGGCAATACGCGCGCCTCGGCCCAGCGGTCGAGGACGTTGTAGGAGATCTGGATGGTGTCGTACGCGCCGCTCTCGATCGCGGCGATGGCCGCCTCCTCGCCGCAGGACAGGCCCAGGAAGCGCACCTTGCCCGCCGCCTGGGCCTCCTTCATCGCCCCGAGCGTTTCGCCACGCTCCACCACCTCGCGCGAAGCCGAGTGGATCTGGAGCAGGTCGACGTGGTCCGTCCGCAGCTTGCGTAGACTCTCGTCCAGGAACTTGCGGGTCGCCGCCGCCGAGTACATGGCTGCCCCCCGCCTTTCCCGGAGCGCTACGCGGCAACCGTTTCGCGGAGCCGGTTGCCGATGTCGCTGCGGCGCAGCTTCTGCAGCGCCGCCGACTCGATCTGGCGGGCGCGTTCGCGGGAAAGGTGCAGCACCTTGCCGACCTGCTCCAGGGTCATCGGGGCCTCGTTCTCGTCCCCGAAGCCGTAGCGGAGCGAAAGCACCTCACGCTCGCGCGGCGTAAGCGCATGCAGGGCGTGACGCACCTCCTCGCGCAGGGCGCGGCGGAAAACCCGCGCGGAGGGCGAATGCGACTCCTCGGCCGGGAGCAGGTCGCCCAGCCGCGTCGTGCTTTCGCCGGCGGGCGCATCCAGCGACATCGGCTCCGGCATCTCGGAACGCAGCAGGGTGTCGACCTTGTCCGCCGGCATGTCCACCTCGGTGGCTATCTCGGTCGCCGTCGGCGCGCGGTTCAGCCGCCCGCTCAGTGTTTCGCGGACGCGTTTGATGCGGGTGAGGCTTTCCACCGCGTGCGACGGCAGGCGGATCGTGCGCCCCTGGTTTTCCACGGCGCGGCCCAGGGCCTGCCGGATCCAGTGGGTCGCGTAGGTCGAGAAGCGGTAGCCGCGCCGCCAGTCGTACTTGTCCACCGCGTGGATGAGGCCCAGTATTCCTTCCTGGATCAGGTCCTCCAAAGGGATGCCGCGGTTCTGGTACTTCTTGGCGATCGAGGTGACCAGGCGCAGGTTGGCGTTGACGAGCTGCTCGCGCGCCTTGGCGTCGCCGCGCTCCGCACGTTTGGCGAGACGCAGCTCGTGGCACGGGCTGAGCAGACCACGGGTGCGCCCGCGCAACGGTTCACTGCTGTGCTCCGCATCGTCGGGAACGAACGCCGGCACGTCACCCTCCGCGCCTTCCGCGTCCACTTGATCGATATTTTCCACTTCGCGTTGGTCGCGTTGAAGATCTTCCGTTCTTTCCGGCAATGTTGTTCTCATAGTCTGATTTTACCCGACGTACCCCGTAGATTTAACCACAGAGGCGGGCAATGACGGGAAAGGAGCAAGGAAAAAAGCCGCCCCTCTCCTCCCCCGCCGCTACAGGCGCGGGTCTACCGGCTCGCTTTCCAGCGCCAGAACCCCGAAGGCGCATTCGTGCACGCGGCGCAGCGGTTCGCCGCGCACGAAACGCTCCAGGCCTTCGACGCCGAGCGCGAACTCACGGCTCGCCAGCGCCCGCTTGGCGCCCAGGCCCCGCTCGCGCAGGCGAGCGAGGTTCTCCTCTTCTGTGTACTCGGGGCCGTAGATGATGCGCAGGTACTCGCGCCCCCGCACCTTCAGGGCCGGCTGGCAGCCGCGCGGCGGGAGGAAAGAAAGCGGCTTGACCACCATCCCCTCGCCGCCCGTGGTGGTCTTCTGCTCCCACCAGGCCACGCCCGCCGCCCGGGACGCCTGGTCGCCGGTGTCGACGACGAGCGTGTCGGTGGCTACGAAGAGCGGCGACTGTGCGGCAAGGCGCGCCAGCGTACCGGTGTGCCACCTGTGGTCCCGGTCCAGGGGGGTGCGCCCCTGGACGGCGAGCAGGTGGAAGGGCGCCACCCTCAGGTCGGCGGGGCCTGCCACGTCCCAGCAGTAGCGCGCGTAGGCCACGGCGTACGCCTCGATGTCCGCCAGGCGGCGGCGGAGCCGTTCGGCGATCTCCGCCGCGCGCGGCAGGCCGCGCGCGGCGGCGGACTCGGCGGCGGCAAGCTCGGCCCCGAGGGCGGCGCGGCCCGCGGCGGCGGTGGGGGCGTACTGCTCGCGGGCAGCCCCAGCGCCTTGGCGTTCCAGGGCATCAGGCTCGGCGTCCAGGCAGCACCAGTCGGTTTCCAGGCTCGTCCCACAGGCCCGCGGCCTCGAGCGCCCGCGCGGCCTCGGCGAGCAACGCGGCGGCGAGCGCCGCATCGTCGAAGAAGGGCCGGCCCGTACGGGTCAGGATCGCGCCCGTCTCCCCTTCCCCGGCCCCGAACCGCGCGCGGGCGGCTTCGGCGCCGCGGCAGACGACGAGCACGGCGCGCGACCCCATGTGCTTCTCCTGGCAGATAACCTCGGACACACCGCGCCCGGCAAAGTAGGCGAACGCCTCGGCAGGGTGCTCCAGATAGTCGCCGCCCCGGGCCGTTTCCACGGGGCTCATGGTCGGCGGCAGATAGACCAGCCAGCGCGGGTGCGCGGCGAAGCGGCTGACCACCTCCAGCGCGGCCGCGGCGTTCCCCTCGGCGATGATGACGTTCCCGGCGAGCCGCGTTCCCACCACACGCCGCCCGGTGACGTCGGCGATGTCGAGCAGGTCGTCGTGGCGCCACTGCTCGGAAAGACCTGTCCCCCCCTCTCCCGCAGCGTGGGAGAGGGGGCCAGGGGGTGAGGGCAGGAACGGGCGCACCGGCTCGGCGTAGGTTCGGCGCGCGGGGACGGAGACGACCTCCCGCTCCGGCCAGCGCAGGGCGGTGAGCGCGCCGCCGAACACGCAGCCCGTGTCGATGTTGACGGTGTTGTTCAGCCACTCGGCCGTTGGGACGGGCGTGTGGCCGTAGACCACGGCCGCGCGGCCCCGGTACTCCGCCGCCCAGTCCCAGCGCACGGGCAGGCCGAACTCGTCCGTCTCGCCCGTGGTCTCGCCGTAGAGGGCGAAGTCGCGCACGCGGGACGAGGCGCGGCCCTGCATCTCCTCCTTCATCCCGGCGTGCGCCGCCACCAGCCTGCCCCCGTCCAGCCACAGGTGCGACACCAGCCCGTCCACGAAGGCGACGAAGCGCTCCTGGAACGCCTCGCACTCCCCTTCCGGCAACGCCCCGATCTGCGCCAGCGAATCGCCCAGGCCGTGCGTGATCTGGACGCTGCGCCCCTGCAGGGCGCGCATCAGCTTGTTGTCGTGGTTGCCCGGCACGCAGAGCGCGGCGCCCGCCCGCACCGCGTCCATCACGAGGGAGGCGGCCGCGACGATCTTCGGGCCGCGGTCCACCAGGTCGCCCAGGAAAAGGAGGCGCCGCCCGGCCGGGTGCCGCCACACGCCTTCGGCGTCGGGGGCGTAGCCGAGACGGGTGAGCAGGTCGCACAGCTCGTCGTGGCATCCGTGGACGTCGCCGACGATGTCGAACGGGCCCGCGACGTCGCGCTTGTCCGTCCAGAGCGGGGCGCGGGTGATCACGGCGCCCGCCACCTGCTCTTCGCCTTCCAGGCGCCACACGTGGCGGAACCCCTCGCGGCGCAGGTTCCGGAGCGAGCGGCGCAGGTCGCGCACGTGTCGTTCGACCACGTGCCTGCCGAAGGCGCGGTCGGGCCGCCCGGCGTTGCGCGCGTGGCAGACGCGCTCCGGCAGGTCGAGGACGATGGCGACGGGCACGGCGTGGAACCGCCGTGCCAGCTCCAGCAAGGGCTTGCGCGCCCCCTCCTGGACGTTGGTGGCGTCCACGACCACGAGCCTGCGGCGGCGCAGCCGGATGGCGGCCAGGTAGTGGAGCGCGTCGAAGGCGTCCGCGGTCGCCTCCTGGCTCGTCTCGTCGTCGGAGACGAGGGCGCGGAAGCGGTCGGAGCTGAGCACCTCGGTCGGCAGGGAGTGCCGCGCGGCGAAGGTCGACTTACCGCTTCCCGACGCGCCGATGAGGACGACGAGCGAAAAATCGGGGAGTTCAACGTTCATGTGTAACGATACGATTATACAGCGTGTTTAAGAGCGCGCCGTCAGGGCTACCATGAATGCAGGAATAGCGCGCCGCCCCGTTGCTGCGCATCATCCCGAGAAAGCCCATCTTGTATGCACCTGTTCGCGCCCTTGCAGATCCGTGACGTCGCCCTCCGGAACCGGGTCGTGATGTCTCCCATGTGCCAGTACTCCAGCGTGGACGGCTTCGCCGGCGACTGGCATCTGGTGCACCTGGGCAGCCGCGCGGTCGGCGGCGCGGCCCTGATCCTCGCCGAAGCGTCCGCCGTGGAGGCGGGGGGACGCATCAGCCCGCACGACCTGGGCATCTACCGCGACGAGCACGTCGAGCCGCTCCGGCGCATCACGCGCTTCGTCCACGAACAGGGGGCGGTGGCGGGCATACAGCTCGCCCACGCCGGGCGCAAGGCCAGCACGGCGCGGCCCTGGGAGGGCGGCAGGCCCTTGGGGGAGGACGAAGGGGGCTGGCGGCCCGTCGTGGCGCCCAGCGCGATCCCCTTCGGCGATGGCTACCCGACGCCCGAAGCGCTCGACGCGGCGGCGGATCGGGGACGTCGTCCGCGCTTTCGCGGACGGCGCCCGCCGCGCACGGGAGGCCGGGTTCCGCGTGGTCGGTACACGCCGCCCGGCTACCTGCTGCACGAGTTCCTGTCCCCGCTGAGCAACCGGCGCGCAGACCGCTACGGCGGCGACTTCGCCGGGCGTACGCGCCTGCTGCGGGACGTCGCGCGGGGGCGGTCCGGCAGGTGTGGCCGGAGCGCCTTCCCTGTTCGTGCGCCTGTCGGTCACGGACTGGATGGACGGCGGCTGGGACGTGGAGCAGTCCGTCCAGGCTCGCGCGCGGCTCAAGCCGCTCGGGTCGACCTCGTGGACTGCTCGTCCGGCGGGGCGGCGCCCGGGGCGGCCATACCCGTCGGGCCAGGCTACCAGGTGCCCTTCGCCGAGCGGATCCGGCGCGAGGCGGACGTCCTGACCGGCGCGGTCGGCATGATCACCCGGGCGCCGCAGGCCGACGAGATCGTCCCGCGACGGCCGGGGCGGACCTGGTGCTCGTGGGCCGCGAGGCGCTGCGACCCCTACTGGCCCCTGCGCGCCGCCCGCGAACTGGATCAGGACGCTCCCGTACCGGCGCAATGGCCGCGCGGGCGTGGCCTGGATGACCCGCGCCCGGGATGGTCTGCGGGTCGAGGAGCGCCAGGGCGTCTGGCCGATCCGATTCAGGAGTGCTTCCTGCTCGGCCCGTTCCCGCAGCGACGCCACCGAGCGCGAGCGGGCGGTGCCGTCGCCTATCACCCTGCCGAAGCCCCGAAGGCGCGCTTTTTAAGGTTCGCGATCGGCGTTCAGGGTTCTGCCAGGTCGAGAACGGCCACTTGCGTCGGCGTGCCACGACCTTCCGGGTCTTCGTCGCCGATACCGGAGAAAGTGGCGGCGTAGCCGTGGCGCGCGGCGACCGCGTTCGCCCACGCGGCGAACGCGGCGCGCGTCCACTCGAACCGGTGGTCGGGATGGCGGAAGCGGCCCGCCGGAAGCGCGGGCCAGAGCGCGTGGTACTCGGCGTTGGGCGTGGTGACGAGCACGCGGCGCGGGCGGGCATGCTCCCAGACGACGCGCTCCAGGGATGGGAGGCGACCGGCGTCCAGGTGCTCGATGACCTCGGTGAGCAGGGCGACGTCGTAGCCTTCCAGGCGCGCGTCGCGGTAAACGAGCGAGCCCTGGAAGAGCGACACGCGCCCACGCTCGCGCTCGCCCATGCGGTCGAGATGGAGGCGGCGCGCGGCCCGCTCCAGTGCGAACGAGGACGCGTCCATGCCCGCGACGTGCTCCAAACCCGGCACGTTCTTGAGGAGCGCCTCCATCGTCTTGCCTTCGCCGCAGCCCAGGTCCAGGACGCGGCGCGCGGGCGGGTCGAGGCCCCGCACGGTTTCGACGGCCGCCGCGATGCGCCGGTCGTTCAAGCGGACCGGCGTTTCCAGCCGCTGCTCGGCCGCGTCGCGCGGGGCGGCGTCCTCCCCCTCCTCGGCGTCGGGCACGCCCTCGATATCGGCCAGGCGGGCCAGCGCGGCGTCGGCCAGCCGGCGCTTGTAGCGCAGGTAGCGGCGCGCGATGAGGTCCTTTTCCGGGTGCGCGGAAAGCCAGCCCTCGCCGCGGCGCAGGAGCTTTTCCACCTCGTCTTCGCCGATGGCGTAGTGCTTGGCGTTGTCCAGAACGGGCACGAGCACGTACACGTGCGTGAGCAGGTCCCGGACCGTCTGCTGGCCTTCCAGGGTGACGGCGTACAGGTCGCTTTCCCCCCAGGCCGGGAAGCGCGCGTCCAGCGCAAGGCGACGAGCCGTCACGGCGTAGCCGAGCGGCTCCCAGACGCGGCGTATCAGCCCCTCGCCGCCGTCGCAGTCGAGGGTGTGCAGCGTCGCCGACAGCGGCAGCTTCTCGCCGACGCGCCCGGGGCGGTCTTTGGAGCGCCCCGCCAGGGCGGTGCCAAATACCTCGCCCAGCGCCACCGACAGGAACGAGGACGGCACGTATGGCCGGTCGGAAACGTACTGCGCCAGGGTGACGCCGCGGCTGCCGCGTACCAGGCCCACGGGATCGATCTCCACCAGCAGCGCCGCCGTGCAGCGCTCCGGCGACGCCTCCGGATAGAAAACGCGCGCGGTCCCGAACGAGGTTCGGCGCTCGAACAGGGAAGACGGGTTTTTGTGCAGCAGGTACCCGAGATCCGTGGCGTCCGGGGCCGTGCAGGTGATGGTGAAGAGCATGCCGGTTTAGTGTACCATTCAGGCCCCCATCATCGCCGCCCGCAGGGCGCGCACGCGCTCGACGTCGACGGGCCCGGCGACGCGGCCGTCCCGCTTCAGGCTCGTGCCGACGATGGCCCCGTCCGCGCGGGCGAGCAGGCCCGGGGCGCTCCGGGCGTCCAGCCCACTGCCGATCAGCACGGGCGTCGCTGGCACGGCCTCTTTGACGCGCCGCACGTCACCCGGGTCGGTGGCCCCGCCGGTCGCCGCGCCGCTGACGATCAGGGCGTCGGCCAAACCGCGCAGCACGGCGTCCCGGGCCGCCGCTTCCAGGTCGGTCGCGCCGAGCTGCGCGGCGTGCTTGACGAACACGTCGGCCCACAAGGCCACGTCGGCGTCCAGCTCCCGGCGATACAGCACCGCCGCCCTCGCGGCGCCCTCGATCAGCCCCTGATCCGTTACGGCGGCGCCGACGTAGACGTTGACGCGCACGAACTGCGCGCCGCAGACGTGGGCGATGGCGAGGGCGGCGCGCGCGTCGTTGCGCAGCACGTTGACGCCGACCGGCAGCGCGGTGGCTTCCCGCACGGCCTGCACCGCCCGCGTCATGGCCGCCAGGGTGTGCGGCGGCACGGCATCCTTGGCGAACGGCGCGTCAAAAAAGTTCTCCACGATCACGGCATCGGCGCCACCCTGCTCCAGGGCCCGGGCGTCCGCCACGGCCCGCGCGAGGACATCGCCCATCGCCGCCTCGCCCCCGCGCGGGCTGCCTGGCAAGGCGCCGAGGTGCACCATACCGACGAGTGGCCGCCGGCCCCAGAACTCCGCCCCCAATTCCCCGTAGACCCTTTGCTGCATGCCGCATCCTCCTCATCCTTGCAACCATTATGGCACCCCGTGGGAGAACTGTAAATCGTTGTGGCGCCCGCGAAGCGGAAAGGGCAGGGTGGTCTCGTTTCGCGAGCCGAGGGATAAGGGTACGACTCTAGCACGAGAACGACCCGAAACGGGAAAGGTCAGACAGATGGCAGACGAGGAAGCGTCCCGACGGACGGACGGTCTGGACGGTGCGAAAACCGGTCTCGACAGCGAGGCCCATGTCGGCCCGACGCTCGGCGGCCTGGGCGGGGTGGGGACCGGCGTGGCGGAGGGCGCCACGCAATCGTGGCCGGGTCCGATGGGCGGCATGGCGATGCCCGTTATGGGAGGCGTCCCGACGATCGGGCCTGCCGTGGCGACCTCGGACGCGCTCGACGACCTGTCGGATGTCGACCCCCGGGAAGAGGAGAGGATAGACCCATGACTAAAGCGACAACGACCGGACTGACGATCGCCGTCGTACTCGGGCTGGCATCCGCAGCCCCCGTACGCGGGCAGAACGGGGCCCCCGCAGGGGAGCAACAGAACGCGGCGCCTGCCGGCGGGCAGCAGAATCAAGCGCCCGCGGGCGGGCAGCAGAACGCGGCCCCCGCGGAAGGGCAGAACGCCGCCCCGGCAGGCGGACAGCAGAACGCGGCGCCGGCAGGCGGTCAAAGTGCACCCGCGGCCCCCCGCGGGCGAAGCGCGGCCCCCGCCGACTACAACGGCCCCCGGTCCGCAAGGTGGGGGCGACGCAAGCCTGATGGTGAACGGACGGCCCGTGCAGCGGGACGCTGACGCCGCAGACGATCAACGGCGCCGTGATGGTGCCGATCCGCTTCGTGGCGGATTATATGGGCGCCAGCGTGGACTGGCAGCCGGGTCAGCGCCAGGTGCAGATAACCCGCGGCCGCGACAGCTGACGATGACGATGGGAGCGACGCTGGCAACGCTGAACGGACAGGGGCGGGCGATGTCCGCGGCGCCGGTCGTCGTCGCGGGCCGGGCAATGCTCCCGCTGCGCGAGGTGGGCCGCTTCTTCAACGCGGACGTCCAGTACAACGCGTCGACCCGCACCGTGTTCGTGAACACCCTCGGGGGCGCGGACAGCGCGCCGGCGACGGCGCCCGGCGCGGGGCTGGGGACGGCCGGGAGTTCCACCGGCGGGACCGGCGCCGGGGCCGCCGGACCGCCGCAGAACGGACGGGGTTTCCTCGGCCGGAGCCGTGCCGAAACGCGCCTGCCGCTTTCCAGAACCTGAACCCGGTCCTCCAGGCGGCTGACGGCGGCGTCGAAGGACATGTCGAACTTGGTGGTGGTCTCCCGGAGCGCGGCGACCTCGCGGCGCAGGGCAGCCACCTCCTCGACAAGGCGCCCCGTCCTGACGGTACTTCATCGCCGTCGGCTTTTCCCGGTGATTCAGGATCATCCGCACGATCATGACCGGGGTCATCACCGTGAGTGCCGAGATGCCGGCGATGATCGCCGCGATCGCTTCTGGCCCACCTTATGCCCTGATGCCCCTTCCCGCGCGCACCGTCGTCTCCGCCTCAACCTCGGCGCTGCCCGCTCCGGCGTTCTGCCGCTGCTCGACCAGGTCCACCAACTCCACGGCCGCGTCAAGGCCGCGTCGAACGACATGTCGAACCTGGTCGTCGTTTCCCGCAGATCCTGCACCTCGCGCCGCAGTTCCTGAAGCGCCTGGAGCGTGCTCTCGTTGCCGGCGCGCCGATGCGCCGTCACCTCTTCCAGGCGTATCTTGTGCTTGAAGTAGACCATGATCGAGATCCATCCGAACAGAACGAGCGGCACTAAATCTCCGCTAAATCTCCCACCTCGGCGTCCCCCTATCTGCGCGACAGCACCTGCTGCTCTTCGGTTGCCGCCGTTGCCGCGACGGTTCGTGTTTCCATCCGCTCCACGCGCCGTTCCAGGCGGTCCATGGCCGCATCCATGCTCATATCGAACTTCGTCGTGGTTTCGCGCAGTTCGGCCAGCTGGTTCTTGATCTCGGTCAGCTCCGCGCGCACCTCGGAAGACAGCCCCTGGGCCGTGCGCGCCTTGATCTCCGCCATCTTGCGCCGGTGCTCGGTGACGATGGCGACGACGGGAACGCCGAAAACGGCGAGGATAGCAACGATGGCTATGTCCATTGGTCGTTTCCTCCTGCGCGCGGGACGGGGTCAGCCTCCGCCCGCGATCGCCAGGGCCTCCGCGAGCGTCAGCGCCCCGGCATAAAGCGCCTTACCGATTATGACCCCCTCGACGCCCGATGGTTGCAGCGCCGCCAGCGCCCGGACGTCGTCCGGCCCCGCGACGCCGCCCGAGGCGATCACCGGCACGCCCGCCACCTGGGCAAACGCGCGCGTGGCGTCCACGTTCGCGCCCTCCAGCATCCCGTCGCGCCCGATGTCGGTGAACAGGAACCGCCGCGCGCCCATCTGCGCCAAACGCTTGCCGAAGGATTCGACCGCCTCGTCGGTGCGCTGCAGCCAGCCCTGCACCGCCACGAACCCGTCGCGCGCGTCCGCGCCGATGATGACCTTCTCCCCGAAGCGCGCCAGGATCTCCGCCGCGTTCAAGGGGTCGATCGCGGCCGACGTGCCCACGACCGCCCGGTCCGCGCCCAGGTTCAGAACGCGCTCCACCAGATCCGGCGTCCGCAGCCCCCCGCCCACCTGCACCGGGATCGAAACACGCCGCAGGATCTCGCGGATGGTCGGCACGTTCTGCGGCGACCCGACTCGCGCCCCGTCCAGGTCGACCACGTGCAGCCGCGCCGCCCCCTGGTCCTGGAACGAGCGGGCCACCTTCACCGGGTCTTCGGCGACCCGCGTCTCGGCGTCGAAGCTGCCCCTCTGCAGGCGCACGGCCTTTCCGCCGCGCAGGTCGATGGCGGGAATGATCTCGAACGGCATGTCTTACCTCTCACAAACGGGCGAAGTTGTCCAGGATCTGCAGACCGACCTCCCCGCTCTTTTCCGGATGGAACTGGACGCCGTAGAGGTTTCCCCGGGCGAGGGCCGAGCAGTACGGCGCGATGAACTCCGTTCGGGCGGCGACGGCGGCCGTGTCTTCGGGCTCGCAGAAATACGAGTGGACGAAGTAGACCATCGCGCCGTCGGGCAGGCCGGCGAACAGGGGCGAGGGGCGGGGGAACTGCAGCGCGTTCCAGCCGATCTGCGGCACCTTCACCCCGCGCGCGGGCGCCCCCAGGTTCCGCTCGCCGAATCGCCGCACCCGCCCCGGAACCAGGTTCAGCCCCCGGTGCCGCCCCATCTCCTCGCTCTCGGAAAACAGAAGCTGCATCCCCACGCAGATGCCCAGAAACGGCCGCCCGGAGTGGGCCGCCTCCAGCGCCGCCGGCTCCAGCCCTGCCGCGCGCAGCGTGTCGACCGCCGCCCCGAACGCCCCGACGCCGGGCAGCACGACCTTGTCCGCCGCCCGTATCCGGGACTTGTCGCTCGTCACCTCCGCGTCGTGGCCCATCCGGGCGAACGCCTTCTGGACCGAGCGCAGGTTCCCCACGCCGTAATCGATGATGGCGATGGACACGGTTACAATACCCCCTTGGTGGAAGGCACCCCCTCGATGCGCGCGTCCAGGCGCGTGGCGGCATCCAGGGCGCGGCCGAACGCCTTGAAGGCGGCCTCGGCGATATGGTGGGCGTTGCGGCCCGCGAGCTGGCGCAGGTGCAGGGTCAGGCCCGCGCTCCTCGCTACGGCGTGGAAAAACTCCTCCACCAGCTCGGTGGCGAAGGCGCCGATGCGGTGGTCGGGGAACGACAGGTCGGCGTACAGCCCCCCGCGGCCGGAGAAATCCAGCGCGCACAGCACGAGGGCCTCATCCATCGGGATCGTCGCCGCGCCGTAGCGGACCATCCCCGCCTTGTCCCCTACCGCCTCCCCGAGCGCCTGTCCCAGCGCGATGCCGACGTCCTCGACCGTGTGGTGATCGTCGACGTCGAGGTCGCCCTTGCACTGCACACTCAGGCGGAGCAGCCCGTGGCGCGCGACGTGCGTCAGCATATGGTCGAAGAACCCGACCCCGGTCGCGATCTCCCCGGGCGACCCGTCGCCGTCGAGGTCCAGGCGCAGGACGATGTCGGTCTCCCTCGTGGTCCGGCGGCGTTCCGCCGCCCGGCGTGGCGATGCTTCCATAACGAAAGATTATAGCCCGGAAGCGGAGGGGCGTCAAGGCGACCCCTCCCCGTCGCCGAAGCGGTAGCGCTGCTCCTCCCAGGGGTCGCCGAGCATGTGGTAGCCGCCGCGCTCCCAGAAGCCGGGCGCGTCCTCGGCGCGGAACTCCACGCCGCGCACCCATTTGGCGGACTTCCACGCGTACAGCCGCGGGATCACCAGCCGCAGCGGGCCGCCGTGTTCCCGGCTGATCGGCGCGCCGTCGTGCGTGTCGGCGAACAGGGCGACCTCGGCCAAAAAGTACTCCAGCGGCAGGTTGGTGGTCCAGTCGCTCGCGACGCCGCGGAACGTGAACCCCTTGTCGTAGGCGGAAACCAGCACGAACTTCGCTTCCGGCTGGAGGCGCACGTGCTTGCCACCTCGCGCGCGCTCACCCCTCCCACAGGTTGCCGAGCCGCGACCAGCGCGTGACGCAGTGCATGTCCGCGAAGACCTTGGCGCGCGGCAGACGCCGGAACTCCTCCCACGTCCACTCCACCGGCTCATCCACCAGGCCCGAGAGCGTGAAGCGCCACGTGTCGAGCGACAGATCCTCCGGCGGGCCGCCCGCGTCCAGCACGGGCCACTTGGCGCGTGCGCGCCTGGCTGCGCGGATGCGGCCGTCGCGCCGAGGTGTCGAGCGAGATGATCACATCCGGCGCCTGCCCTCCGGGCCGGGCGGCGTGTCCCCTTGCAGCTTCGGGTCTTTCTGGGAAAACATGAAACACCAGCCTCCACCTGCAACAATATACCCGGTCTCCGCCCAGAGATGGTCTGCGCCGGACTTTCTTGGTGGCGACTTGGTCTATTCTCCATCTGCGAGGCAGCAAGGATTGGAGAAGGTGGAGCAGGAACCAGCCATGGCGTTTACTTCAGGCCCGGAAGGCTCTGCAACAGAAGCCCGCTTCCAGAAAAAGCGGGGGCCGAATGGGAGAGCTGGAAAGGAGGGGGCCGGTCTTCATTTGGCTTCGCCCCTCTCTCCAAAATTGGGAGAGAGGCGCGGGGTGAGGGCCTTCACCCGTCGCTCTCACGGGAGAAGTTGAGGCCCTCCGGCAGCGGCGAGACAATCGGCACCTCGAAGAAGCGCATCGGCTCCGGGTTGGATCATCTCAGCGCCGTCCGAGGCGAAGAACACCCCGATCTGCTCCCGAATGCCCCGGGAGACCGCAATCAGCAACGGGTTGGAGGAATTGACGACCCGGCCCCAGCAGGTCGTGCGGGTTCTTCGGCACGCTGATGTCCTCGGCGAAGGCCCGCTCGTGGCGGTAGAACGTCGCCCGGTCCGCCAGGTCGCCCGACGCAGAAGCACCGTCGTCGATGGGTTGGGAACGTTCTGGTCGCCTCTGGCGAACGAGATGATCACCGACTTCTCGGGCATGCCGCCAGCGGGGCTTTCCTTCGATAGGCGCATATGCCGCAGCGTACCCGATTGCTGGGCCCACTCGCAGTTCTCGATCACCTCCTGGATGGCGATGGCCGGGCACGGTGTTGATCCCCGGCGACCGGATCACCTGGCTGGTTCCGTCGGAGAGGCCGACGGTGAGCGGGACGCCGTCGCGCAGCGGCAGGTTCTCGTTGAAGCGGGTGTCCCAACGGGGACACCGTCGAGGGCAGCGATTCCAGGGGCATTGATCAGCGACGGCACGCGCGGCGAGCCGACTCCCGGCCGGTTGGAGGGGAAAAGCCGCCCTGCCCCGACTGCTCCCATATGGCTGCCGGCCCGACGTTGAGCACGCCGGCCCGCACGCTGGGCTCGATAGCCAAGAAAATGGGTGCCGAAGATCCCACCCAAGGAGGTTGCCCAAGTAATAGATGCGCCGGGTTCAGGTCTGGGGATTGGTCGCCGTCAACATCTATGCCGGCCTCGATCACCCGCACCAGCTGCATCAGGTCCGCCACCGTCTGGCGCAGCGTGTCGCGGAATTCGATGATCTCCCACGGCCGGGGTGCTCTATCGCCCTCTCGGCCCTCGATGACGCCGTTGCCGTTTATGTCGATGGCCCGCCCGCCGGCGGGGAAGGTCACCTCCTCGCCGGTGGCCTGGCTCACCGTCAGCGTGCCCAGTGGGCCGAAGCCGTGCGCGACCACGTTGATGGCCAGGGTGGCGATCCCGTAGCTTGCCAGTGTGGAGGCGAGTGCAAAGCTGCCCTGTTTGTGGCCGCCGGAGCCGTGGCCGAAGATCGCCACCGGCCAGCCGCCGGCGGGCACCGGGCCGGAGGGCAGGACCAGGTTGAAGAAGACCTCCTCCCTCTGCTGTGGCACCGGTTGGCCCGAGCGCGTGCCCACCGCGGGGATGAACCGGCCCGGCGTTAGGTAGTCGGGGGAGAGATACTTGCCGAAGGCGATCCGGCCGATCGCGCCGGGGGTGAGCTGGAGCAGCGCCAGGTTGAGCGGCACAGGGTTAAACGTGGGCGCCGTCCCCGTCTGCTGGCGCCAGGTGATGCCCGTCACCTCGTCCAGCGCGAACACCGTCCGGCTCCCGCCGGGATTGAGCCTGAAGTCGGCCGGGGTGGGGGTGGCCGTCTTGATCTGGTCGCGGATCTTCTCCAGCACCGCCGTCACGCTCTGGGTGGTGAAGACGCTGGCACTGACCACCTCCGTCTCCCGAACCCCCGCCCCGCGGGCCGCCCAGATGGCCGCCACAACGGCGTCGCGGTAGTCCCGCAGCCCGCCCGGCCCAAGCAGCAGGAAGCGCAGGAACGAGGCGCTGGGCCACACCGGCCGGCCCCAGCGGTCCCGCACCCGTCGGGTGACGATCAGCCCGTAGCGGGTGTGCTGCTCCAAGAGCTCGTCCGACTCGACGTGCAGCGTGTTGGTGGCAGGGTCCCAGACGATCTGGTTGATGCCGATGAGCTTGCCCCCGCTCTGGCCGCCCGGCAGGGTGCTGCCCAAGCGCACCAGAAAGACGGAGCGGCTGTTCACGCTCGCCACGTCGATGGGGCCATCGAAGGGGATCGAGAGTCGTGGCTGCAGGTTGAAGCCGTCCAGGGTGTTGATGACCTGGATGTCCTCCCAGCCGGAGGGGCGCTCCGCAGGGTCGGGCGGGGGCAGGCTGACTCTGCGACCGGTGAGCTGAGTCCTGTCGGTGATGGTGAAGCGGTCGCTGGGGAAGGGTCCGGCTTGGGGCGCCGCCAGGTCAAAGCGGGCGTGGACGGCCCGAGCAGGAGCCTCTGCAGAGGGTGCGGCGGCGCGTGTGCCCGGGCTCAAGCCTGCCAAGAGGCTCAGGAGAGCCAGCAGCGCCAGGGGCAACCCCCTCATGGTGTGGTGATATCGGTTTGTCATGGCTTTGTCTTTCCTTGTCATCTCAGCAGACCACCGGCGCGTCGCGCTGGCGGGGCCGCTTGGGCCGGCTCGCCGATGCGGATCTTGGTCACGAAGGCGTCGCTGCCGCCGCCGAAGGCGGGCTGCAAGGCGCTCACGGTCGGGAAGTCCGGCGAGCTGGTGTTGCCCGCCACGTAGGCGTCGCCCTTGGCGTCCACGGCGATGTCCCAGCCGTTGTCGGTATCGCCTCCGCCCAAGTATGTGGAGTAAACCAGCGCCGAGCCGTCGGCGGAGAGCTCCGAAACGAAGGCATCGTTTCCGCCGCCGATCATTGGCTGCAACGGATCCACCACGGGGAAGTCGGTCGAGTTGGTCCTGCCCGTCAGGTAGGTGTTGCCCTGTGCGTCCACGGCGATGGCGCTGGTTCTTATGATAGGG
Source organism: Armatimonadaceae bacterium (assembly GCA_030446525.1). The sequence goes on from JAUJNC010000005.1 coordinate 44,193, forward strand.
ATACCGATCCCCGCTCCCTCGTCGCCGCTGCCGCCCAGGTAAGTAGAGTAGGCCAGCGCCGCGCCATTGGCAGTCACCTTCGCCACGAAGTTATCGAAGTTGCCTCCCGCAAATGTCGGCTGCACGGGGTTCCTCGTCGGGAAGTTGGTCGAGTTGGTCTCCCCCACCACGTAGGTGTCGCCGTGCGCGTCCGCGGCGATGTCATCGGCTCGTTCCGAGTTACTGCCGCCCAGGTAGGTGGCGTAGACCAGCGAGGAGCCGTCTGCTGTCATCTTCGCTGCCCAAGCGTCATTGCTGCCGCCGGCGAAGGCGGGCTGCAACGGACGCACCACGGGGAAGTTGGCAGAGGTGGTCCCCCCCGCCACGTGGACGTTGCCCGCTTTGTCCACGGCGATGCCCCGGCCGATTTCACCAGCGCTTCCGCCCAGGTAGGTGGAGAAGCCAAAGGAGCCATCCGCAGAGAGCTTGGTGACGAAGGCGTCGTTGCTGCCGGCAATAACCGGCTGCAACGGATTGGCCAGGGGGAAGTTGCTCGATATCGTATACCCGGTCACGTAAGTGTTGCCGGCCGCATCCCCGCTGATGTCCAGGCCGTAGTCGGTGCCACTGCCGCCCAGGTAGGTGGAAAAGGCCAAGGAGGAGCCGTCGGCCGAGAGCTTGGTCACAAATCCGTCGCTGCCCCCGCCCAGAGCCGACTGCACGGCATTCTGCGTGGGGAAGTCGGTCGAGGTGGTCTGCCCCGTGATGGCGGCGCTGCCCTCCTTGTCCACGGCCAGGCCGAAGGTGACCAGGTCGAAGCCGCCCCCGCCCAGGTAGGTGGCGTAGAGCAGCGTGGAGCCGTCGGCGCTGATCTTGGCTATGAAGGCGTCGATGTTGTCCCGGTATTCGGGCTGCACGGGGTTGGCGGTGGGGAAGTCGGGGGAGACGGTGATGCCGCTCACATAGGCGCTGCCCTCATCATCCACGGCGATGCCGAAGCCCTGCTCACCCAGGCTGCCGCCCAGGTAGGTGGAGTAGACCAGCACCGGGTCGATGACCAGCGGCCTCTTGGCGTCATAGGCGGCCACCTGGAAACCGACCTGCTGCCCTTCGCAGAGCACATAGCCGCCCGGGATTTCCTTGCGAATGCCGTCCACCTCCTGATAGATGAGCGGCTTGTGCTGGCGCACCTGCCCGCCTTGGGTGTGCAGGATCAGGTCGCCCGCCGCATCCACTTGCACTCTGTCGGCACCGGCGAAGGCCAGCCGGATGCGCCGGCAGTCGGCACCGGGAGCGACGACGAAGTCGTACTCGAGCTTTCGTTGGTTGCCGTAGTAGATGAGGTCGATGCCCGGGTACACCGCCTCGTAGTGCACCTTGGCATAGGCGGGCACGCCCATGCGCCACTTGCTCCGGTCATTGCCGAGCAGGTAGTTCGTCTTGCCGGGCAGCGCCTCCCGCCCGGTGACGCGCGGCTTTGGGTTGGCCCCGACCAGCCGCAGGCGCAACACCGCGGCCTGCGTCTTTGCCCTCTGCTCTGGTGCTGCTGAGGGCTTGTCGGCTTTGGCTTTGGGCGCGGCGGGTTTGCTGAGGGCCAGCACTGCCTCCGTAGGCGCCAGGAACAGGTTGTAGCCACTGCCGCGTGACAGGAACTGCACTTGCTTGTCGGTCTGGCCCTGGTTGGCTTCAAACTGCAGGGGCAGCTTACCCCAGGCGTGCTGGAGTTGAACTTTGCCTTGGTTCCTCTCCCCTGGATGGTGCGCGGACATCAAGCGCAGGGAACCGGTCGAGGCCTCTGGAAGCGTCGCGTCGCGATGGCTTTTGGCCAGCGCGCCTGCCAGAGCGATCCCGGCCACGAGCAGCGCGCCGATCCCGAGCGGGTACTTCCTCATCTTCGTTGATAGCATCGTTTCATCGTGCCTTTCTGAGGGTGGTTTGTGCGTTGAGCATGCGTGCTTGACGTGCTCCGCGTGGGACGGCCTGCGCCACTACTATGCAGAGGGCCATCCTTATTGCTGGTGTCGTCTGGTGTGCTTGTCGGCATCCCTCCTTTCTGTCTTACTCGGGTGGTGTCGTTGCCTCGGCCGCGCTGGAGTAGGGCGAATCCCCGGCCGCGTTGAAGGAGCGCACGCGGTACCGGTAGGTGGTCTCCGGCGCAAGGCCCGTGTCGCGGAAGCCGGTGACATCGGCATCCACGGTGGCGATCTCCTCGTACTCTCCCGATGCCTCGTTCCAGCGCTCGATCACGAAGCCACTCTCGCCCTCCGAGTTGTCGGCCCAGGACAACTCGATCTGGCTGGGAGAGACGGCGCTCGCCAGGAGGTCGCTGGGGGCGGCGGGCGCCGAGGGCGCGGCCAGGTACTTGATCGTGGCGTAATCGGTGTAGCCACCGGACGAATAAGACTCCCCGGTCACGTACACGTTGCCCGAGATGTCCACCGCAACGGCAGAGCTGAAGTCATCACCGCTATCCGGCCCGTCGTAGCGGGCGACCCATGCCTGGTTACCATCGGTGTCGTACTTGACCGTCGCACAGTCGGAGTTGTCGTAGTGTTCCCCTTGGGGGAAGGAGACGCGGGAGCCTCCGCTCACGTACACGTTGCCCGAGCCGTCGAGCGCCAGCGCGCTGGCAAAGTCCTCGTCCCCGATGCCGGTGCCCGGCCCGTCGTAGCGCCGGACCCAGAGTTGGCTGCCGTCCGGGTCGTATTTGATGGTCGCGTAGTCGCCACCAGACAACACACTCCCGCCATGCATGGGGGGCGAACCGGACCTTCCGGTCACGTACACGTTTCCCGCCTGGTCCACGGTCAGGCAGGAGGGCGAATCATCAAACCAGTCGTAGCGCCGGACCCAGAGATGGTTGCCCGAAGCGTCATACTTGACGGTGGCGTAGTCGAAGAAGGTGTTGACCTCGAAAATGCGGCCGGCCCCCCCGGCCACGTACACGTTGCCGGCGCTGTCTATCGCAAGGGCAGTGGCATAATCTGGACCGTTGCTCGGCCCGTTGTAGCGCGCGACCCACACCTGGTTGCCGTCCGCGTCATACTTGACCGTCGCGAAGTCCGAACCGGTGCCGGACGCATAAGACTGCCCGGTCACATACACGTCGCCCGCGCCGTCGAGGGCAAGGGCACGGGCGGAGTCAAAGTTGTTGCCCGGCCCGTTGTAGCGCCGGACCCAGAGCTGATTGCCATCCGGGTCGTACTTGACCGTGGCATAATCGGTGTTGTAGCCGGTGCCGGACACGCCCGATCTTCCGGTCACGTACACGTTGCCCGCGCCGTCGAGGGCGAGTGCGGACGCTTCGTCAAGACCGTATGCCGGCCCGTAATAGCGGGACGCCCAGAGCTGGTTGCCCTCGGCGTCGTACTTGACCGTGGCGTAGTCGAGGTCGAAGGGTGCGCCGGAGGCACGGGCGCTTCCGGTCACGTACACGTTGCCGGCATCGTCGAAGGCAAGGGCAGTGGGCGTGCCGCTGCTGTAGCGCGCTAGCCAGACCTCGTCACCGTTGGCATCGTACTTGATCGTGACACACTCGCCCATGTTCGTGCCCGGCACTCTGGAGGAGCCGGTCACGTACACGTTGCCAGAGCGATCTACCGCAAGCGCCTGGGCGGAGTCATTTCTGTTTCCCGGCCCGTTGTAGCGGGCCACCCAGGCCATCGGCGGTGGCTGCTGGGCCAGGGCGGGAAGGCCGCGCCCCACCAGCAGCCCGGTGAAACTCAACACCAGAAGAAAGAGAACCCACTTGCTTGTTGACATGCTCCGACTCCTTTCGCGCTCGGCGCGCGCTCAACTCCGTATCGCCCGTGCTCGGCCCCAACATATGCCGTGCTTAGCGAGTGTACAACTCGCGGGGCCGTTGACTTCGAGGATCGCGCGCCGGAAGGCGCTGGCGGCAGCGAAGGCGGCTTAGGCGGGCAGCGGGAACCGTGCTAAGCTGCCCGCCTGCACCATCGCCAGCCGTATCCCAGCAGGCCCAGAGCCCCCGTTCCCAGCAGCGTCAGCGTGCCCGGCTCGGGTACGAGGCGATGACGCGGTCGGTACTCTCTGCGGCGGGTCAGGCCCGGCGGCGCAGGCGGCGCAAGGCCAGGCCCACACCGGGAGCGGCGGCCACGGCCACGAGCCAGAGCGTGCCGGGCTCGGGGATGGCAGCGAACTCTGCCCCGGTAAGCGCGATCGTGTAGCTGCCCGTGAAGGAACTCAGCCGATCATAGCCGTTGATGGGCTGGGTGCTCCCGGCAGTGCTCGGCCCGACCACCGGCCCCCCCGGGACACTGGGGAAGATGACCGCCCCCCCGGAGGTGACTGGGTCACGGTTCCATCCCGTGATCACCAGGAAGTAGAGACCGGCAGTCGTGGGGGTGAGCAAGTGGCCCGCGGGCAGCGTGGAGCGGTCCGTGAAGGGGCTCTCGTCGTCGTTGGCGTAGACGGCGAAGCCGGCCGCGTCCAAGAGGAACAGCTGGGTGTCCGACAGGGTGCCCGGCTGGCCCACCGTGCTGGCCGAGAAGGTCGCGCCGCCGGTGAGGAAGATCTGGTACATGTCGGCGTCCGTGTTGCTGCTGATCTCCCCGGAGATGGCGGTCAGGGGCCCCACCCCCAGGGTGAGCTGCGCGGTGCCCGGCAGCTCGCCCGCATCGCCCACCTCCTCCCAGTTCTGTGCGGAGACCGCCGGGGCAAACGTCAAGAGCGCGAGCAGGGCTAAGCCTGTCGTGAAGCGGTTTCTCATGGTCTTCTCCTTCGTCTTTTGCTTCGCTGCGTGTTTCCTCATTGTTGCTGGAGCGCAGGACGGCGCCCCTTCCCGTGGTCCCAGAACCCATGGAGGGCCGAGGGAAGCCTCCCCCCTCCAGGCGCGGCAACGCCCGGAGGGGGAGCCGCCAAGCCCCGCTTACGGGATGTAGTCGATCCCCTCCGGCAGGGGCGAGACGACCCGCACCTCGACCACGTGCCGGGGCTTGGGGGGGATCGTCTGGCTGCCGTCGGAGGCCAGGAAGAGAGCGATCTGCCCCGTAGCGCCCAGGGCGATGTCAATGTTTGCGGCCGAGAGGTCAAACAGGAAGTTGTGCGGGTTCTTGGGCAGGGCGGGGTTCTCGGCAAAGGCCAGATCGTGGCGGTAGAGTGTGGCGCGGTCGGCCAACTCTCCCGCCCGCAGCAGCGCCGTCGCCGTCAAGGTGGGGACCGTTTGGTCGCCTGTGGCGAACTGGATGAGCACCGGCTTGGCGGGCACGCCGGGGAGCGGGGCTTTCCGCAGGTGCGGCGCGTGTGCCGTTGAGTCGCCGGGCTGGGACACCCACTCCCGGTTATCGATGTACTCCTGGATCTCGATCGCGCCGGGCACGGTGTTGATCAGCGGCGAGCGGATCACCTGGCTGGTTCCGTCCGAGAGGCCGACGGTGAGCGGGACGCCGTCCCGCAGCGGCAGGTTCTCGTGGAAATAGGGCGGATCGACCGGGATGCCGCCGATGCTGGCGATGCCGGGGGCGTTGATCAGCGATGGGACACGCTCGGCGAGTCTGTTGCCGAGTGGTCGCCGGTTGGGGATAGAGATCCGGGACTGCTCGGTTTGCGAGGCGCCCGGGACGATCAGGACTCCCGCCCGCACGCGCGGCTCCACGACCAGGAGTTGCGCACCGTATCTCCCGCCCATGGAGTTTCCCAAGTAGTAGATGCGGGAGGGGTCCAGGTCGCGGGAGCCGTCGCCGTCCACATCCATGCCGACCTCGATCACCCGGACCAACTGCATTAGATCGGCCGTGGTCTGCCGAATCGCATCACGGGCAAAGATGATCCTCCATGGCGTCTGCGCATTTAGGCCCTCCTGATCCCCAATGACGCCATCGCCATCGAGATCGACGCCACGCCCGCCCGCGGGGAAGGTCACCGACTCGGCGCCGACGATCCCGAAGCTCGGGACCAGCAGGACGTTGCCGGCGGCGACGACCGCATTGATGACGATGGTGAGCATCATGATGTGCCATCATAAAGGACCTCCAGCGGTACGCTTTCCTTGCTGCTGCTGGAGCCGTGGCCGTAGATCGCCACCGGCCACCCGCCGGGGGGCCTGGGGCCGGAGGGCGGGACCAGGTTGAAGTAGATCTCGTTGATGCCCTGCACCGCCGGCGTGCCGGTGCGGGTACCCACCGGCGGGATGATCTGCTGTGGGTGTATCTGGTAGTCGGGCGAGAGGAACTTGCCGAAGACGAGAGTGCCCCACCGCGCCGGGGGTGAGGAGCCGGAGCGGCCCAGGCCGATCTGGACGGGAGTGAGCGGCTGGTCCACCCTCGTGTGCTGGTTCCACGTGAGGCGGGTCACCGCGCTCAGCGGGAACACCGTCCGGGTGCCGCCCGGACCCAGGTTGAAGTCCGCCGGTTCGGGCGTGGTCGCTTTGATCTGGTCGCGGATCTTCTCCAACACCGCCGTCACGCTCTGGGTGGTGAAGACGCTGGCTGAGATGACCTGGCTCTCCCGGGACCCGGCCCCGCCGGCTGCTGCCAGGCAGACAGGAGCGCCCGGCGATACTCTCTTGGCCAGGGCCGACGACGGACCCTGCAGGAAGCGCAGGAAGGTCCGGCTCGTCCGCACCGGGGTGCCGGACGGATCCCGCACTGCGCGGGTGACGATGAGCGTAGCGGGTGTGCTGCTCGAGCAGTTCGTCGGATTCGACGTGCAGCGTGGTGCTCTCGGGATCCAGTTGATCCGGTTGATGCCGACGACAACCTCGCGCGCCGCCCAAGCGGTGCTGCCCAGGCGCACCAGGAAGACGGAGCGGCTGGTGACGGTGTCCACATCGATGGGGCCGTCGAAGGGGACGAAGCCGCGGCTGGATGTTGAAGCCGTCGTGCGTGTTGAGCACGTCGATGTCTCGACAGTCGTCGGGGCGCTCCTGGCAGTCAGGGTGGAACGGGTCGACCCTGCGGCCGGGGTGTTTGGGTCGCGTCCGGGGTGGTGAAGCGGTCGCGCTGGGGAAGGGCCCGCCTTGAAGCGCGGACAGGTCGAAGCGGGCACGGACCGGCGGGGTCGGCTCCTCAGGGCCCGCGGCGGCGGCCGGGGTGGCGCGGCTGGAGCAGACCGGCAGGGCCGCCAGCAAGGCGGCCAGCAGCAGTGCGCTGTAGCAACGTCGGTGTTTGCTGTTCATGTGTCACCTCACTGTAGAGTAGTGCGTGCGTCAAAGCACGCCGATGCCAAAGCCGAAATATAGCGGCGGGCGGGCGATGATGGCGCTCGTCACCGAAGTGAAGCGGCCGCCCCAGGCCAGCGCGGCCCGGCTCACCGCGCCTGCCCAGCGGGCACCGGCCAACAAGCAGCTAGCGCATCCCAGCCAAGGCGCCGCGCTGGTGGCGCGCTCAGCTCTACCCCCACGGTGCCGTATCTGCCGGCACTGGGCCAGCCGTGGTCAGAAGGGCAGCAGGCAACCCGGCGCCGCTTCGCTCGTGTCGCCGTTGCGCCGGGTACGGGCAAGCCAGCACGCCCGGCATCGGCGCCCGCCAGGAAGCGGGACGGGGCGCAAAAGGGGCACCTGTTGCTGCCCTACTCGGGCGGCGTGGTTGCCTCGGCCTCATTGGAGTAGGGCGAATGCCCGGCCGCGTTGAAGGCTGCGCACGCGGTAGCGGTAGGTGGTCTCCAGTGCCCGGCCGGTGTCGCGGAAGCCGGTGACGTCGGCCTCGTGGTGTTCCTCGTACTCTCCCAGTTCCTCGTTCCAGCGCTCGATCTTGAAGCCGCTCTCGCCCACAGCGTTGTCGGCCCAGGACAGCTCGATCTGGCTGGAAGAGACGGCGCTCGCCACGAGCCGCTGGGGCGGTGGGGCAATGTGGGGGTGCGTGCCACCACCGTGGCGATCCCCGCGTCCCATAGCCGAAGAGGCTGCCATCGGGCGAGAAGGCAATGGAGGACACACCCGTGCCCATTTCCTGGTCATAGGTCCTCAGCAGCATGCCCTCTTCACGTTCCGGATCGGATCGTGGCGTCACCACTCCCGATGCCAATGTCTGCCCGTCGGGGGGAGAAGGCAACCGAGGTGATCGGACAGGTATGCGCGGTGAAGGTCCGCAGCAGAGGACGCCATCAGCAACGCTCCAGAGCCGGATCCTGGTATAACCCCCGATGAGGCTAGTGTCTGCCCGTCGGGGGAGAAGGCAATCAGGTCTTTCTTTCTTTGAGAGAATTCGTCTCAGGGCGCCGTCGGGAACGCTCCACTGAGACGGATCTCATTGCCCCCGAAGCCAGCGTCTGCCCGTCGGGAGAGAAGGCGAGCGAGGTGACGCCACTGGTATGCCCTGTGGTGCGGAGCAGGGCGCCCTCTTCCGTTCCAGAGCCGGATCGTGCGGTCGAAGCCCCCCAATGCCAGTGTCTGCCCGTCGGGGGAGAACGCAACCGAGCGGACGGAAGTGCGCCGAAGTGATGGTTCGGATGGGGCGCCGTAACAACGCTCAGAAGGTTGACTGTGTTGTCATCGCTCCCGAAATGATGTCTGCCCGTCGGGAGGAGAAGGCAACCGAATTGACGGTATGGGTATGCCCGGTGAGGGTGTGGAGCAGGGCGCCATCGGAAACGCTCCAGAGACGGACCGTGCGGTCACCGCCCCCATGCCAGTGTCTGCCCGTCGGGAGAGAAGGCCACCGACAAGACGGTACCGGTATGCCCGGTGAGGGTGTGGAGCAGGGCGCCATCGGAAGTGCTCCAGAGCCGGACCGTGTTGTCGCCGCCCCCGATGCCAATGTCTGCCCGTCGGGGAGAAGGCTACCGAGCGCGCCGAACCAATGAGGGTTCAGGCAAGGATCTGAAACACTCCAGAGACGGATCGCGTTGTTAGGTAAACCGCCCCCCCCGATGAGGCTAGTGTCTGCCCGTCGGGAGAAGGCAGCGAGTTGACGATACTGGGTATACCCAGTGAGGGTGCGAACGGGGACGCCATCGGAAGTGCTCCAGAGCCGGACCGTGTTGTCACCGCCCCCCGATGAGGCTAGTGTCTGCCCGTCGGGGGAGAAGGCCACTGAGTAGACAGTACCGGTATGCCCGGTGAGGGTGTGAACAGGTCCCCTCGGAAACGCTCCAGAGCCGGACCCTGCCATCACCGCCCCCCGATGCCAGTGTCCGCCCGTCGGGGAGAAGGCAACCGAGTTGACAGAACTGTTATGCGGTAGGGTTCGAACTGAGGTCCCCCTCGGAAACACTCCAGAGCTTGACCGTGCGGTCACCGCTCGCCGATGCCAGCGTCTGCCCATCGGGGAAAAGGCCACCGAGTTGACAGAACTGTTATGCGCGGTGATGGTCCGTATCAGCGTGCCATCGGAAGCGCTCCAGGTCGGACCCTGCCGTCAAAGCCGCCAAGGCCAGCGTCTGCCCGTCGGGGGAGAAGGCTACCGAGTAGACGCCATTATTACCTCCGGTGAAGGTGCGGAGCAGGGCGCCATTGGAAGCGCTCCAGAGCTTGACCGTGTTGTCACCGCCCCCGAAGCCAGCGTCTGCCCGTCGGGAGAAGGCCCACCAGGAAACGCCATTGTAATGCCCACTCCGCCATCCAGACGATGTCGGGTCAGCCTGGGCAGCAGCAGGCTGAAGTGTCGCCAGGCACAGGCGGCAGAAGGCAAAGAAAGCGTTAAGAGCGCGGGTCCTTGGCAGCCGCGCAGACACCAAAGAACGTGCGCCCAAGCATGTAGCAAACCTCGCTTTCTCGCACCAGCAGTGGCGCGGTGAACCAGTTGCCCAAACGGGTATTGCAGCCAAACGTAGAGGGGCGGCGGGCCGACAGGAGCCCCAGCAAACAAAACGGGGAGGGCCGGCACGCGGGAGGAGCCTGTGCCTGCGGCAGGGGCTGCACTTCCCTCATCTTTCTCCTTCTTCTTTCTGCCGGCTAGGCCAGCCGTGTCAGAAGGGCGGCAGAGCAACCCGGCGCCGCTTCGCTCGTGTCGCCGTTGCGCCGGGTACGGGCAAGCCAGCACGCCCGGCATCGGCGCTAGCCCGCCAAAGGCGGGACGGGGGCGCAAGGGGCACCCCCTCGTGCGCCTCCGGGCGGCGTGGTTGCCTCGGCCTCATTGGAGTAGGGCGAATGCCCGGCCGCGTGAAGGCGCGCGGTAGCGGTAGGTGGTCTCAGTGCCTGGCCCGGTGTCGCGGAGACCGGTGACGTCGGCCTCCACCGTGGTGATCTCCTCGTACTCTCCCAGTTCCTCGTTCCAGCGCTCGATCTTGAAGCCGCTCTCGCCGGCGTTGTCGGCCCAGGACGAGCTCGATCTGGCTGGAAGAGACGGCGCTCGCCGCACGAGGGCAAGCTGTAGGGGCGGTGGGCGCCGGAGGTGCGGCCGCGTACTTGATGGGCGTACTCGCCAGCAGACATCCCGCTCACGTACACGCTGCCCGAGCCGTCCACCGCAAGCGCGAGCACCCTCAGGCTCCCGGGGCGGGCCCATCACAGGTTGATACGGCTGCCCCTCATGGCGAGCGACCCACAGGCCCCGGTTGCCATTGGTGTCGTACTTGACCGTGGCATAGTCAGGTCTGTAGAATTCCTCCCCCTCCCCCGTATTGGGATCATACGTACTCAGTGCAAATACGAACTCCCGGCCACGTACACGCTGCCGGAGGCATCACGGCGAGGGCATAAGCACCGTCAGAACTACCACCCGGTCCGTCATAGCGTGCCACCCAGAGCATTTGGGTGCCGTCGGCACCGTACTTGATGGTGGCGTAGTCGCCAGGACATCCGCTCACGTACACGCTGCCCGAGGCTGTCCACCGCCAGGGCGGTGGCAATATCCTGCTTTGTCGTAGGTTGTGGTGCCCGGCCCAGTGTAGCGTTTGACCCACGGTACGTTGCCATTGGTGTCGTACTTGATGGTGGCGTAGTCGAAGTCGGAAAAAGACGCGCGGAGATCGGCGTCAGACCGCCCGGTCACGTACACATTGCCCTGCCCGTCGATAGCAGGGCACGGGCACCATCATCCTCGTTTCCCGGCCAATCGTAGCGTTTGACCCACAGGCGGTTGCCATTGGTGTCGTACTTGATGGTGGCGTAGTCGAAGTCGGAAAAAGACGCGCGGAAATCGCTGTCCGAGTCTCCAGTCACGTACACGTTGCCCTGCCCGTCGATGGCAAGGGCAGTGGCAAAATCACTCCCGTTTGCCGGCCCGTTGTAGCGGCGGACCCACGAACCGTTGCCCTGCGCGTCATATTTGATGGTGGCGTAGTCGGCGCTGGTGCCCGATGGCCAGGTCCCGCGAAGAGGTCCCGCTCACGTACACATTGCCGTCTGCGTCCACGGCGAGGGCACGGGCAGAATCACCATCGTAGTAGCGTTTGACCCACAGCTGGATTGCCATTGGTGTCGTACTTGATGGTGGCGTAGTCGAAGTCGGAAAAGACGCGCGGAAATCGCTGTCCGAGTCTCCAGTCACGTACACGTTGCCCTGCCCGTCGATGGCAAGGGCAGTGGCAAAATCACTCCCGTTTGCCGGCCCGTTGTAGCGGCGGACCCACGAACCGTTGCCCTGCGCGTCATATTTGATGGTCACGTAGTCCCCCCGTAGGTGTCGGAATCAGTCTATAGAACCCTGACACCCCGGTCACGTACACGTTGCCCGAGCCGTCCACCACCACAGCCGAGGCAGAATCATACCACCCCTGCGGCCCGTTGTAGCGGGCAACCCAGGCCGCTGGCGGGGGCTGCTGCTGTGCCAGGGCGGGCAGGCCCCGCCCCGAAAGTAGCGCGACAACACCCAGCCCCAAGGGAAACACAAACCGCTTGCTTCTTGACATGCTTCGACTCCTTTGGCAACGTCCTTAGCGCCGCACCAGAACAACACTCCTCACCAGCCGGCGGCGGCCCGTCGCTGCTTGTGTCAGCATGGGCACGACGTTCCGCCTTCGTTCGACCGATTCTTATGCTGTGTGACCATGGTGGGCCGTGCCCATGCACCTGCCGCCTCAAGAAGATTGGACGGGTGCTTCAATCATGCCCCCAGTGTACCGGGTCACCGTCACAGAAACGTTACAAGGTTGGTAAGAGGGAGAGAAAAATGGGAAAGGCGGAAAAACAGTGGGATCGGGGCAAAAAGCAGGCTCAAGTCGGCACACCACCGGGGCGGCACGGGAAATACGGCTGAACAAGGCATCCAGAGCCGGCCGGAAGCACTGCTTAGGGACGCTCCCGCCGGAAAGTGTCCAACAACGCACGGGTGCGCCCTCCTGCCGCGAGGGTAGGATCGCTGGAATGCTTGCGCCGTAGGCGCGGCGAGGGTGTCTGGCTTATCCGGTGCCCGCCGGTACACGCTCGGTGGCCAGAGATCTAGCGTGCCGGCAGATCGGCCTGATGGGCCTTGATCCAGTTCGCGACGCTCTGCGGGGCCACCCCCAGAAGCTGGGCGATGCGGCGGACACTTTGTCCCTGATCATGCAGGCGCAGAGCTTCCAGGCGCACTTCCTCGCTGTAGCCTTGCGATTTCTTCTTGGGGGTGTAGATGCGATGACACCGCTGGCACTGATAGCGCTGGCTGCCGCCGCGGTTGAAGCCGGCCTTGATCTGGTGCTCACTAGAGGAACAGGAGGGGCAGGTAGGGCTGGCAACCTCCTCGGGAGGAACTACGCACTGTTGGACACTTGCTTCGACACTCCCTTTTGTCTCTTCGAGCGCGTAGGCGACCGCTTGCTCCAGCGTCATCGCGCGCCCCTCGCCCCAGGCCGCCGCGAACGCTTCCTCCCCCAGTGCCGCACGGGTGTCAGATACGGTGCGCTCATAACCCGCACGCTCACTCAGTGGCAGGGGTGCGCCGATGGCCTCGCGCAGAGCCTCCGCCGCCCCATGAAGCCGTGCCGCCCGCTCCGCGCCCAGACGACGTCCGCCCTGCGCCGCTGCAAGAGCCGCGAGCGATCCCAAACTCTCGGCGCTTTTGCGCCTGTCTCCCTGTTCTCCAACAGTCCTCAGCGCTTCCCCACAGAGCGAGCGCGCCGACGCATAGTCCTCTTGCCGAAGGGCCACCTTCCCCAGGTTGTCCAGCGATCCGGCGGCGCCCCCCCTGTGCCCCAACTCCCGATACAGCGCCAGGCTTTCCTCAAACAGCGTCCGTGCTAACGCATACTCGCGCTGGTCCCGGGCGACACACCCCAGGTTGTTCAGCGACACAGCCATACCCAGCCGGTCCTTGATCTCCCGGAATATCGCCAGCGCCTCCGCATGGAGCGCTCGCCCCCGCTCATAGTTGCCCTGAAGGCAGGCGATCCACCCCAGGGCGTTGACCGAGAAGGCAAAGTTTCCCCGGTCCCCGATCTCCCGGAGTCTGGCCAGGCTTTCCTCAAGAAGCGCTTGCGCCGCCGCATAATCGCCCTGTCGCGTCATCACATTCGCCAGCTGGTGGAGCGAGACGCCGACGCCCAGCGTGTCGGAGAGATCCCGCCGTATCGCCAAGGCTTCCTCGAAAAGTGCCCGCGCCGCCACCTGATCGCCCTGGGACGCGGCCAGTGTCCCCGCCTCATGGAGTGCACTCGCCCGCGCCAGCGTCCGCCCCGACGCCCCTTCCCGCTCCAGCACGCGCTTCAGACACTCGCGCCCCTCCGTCAGGTAGCCGCGCACCGACCAGAACCGGTGCAAGCCCACCGCCAGCTTAAGGGCCGCCTCCGCGCCGTTCTCCGTTGCCTCGCACCCTTCCAGCGCCGCCCGCAGGTTGCCGTGCTCCGCCTCCAGCCGGTCCAGATACACGACGTGCTCCGGCTCACCGGGCTTCGGCTGACTCTGTACCAAACCGAGGAAAAAATCGCGGTGCCGCCTCTTCAAAGCACCCTGTTCCTCCAAAGACAGCTGCCCGTCTGCGTATTCCCGCAGCGTTTCCAGCATCCGGAAGCGCATGTCGGGAACACTTTCCTCCGCCAGCACCAGCGAACATCTCCGAAGCTCGGCCAAGTGATCAAGGGCGAGCGGCTCCTCGCACACCGCCGCAGCCGCTTCCGCCGTCCAGCCCCCACGGAACACCGACAGACGGCAAAAGAACCGCTGCAAAGGAGACGACAGCAGCCGATAACTCCAATCGAGCGCCGCCCACAGCGAGCGATGCCGCTCTGGCGCATCGCGCCGATGACGGACCAGCAAGTCGAAGCGGTGCGCGAACTGTGCCAGCATCTGCCCGGGCGTCAGCACCTGCGAGCGCGCCGCCGCAAGCTCGATGGCCAGCGGGATGCCCTCCAGACGCGCACAGAGATCCGCCACCGCGGGGGCGTTATGCCCGGTCACCTGGAAGTCCGGCCGCACCGCCTGCGCGCGGTCCACGAAGAGCTGCACGCTGGCGAACTGGATCAACCACTCGGGCGTGCCTGCGCCCCCGGGCGTCGGCAGCACGGGCACCACGAACTCCCGCTCACCTTCGAGGCCGAGCACCTGCCGCGAGGTAGCCAGGATGGTCAGCGTCGGCGTCCGCGTGAGCAGCGTGCGCACCAGGGCTGCTCCCTTGTCCGGCAGGTGCTCCAGGTTGTCCAGCACCAGCAGAGAGCGCTGCTGGGACAGCGCCTCCACTACCTGTTCGAGCGGCTCTACCTGGGCAGCGCGGGGCAGGCGCAGGGCGGTGTGCACCCAGTCCGGCAGGAGGCGCGCCTCCCCGACATCGGCCAGCGGCACGAACCAGACTGCGCCAGCGAACGCCCCCGCCAGCCGCCGTGCCGCTTCAATGGCTAAGCGCGTCTTGCCGCTGCCACCGGGACCCGTCAGCGTGAGCAGGCGCGTGTCCCCCGAGAACAGCATCCCCTGCAGGTGCGCCAGTTCTTGCTCCCGCCCGAAGAAGCGCGTCAGAGAGGGCGGCAGATGGGGCGTGTGGGCCGGCTCGGCCCGCACGGGCGGGAAGTCCTGCCGCGCCATGTCCGGGTACAAGGCCTCAAACAGCCGCTCGGGCGTGGGCAGGTCGCCGGGTACCCTATGGGTGTGGTACCGGCCCAGGTCCCGGAGCCGCACGCCCGGCTCCAGGTCGCGTCGGAGCAGGGCAGCTGTCTCTTCCGAAACCAGGATCTGCCCGCCATGCGCCGCCAGGAGCAGCCGCACGGCCGGCTTAAGCACCGCCTGCGGATCCTTCCCCTCCTTGGCCCTCACTTCCCGCGTGTCGATGGCCATCCGCACCCGAACTGGCCAGACCTCAGAGGCCACTGCCCGCTGGGCGGTGATCGCGCAAGCAAGTGCGTCGCTGGCGCGGGCAAATGCGACGGTGAAAGCAGCAGGGGCTTCCTGGACCAGACGTCCTCCGTGCTGGCGAAACGCCCGGCGCAGCAGCGCCCGGTGGCGTGCTACCGACGCTTCTCTTTCTGGTTGCGCTAGAGAGGGAGCGTCTTCGCTGTCGGTGAGGAGGAAGGTCACCGTGCCCGTGGGCAACGGCTCCAGGGCCGCGAGAGGCGTGGGAGGGGCGGCAGGTGTCTGGCTACTCGACGACTGCCGTTCCACCTGCCGGGCCAGTGCAAGGGTGGCGGCCGAGGGGTCCTCCCCCAGCTCCTGTTCCAGCAGCCGCTCCAGCTCGTGAAACTGGCGCAGGGCGGCGGCGGGCTGACCGGCAGCGGCCAGCAGGCGCATCAGGTCCTGGTGGGCTTCCTCCCGGAGCGGGTCGACGCTCACCGCCCGGCGGGCAAAGTCCAGGGCGCGGTTCAAATCACCGGCCTGCTCCAGGTGCCCGATCAGCTGGCCGATGGCCCCGAAGAACAGCCCGGCGAGGCGCTCCTTCTCGGGCGCGATCCACCCCTCGTAGTAGCCCGGCAGAAGCTCACCGCGGTAAATGTCCACCGCCTCGACGAGAAGCTGCGTCCGTTCGGTAGTGCTTGCCGCGCGCGCCGCCGACGCAAGCTTTGCTTCGAACTCGGCCACGTCGGTGGTGACCGTCCTGGGATTGAGCTGCACCGTGAAGCGGTCCGCAATCAGGATGGCACCCGCCGGCGTGCCGGGCGGCTCCATCTGGTGTCGCAACGAGGAAAGCGCCTGGCGCAGATTGCGGAGACCTGCCCCTCGATCGCCCTCGGGCCAGAGCATCTCGATGAGCACTTCGCGCGCGTGCTTTTGCCCGCGGTAACGAGCCAAGTACGCCAGCAGGGCGCCGGTCTTTTGTGTCCGGAAGCGGGTGATGACCCGGGGGGCAGCGGGCTCTGTCTCACGCGCACAGAGCCCCCCCAACAACTCGATTCTCCACAGGATCTCCATTCTGCCTCCGCTTGCTTCACTGCTCACGCCGACCTCGGTGGCGCAGAAGCGGTCTCTACAAACCTGCGGCCCGGACAGAGATTTCCCCCGACGATGGGGTTGTCTCTATGCCGGCTCTGTCAGTTTATCAGGCTGCCGTATAAGGCGAACGTTCTCTGGACAACCGCCTACCTCCTCCTGCGGGCGCGAAACAAAGAACGGGTCCACGGGCGCCTTCCGGGCGAAAAAGCGGCCTTGACTCCCCCGCGCGCGGCGTGCTATATTGGGGCGCGATGGTGATTCGGGACATCACAATGCCGTTGCGCGCGGGCCTGCCCACCTGGCCGGGCGAGCCGGGTCCCCAGTTCCGCCTTACCGCATCACAGGTCTAGGTTGCGGGCGAAGCCCGCTTGCTCTAGCCCGCGGCAGTGGGCTTTGCGGGTACAATATAAGTATCGGGTCGATCGAGTGCGCGTACCACGGACTGGGTGAGCGTCGTAGAGCTTTATGGTACCGGAGGGTAACCAGCCCCTAGAAAGGAGAGCGCCATGGCAATCGCCGAGGAGACGGTCACCGAGCAGGCGGGGGTCGATTCACCACCAGGGAGTTTTGAAGATGGTGGAGGGCGGCGTCTTTGACGAGCGGGAAGGGAAGATAGAGCTGGAGGGAGGGAGCATCATCGAGGTGGCACCACCGGGACCGGAGCACGCGGTCTCTAACATCGAGCTGTACGACCTGATGAAAGCCAGTCTTCAGGGCCTGCCCTGCCGGGTGTGCTTCGGGACGGGCATCCCCCTCCCTCCCGACGGCACGAAGTACCCGGACGTGTGCGTCCTTCAGGGCGGGCGTGACCGGTACCGTCACAACTGGGCGGAGCCGAAGGACGTGCTGCTCGTGGTGGAGGTGGCCTACACCACGCTCGAATCCGACATGCAGAAAAAGGGCCTGCTCTACGCGCAGGCGGGCATCCCGGAATACTGGCTCGTGGACGTAAGTGGCGAGGTCACCGTCAAGAAGACCCAGCCCACCAACCAGGGCTACAGGCGGGCCAAAGCCCACGTCGAAACGATAGCCATGGACGCCTTCCCGGAGCGCGTGATGCGCTTCACGCACATCTTCTAGGGTCACTGCAAACGTATTCTGCCACAGGATACGCTTTGCGGCGCAGAAAACCTCCTCACCTTTAGATGCGTCCGTCCTGAGGGAAGGGCGTTAGGTCCTTGACCCTGACCTGCGCGGCGTGCTATACTGGGCGCGATGCTGATTCGGGACATTACGACGCCGCTGCGCGCAGGCCTGCCTACCTGGCCGGGCGAGCCGGGTCCGGAGTTCCGCCTCACCGCTTCCCATGCGGCGGGCAACGGGGTGGACCTTACCCGCCTTACGATGGGCGCGCATACGGGAACGCATCTGGACGCCCCCCGGCACTTCGTTGCCGGCGCGAGCCTGGTGACCGGGCTGGACCTGAATGTTCTTATTGGCCCGGCGCGCGTGGTCGCGTACGACGGCGACGGCCCCATCCCGACCGCGTTCTTCGAGGCGCAAAACCTTCCCGACCCCTTGCCACGGCTTCTAATACGCTGCGCCAGGAACGCCGGGGCGCTCGAGCGCGACACCTTTTTTGAGGACTACGTCGGCATCGCCCCGGAGGCGGCACAGTGGCTGGTGGCGCGCGGCAACCGGCTGGTCGGGATCGACTACCTGTCCATCGGGGCGTACCGGAGCGGAAACGTGGCGACGCACCGGACCCTGCTGGGCGCCAACGTGATCATCGTCGAGGGGCTGGACCTGCGCGGCGTCGAGCCGGGCGCCTACACGCTGATCTGCCTGCCGCTCGCCCTCCCCGCGGACGGCTCGCCCTGCCGCGCCGTGCTGCTCCCCGACGGCGCCCTCCCCGACCCGCTCGAAAGCGCTTAGAAGGAAAGAACCGCCTATGCTTCCCCTCGGAACCACCGAGCTAACGCCGTTCGAGGCCGCCGCCGGGCGCGAATGGCTCAGCGCGAACGGCATCGGCGGCTTCGCCTCCGGCAGCGTCGCCGGGGCGTGCACGCGCCGCTACCACGCCCTGCTGGTCGCCGCGCTCCGCCCCCCGCTCGGCCGCATGACGCTGCTTTCCAAGGTGGACGAGACGGTCACCGTGCTCGACAGCCACTTCGACCTGTCCACGAACCGGTATCCCGGCGGCGTGGTCTTCCCCGACGGCTGGCGCTACCTGTCCCAGTTCACGCCCTGGCCCGTCCCGACCTGGACGTACCGCATGCCCGGCGACACGGTGCTGGTCAAGCGGGTGTACCTGGCGCGCGGCAAGAACACGGTCTACGTCACCTACACGCTGCGCGAGGCGCCCGGCAACGTGACCCTGACGCTCACCCCCCTGGTGGCCTGGAAGGACTACCACGCCGAGATGCACGCGTGGCCGGGGTTCCCCGCCGCGCAGGGGACGGAGGTGGGCGGGTACTTCGTCCGGCCGACCGAGGACGCCCCGATGACCCTCGCCGACGACCTGCGGCGCACGTTTTTGTTCGAGGCGCTGTCCGACGACCAGATGGCCTGGCTGCTGGAACGCGCCACCGAGGTCCAGGCGCCCGCCGGCGAGCAGATCCTCAGCTTCACCGAGCCGGCCGACGCCCTCTACGTGCTGATCGAGGGGAGATGCAGGTGAC
>JAUJNC010000280.1 GCA_030446525.1 Armatimonadaceae bacterium
GTGGGGTTGTGTTGGGGGTGGGGGGGTTGTTTGGGTGGTGTGTGTGTTGTTGGGTGTGGGGGGGGCTTTGGGTGTGTGGGGGGGGGGGGGTTGGTTTTTGGGGTTTTGGGGCTTTGTTGGTTGCCGGGGGGGGGGGGTGGGGGGGGTGTGGGGGGGGGGGGGGCGGGGCGGCGGGCGACAGCTCGGGCCAGCCGCCAACGTCCTTCTGTGAGTCGATAATGCCCGGGATGCCGGTCTTGCTGCCCTTGTACGTGAAGCCGCGCCGCAGCACGTCCCGGACGATGCGGGCGTCCACCGCATCGTACTTCGGATAGTTGGCGCCCACGTCAGCCATCACGTTCTCGTAGGCTTCCCGGGCCGGCTGGGTCGTCACGTACGGCTCGCAGAACGGCTTGTCGAGCCGCACCTGCGGCGAGATCCCGGGGTCGATCTTGTCGCTGAAGATCACGCCGCCGTTCTTCCAGTTGTCGGCGTCATACTGCGGACGGCCTTCCATCTGGTTGCCAAGAACGAAGTACTGCTGCGGGTCGCCCGGGTTGCCGGTGTCGGGCTTGAGGAGGTGGAACACGCGGCTGGCGGGGCCGGGGATGTAATAGTTGCCCACGAGGTTGAGCGCCTTCACGCCGCCGTCGTTGGTGCGGTGTTCCCAGTTGTAGACGACGTTGTTCCGGATATCCAGATACCCCGCCATCTTGCCGCCCTGGGTCAGCCCGCCGGCGAGGCTCCAGTTCCGGCCGGCGCAGTGCGCCAGGAGGTTGTGGTGGAAGCTGCCGATGTTGCCCGAGATGCTAGCGGCGAAGGAGTGTCCCTTGCCCGTGCCCACGTAGTGGGAGTGGACGGACAGGTTCAGCGCCTCGGCGATCAGACTGCGCTGCAGCGTGACGTTGCGGGCGCCACGCGAACTCACCGCCTCGTCGATCGTCCAGCTGACCGAGCAGTGATCGATGATGCAATGGTCGGAGCTGGCAAAACCCATCCCGTCGTAGGTCTTGCCGGATTCGTCGCCGACACGGACGCGGACGTAGCGGATGATGGTGTCGTGGGTGCCCAGGTTGCCGAAGGTGGCGCCGCGGATGCAGATTCCGTCGCCGGGCGCCGTCTGCCCGGCGATGGTGATGTAAGGGTTCCGGATGACGAGCCGGTCCTTGAGATGGATCGTCCCGCCGACGCGGAAGACGACGATGCGCGGGCCCTGGGCCTCGACGGCCTCGCGAAGCGAGCCGGGGCCGCTGTCGTTCCGGTTCGTCACTTCGATGACCCTGCCGCCGCGCCCGCCGCGGGCGAAACGCCCGTAGCCTTCCGCCCCGGGGAACGCCAGGTGGCGGATGCGGAAACGCCACACGTCCCCCTTGGGGCCGCTGCGGTTGTCCGAGCTGACCTCATCCACCCGCCAATAATAGGTCTCGAAGGAGTTCAGCCCGCTCGTCGGAAACCTGGCGGCCGTTTGCCTCCCTTTGAACTCCGGCGACTCGGGCGTCGCCCGGGCGACCGCATCGGAGCTGGTCCCCAGGTAGACGTTGTGGGAGGCGGCCGTCCTGGACGGCGTCCACGTCAGCACCGGGTTCTCCGCCACGTGCTCGTCGTTGTTGGCCGGCAGCGGCTTGATCGCCTTGCGGGCCGGGTCCGCCGTGTCGATCTCGAACCCGTTGAGGACGACGTTGTCAAACTTCCCCGAGCCGTCCGGCTTGATGCCGATGACGACGTCCTCGCCGGCCCGTGCCTCGACCTCGACATACGCGCTGGCCGCGTCGTAATCACTGGCCGCACGAACGGAAGGCTGGACCCCTTTGACTTTCAACTCCCCGTTGACGGAGATGCTGTAGCGGCTGACGGGGCCCTCCTGGAGGCTGTTGTGGTAGGTGACGATGCCGTGCTTGCCGGACGCGAGGCCGCTGATGACCATCTCGATCTGCCCGCCCCTGTCCCCGCCGTTCACGAAGACGCCGTCACTGGCCATCGTGGCGCCGGTGTCGTATCCCATCTTCCACCAGCCTGTGCCCAGGCCGGTGCCGGCCGGACCGGCCTTGCGCAGCGTCACCGTGATTCCACCGAAGGTCTGCGATGCCGTCGGCCCTTCGGGCACCTGCCAATTCCCGGTGTCCGGCGTGAGGATGTCTTTGCGGTCCGTGTCGGGGTTGATGTCCACTCTCAACGGCGCGGCGGCCCGTGCCGCGTCCCCTCCGGCGGCGAAGAGGAGCGCGGCTATGTACATGGCGAACCGGTGACGCGGCATAGGTATCTTCCCTTTCTTACCTCGGTGGAAGTCCGAATGGCGGCGGGGCCGGGTGCCCCTGCCCGAAGGGCACCCGCCGATATCCCCCCGGCTCAGAGGGGAGAGTTCTTCCGGTCGGCCTGGCGGGCGCTAGTCGCCGACGGCGCCGAACCAGGCCGAACAGTTCGCGTACTGCGCACCACCCGACGTCGGAGACCGCCAGCACACGCCGTTCAAGCTCTGCTTCGTGTAGTCGTCCGGCGCCTTGTAATACTTGGCGTGCCCGTCCGCGAAGGTATAGTTCTCACCGATGTTGTGGCGCCGGCGAGCCAACATGTATCCCTGCTCGTGGATGCTCCGGCTCGCGTACCCGCCCTCGTCCCGGCCGCTCACCTCCGGAAGGCTTCCGCCACTTGGCGAGAGCATCACGAGGCTCGCCGGGGAGCCGACCACCGCCAGCGGTACGACGACAAGCGGTTTGTCGGCTGTGGCGCCGCGGCCGGGCGGCATCAGATTCGCGTTGGGGCCGTAGCTCCTGAGGGGAACCGGCCTGGCGTTTCCGGAGCGCGTGAACCAGGTCGGGTCTTCCTGCCCCATCCGATCAATGCTGGGGCATAAGAAGACGGACTTCCGCTGGCTCGGGCTGGTGCCGACCAGGCCAGCTTTGATGTAGGGATCCACCAGCGAATACCAGTTCACGCGCTGGAGGGTGTCGGCCGGAGGGAAGGTCTCGTCGTAGTCCTGCACGTACTGCATAAAGGCTAAGCCGATCTGCTTCTGGTTGGAAAGGCATGCGGCCTGCCGGGCCTTCTCCCTGGCCTGGGCGAAGACCGGAAAAAGTATAGCGGCGAGGATCGCGATGATGGCGATCACCACGAGCAGCTCGATCAGCGTGAAGGCCGATTGCGCGCCCTGTGCGGGCCGCGGGCGAAGTGATAGCTGGCTCACCTACGTTCTCCTTTGAATAGCAACGAGGTTCGGTCAGGGCAGCGACCGGCGAGAGACGGCGCCGAAACCGTCTCGGAAAAGCCTGTGCCATGTGACCTTTAGTTTTACAAACCGGTTTATCGAAGCATTATACCACGAGAATGACAGCCATGAACCGCTTTATATACACTTTTTTTACGTGCTCCCATTACTGTCAGGCCTCGGAGGGTGCGGCGACATTCTGGCGCTTAACCAAACCTATAGCACTTCCCGAAAAGGTTGATTCTCTGCTATATTATCGTCATGAAAGCTCTCTCCGTAGATCTTCGTCAGCGTGTTGTGGATGCCCTGCAGGAGGGGCAGACCCGCCGCCAAGTCGCCGAGCGGTTCTGCGTCTCGCTGGCATCCGCCGGGCGGCTGGCCCGTCAGTGGCGCGAGCAGGGACACCTGCAGCCGCGTCCCATCCCCGGCAGGCCTCGGGCGCTACGGGAGTCGGAGCGAGAGACGCTCCAAGCTCTGGTCGCTGCGGACAAGGACGCAACGCTGGCGAGCCTGTCGGTCGCCTTCGAGCAGGAGGCGGGTAGACGCATCTCCCTGTCGGCTCTGCAGCGTAACCTGCGCTGGCTGGCGTGCTCGCATAAAAAAAGTCGCCCATAGCCGGCGAGCGCGACCCCGAGAAACGGGCAGCGTTCCGGGCGCTCGTGAGAGAGGTCGCTCCCAAGGATCTGGTGTTCCCGGATGAGTCGGGGTTCTCGCTGGCGCTGTACCTGTTGTCTGGCTGGGGGCCGGTTAGTGAGCGTCTGTGGGAGGCGGTGCCGGCGCGGCGGGGCAAGAATCTGTCGGTCCTGGGTGCCTTCGATGGGGAGGGAATAATCGCCACGCGCAGCAAACTCGCGGCGATGAAGCGGCTGGACGTGGAAGCATTCCTGCACCGGGATCTGCTGGCGCGCCTGTTGCCGGGCTCGATACTGGTTCTGGACAATGCGCGCATCCATCCTGGTGGAGACATCGAGAAGATCGTGACGCAGGCAGGTTGCTCGCTGCTGTACCTGCCGCCGTACTCGCCGGATCTGTCGCCCATCGAAGTGGCGTGGGGTTGGATCAAGCGTTTTGTGCGGCGGCTGTGTCCCCGGGACGAGGCTTCTCGGGAGG
>JAUJNC010000281.1 GCA_030446525.1 Armatimonadaceae bacterium
GCGCAGCCCGCTCGACCGCTGAAGGTCTGTCTCCCCCTCTCCCACAGCGTGGGAGCGGGGGCTGGGGGGAGAGGGCCAAAACATGGCATAACGGTAAACGAACGTTTTATTGACCCACGGAGGCCGCCATGAACGACACCGCGCCGCCCGGCACCGAGCCCGCTGTCCCCGCCCCCGCCTGCCCGCGCTGCGGCGGGACGCGCCTGCACCGCAAGGGCCGTACCAAAGACGGACGGCAAAAGTACCACTGTACCGCCTGCCGACACAGCTTCCGCGAGCCGCGCCCCGGCGCGGAGCCCCGCCCCCCCTGCCCCCACTGCGGCGGCCGGTGCAGGCGGCAGAGGAAGCGAGGCAGGAACCGCAACCAGGTGTACTACTGCCGCGCCTGCAAACGCTACAACACGGAAGGGATGCGCTGGCCCCGGCCCGAAGGGGGACCCTTCCCGTACATGGTCGGCTTGTGCCTGGACGTCCCGGCCGCGCGCGGCCTGGACCGCTACTGCCAGGCCACCGGCCTGGCCCCCGCCGACGCCGTGCGCCAGATCCTGCGCCGCGCGGCCCAGCCCCTGATCATGGACAGCGCCCGGCGCGTCCACGAGCCTGACGGCAGCTTCCGCACCGTCATTATCCGGCCACCCGCCCGGCCGTACACGCCCATGCCCGCGGTCTGCGAACCGCTGCCGGACCTGCGCTCCGAGGCGACCCGGGCACGCAACCGCGACCCCGCCACGCGCCAGCGGGGCAGCGTCTGCGTGGACTGGCGCCTCACGGTCCATCTGGACGCGCGCGCCAAGGAGGGGCTGATCCGCACCGCGCTCGCCCGCAAGTGCTCGCACCAGGAGGCCGCCCGCTACCTGCTGGCCAGCGTGCCGCCGCCCAGAAAGTTCGGGTAAAGGCCGGACGGGGTACAATGACGCGGGAAAGGATCTCCGATGCCGCGTACCGCGTTCCTGTATAGCGACGATTTCACCGCCTACAAGCTCGGCGATCGCCATCCGCTGCAGCAGACCCGGCTCCAGATGGTCCACCGGCTGCTGGGCGCCTACGGGATGTTCTCGCCCGACGGCCCGGTGGACTGGATAACGCCGGCGGCGGCGACCGAACAGGAGATACTCCAGGCGCACACGCCCGATTTCGTCGCGGCGGTGAAGCGGGCGGGGGCGGGCGAGCGGGGGGCGTTCCTGCAGCGCTACGGGCTGGGGCCGGGCGACACGCCCGCCTTCCCCGGCATGTACGAAGCGTCGGCGCTCTACTCCGGGGGGACGATCGACGCCGCGCGGCTGGTGCTCTCGGGCCGATACGAGACCGCCTTCAACGTGGCGGGGGGGCTGCACCACGCGCTGCCGGACCGCGCCTCGGGCTTCTGCACGTTCAACGACCTGGCGCTCGGCATCCACGAGCTGCTGCGCTCCCTGGACCGCGTGGCCTACATCGACATCGACGTCCATCACGGGGACGGCGTGCAGGCGATCTTCTACGACGACCCGCGCGTGCTGACCGTCTCGCTCCACGAGTCGGGGCGCTACCTGTTCCCCGGCACCGGCTTCCCCGACGAGATCGGCGAGGGCGAGGCGGCGGGGACGTCGATCAACGTCCCGCTCTACCCGTACACCACGGACGACGTCTGGCATCAGGCGTTCGACGCGGTCGTGCCGCCGGCGCTCGCGCGCTTCGAGCCCGACGCCCTGGTCCTGCAGCTGGGCGCCGACGCGCACTGGGAGGACCCGCTGGCGCACGTGATGCTCACGTCACGGGGGTGGATGGCGGCGGTGGACAAACTGCTCGCCCTGGGCGCGGGCAAACCGATCGTGGTGACGGGCGGCGGCGGCTACAACATCCGCACCGTCGCGCGCCTGTGGACCATGGTGCAGGCCCATTGCGCCGGGGTCGAGCTCCCCGACGCCGTGCCCGCCGCCTGCGACGCCCTGTACGACGTGCCCCGCCTCCACGACACCGCCGAGCCGCAGGTCGAAGAACCGGTGCGCACCGAAGCCCAGATCTACATGCGGGAGCAGGTACAGCGGCTCGAACAGCTCCTGTCCCGCCTCGCCAAGACGGCCCATAGCGAAGCAGAAGTCAGGATCGCCACAGCCCCCCCTCTCCCAAACTCCCCCTCCTCCCAAACTCACCCTCACCCAGACGTGGGCGAGGGGGCCGGGGGGTGAGGGCGGGGCCGGGGGGTGAGGGCGGGAACGGGGCGGCCTACTCCTCCGCCGTGCCTTCGACGTACATCGAGCCGATGTGAACCTCAATGTCCTCGCGGTTCTCGATCTTGTCCACGCGCCCGTCGCGGATCCAGACGACGCGGTCGGAGACGTCCACCATCTTGTGGTCGTGGGTCGCGGAGATGATCGTCACGCCCTGCTCCTTATTCAGCTTGCGCATGAGGCTCGATGATCTCGGTCCCCGTCTTGAGGTCGAGGTTGCCGGTCGGCTCGTCGGCGAGCACGATCGACGGGTTGTTGGCCAGCGACCGGGCGATCGCCACGCGCTGCTGCTGGCCGCCCGAAAGCTCGGACGGCTTGTGGTGCAGGCGGTGGCCCAGCCCGACGATGTTGAGCAGCTCGACCGCCCGCTCCGTTCCCTCCACGGAGGGCTTACCGGCGAAGATAGTCGGCAGCATGACGTTTTCCAGCGCGGTCATGACCGGAATCAGGTTATAGCTCTGGAAAATATAGCCGATGGTATGGCAGCGCAAAAAGGCCAGCTCCTGCGCATCCAGCTGGGCCATGTCCACGTCGTTGATGAAGACCGACCCCTTGTTGGGCTTGTCCAGCCCCCCGATCATGTTGAAGAAGGTGGACTTGCCCGACCCGGACGGCCCCATGATCGAGATGTACTCGCCGCGCTTGATGTCCAGGCTGACGCCGTTCAGGGCGCGCGTGGTCTCCTGCCCCATCTGGAACTCTTTTATCAGGTCCTTGGCGCGCACCACGTACTCGGTCTGGGTGTGCCGGACCGCGCTCCCGTTCGCCTCCGGCGCGACCGCCGTCGCCGCGCCGTCCGCCCTCTGCTCCTCGGTTACAGCCATCGTCGGAACTCCTTGTATCTAAATATCCACCCGCAGCGCCGCGGCAGGCGGGATCTGCGCGGCCCGTATCGCGGGGATGTAGGTCGCCACCGCCGTGAGCAGCGCGCCCGTCGGCACACAGAACGCCAGGATCCCGAGCACGTTCCCCATGGTGAGCGCGCCCAGGCGGTCCTCGCTGAAGAGCCGGATCAGCACCATCAGCCCCGTGCCCACCGCCCACCCCAGCGTCGAGGCGATTATCCCCAGAAAGAACGCCTCGATCATGAACAGCTTCACCACGAACTGGTTCAGGGCGCCCAGGCACTTCATCGTGCCGATCTCTTTGAACCGCTCGGTGACGCTCATCAGCATGGAGTTCGTGATGCCCACCGTGCAGACGACGAGGGACAGGGCGACCAGCCACGTCAGCCGGCTCGCCTCCTCCGGCGCGATGTTGGGCCCCGCGACCGCCTTGCTGGTCAGCACGGACGCCAGAAAGGCGATGCCCAGGAAGATGCCGCCCGCCGTGATCATCGAACGCCAGAAACGGATCTTTATGCTCTTGAAAGCGAACTCGAAGGCCTTGCTCCAGGGCAGCTCGACCTGTTTGTTCACCCTGCCCCGGTTAACCCCGGGACTCGGCGCGGCCTGTACGCTCATCTTGGTTCCTTCTCCCCCCTGCTCTTTCCTTCTGCCCGGCGCGGGCGGCGCCCGTCCCGGGCTTTGCCGTCCGCAGCGCCAGCAGGCGGCGCTCGGCCAGCATGCGCAGATAGGCGGTCACCGACGCCTCCCCCTGCCGCCGGTTCAGGCGGTACCGGGCGCAAAGCGCCCGCGTCACCGCCTCCACCGTCTGCGTCCCGTCGCACATCTCCCAAACGTCGGAACCCATCTCGTCCAGCTCGATGTTCCGGAACGCCGGCAGGCGAAAGACGCGCGCCACGGTGTCGCCCCACCGGTCGGCGCGGCGCGGGACGCGCAGGAGCACGAGGGCCGGGCGCCCCTCGCCCCAGACCTTGCGCTCCCACGCCACCACGGGGTTGCGCACCGGGCAGGCGCCGAGCACCTCCGCCCGCGTCACCCGCGGCCTCTCGCCCATGATGTGTTTCTTGAGGAAGCGGATCATGTCCATCAATGCCGGGGATTCTGATCCCCCGGCCCTTCGCCGTGGCAGCGTGTCCTCTCGACGATCTCCGGCACCCGGTCCCGCTCCCGGGCCGGGCGCAGCCCCTGCACCGCGTGCACCTTGTTCGACGGCTCGCACTCCCAGGCGACCGCATGGAAGCGGGTGGCCGGGCGCTGCAGGCGCGTGGCCTCGCGGGCGGCCCGGAGGAGCGGGACGCCCAGGGCCGGCCCGCCCGAAAGAAGGAGGCTCGGATGCCCGTGCGCCTGGCCCTCCGCCGCCGCGTAGCGCGCGCCCCGCAGCTCGCCCTTGGAGTTCGCCGCCAGCCACACGTCCAGGAAGGCGTCCCGCCGGGCGATGTTCGCCAGCGACCACTGCTCGATCGTCAGCCGCGACGTCCCCTTCTCGACCCGCAGGCGCAGATACACGTTCATCAG
>JAUJNC010000282.1 GCA_030446525.1 Armatimonadaceae bacterium
GGACCGCGGCGCCCCCACCCAGGGCCGCCGCAGCGCCCGGCACGGCCCCAATGGCTTTCGCACCGACAGGGTGACTGCGCGCCCCGAGAGGGCGGCCGGCTGCGCCGGGGTCCGGTGTGCTCTCCAGGCGGGGCGGCGCAGGCGCCGCCCCTACTTTTCCGGAGGAGACTCCCCGCCCATGGCGCTGACCCGCGACGAGGTCAAGGGGGTGGCCGTGCTGGCCCGCCTTGCCCTCACGGACGACGAGACCGACCGCCTGACCCACCACCTGAATGATCTGCTGCTCCAGTTCGCGCATCTGCAGGAGCTGAACACCGAGGACGTGCCCCCGACCTCGCACGCGGTTCCCGTCCAGGCGACGCTGCGCGAGGATGCGGCGCGCCCGTCGCTGCCGCGCGACACGGTTTTGGCCCTGGGCCCCCGTGTCGACCCCGAGCAGGGCGGATTCATCGTGCCGCAGGTCATCGGGGAGTAGCCGCCGTGGAGCTTTACACGCTTACCGCCCGTGAGCTGGCGGACAAGATCAAGGCGCGTGAGGTTTCCGCCCGCGAAGTCGCCGACGCGTTTCTGCGGCGCATCGAGGCCACGGACGGCGACGTCCGGGCCTTCGTTACGGTGACGGCGGATCAGGCCCGCGCCGCCGCCGACGCCGTGGACCGGCGGCTCGCGGCGGGCGAGGCCGTAGGGCCGCTGGCGGGCGTTCCCGTCGCGCTCAAGGACAATCTGTGCACGGCGGGTGTGGAGACCACCTGCTCCTCCAAGATCCTGCGCGGCTTCGTGCCCCCGTACAACGCCACCGTGGTCGAGAAGCTCCGCGCGGCGGGCGCGGTCGCGCTGGGCAAGGCGAACATGGACGAGTTCGCGATGGGGTCGTCGACCGAGAACTCGGCGCTGTTCACCACGCGCAACCCGTGGGACCGGTCCCGGGTCCCCGGCGGCTCGTCCGGGGGGAGTGCGGCGGCGGTGGCGGCGGGCGAGGCGCCGGTCGCGCTCGGCTCGGACACGGGCGGTTCGATCCGGCAGCCCGCGGCGTTCTGCGGCCTGGTGGGTCTGAAGCCCACCTACGGGCGCGTGTCCCGCTACGGCCTGGTCGCCTTCGCGTCGTCGCTGGACCAGATCGGCCCGATCGCGCGCCGCGTCGAGGACGCGGCCCTGCTGCTTTCCGTTGTCGCCGGGCACGACCGGTGCGACTCCACGTCCGTCCCTCGCCCGGTCCCGGACTACCGCGCCCTGCTCACCGGCGACGTCCGAGGGCTGCGCGTCGGCGTGCCGTCCGAATATTTCGCCGAGGGCGTCGCCCCGGACGTGCGCGAGGCCGTCACGGCGGCTATCGAAGTGCTGCGGTCGCTGGGCGCGCAGATCCGGGCGGTGTCGCTGCCCTACACCGAGTACGCCCTGCCCGCCTACTACATCCTCGCCCCCGCCGAGGCAAGCTCTAACCTGGCCCGCTACGACGGCGTGCGCTACGGCCACCGCACCGAGCGCGCCACCAACCACGTGGATCTTTTCGAGAAGACACGCGAGGAGGGCTTCGGGGCCGAGGTCAAGCAGCGCATCATGATCGGCACCTACGCCCTGTCGGCGGGCTACTACGACGCGTTCTACCTCAAGGCGCAGAAGGTGCGGACCCTCGTCCAGCGCGACTTCGACCAGGCTTGGCAGACGTGCGACGCCCTGGTCACCCCGACGGCGCCCACGGTCGCCTTCGGTATCGGCGAGAAGGTGGACGACCCGCTGGCGATGAAGCTGTCGGACATCCTGACCATCCCGGCCAACATGGCGGGCATCCCGGCGCTTTCGCTGCCCTGCGGCTTCTCCCCGGACGGCCTGCCCATCGGCATGCAGCTCATGGGCCCGGCCTTCTCCGAGGAGACCTTGCTGCGCATCGCCCACGCCTACGAGCAGGCCACCGACTGGCACACGCGCAGGCCCGGGTTATGAGGCACGTGTTCCCTTTAAAGATGCAAAAAAGGGGATCTATAGGAGGAGAAAAGTTGATCAACAGATATCGATTGTTTTTGCACGCAGGCCTGGTGAGTCTGCTTGCTTTCTGCGCCACGGGCTGCACTACGGTTCGAGGAGGCGGCTAGATCCGGTCGGCGTTTGACCGCACGGAAAAAGCTACCTTCGGCTTCGAGTTGAAGTGCGATCCGTCCACGGGCAATACGTCCGGCCAGCTGCAATATCATGACCAGGGTGCCGGCGTTAGACTTCACGGCGTCGTTCCCGAGACCCCCGGAATCTGCTCGGAGGATGCTTCCTCTGGCAGCGTCTTTGTGGGTTCTTACAGACCGCAGCCTAACAGCCCGGGTGGACAAGGTCAGTTCCTTGTCGTCGTCGAGGACAACGGAAAGGCTGGCCCTTCGTCGGAGGATGTGTTTTTCATCTTGCTGCAAGGCGGGGCCTACGACGGCTACGAAAATAGCGGCACTCTGGGTGGCGGCAATATTGAAGCCAGATAGGCAGCACCAGATAGGCAGCATAGGATGACCAAGCCATCCGAGGCTAAAGCCGCCGGGACTTTTCAGGAACGACCTTATGACTAAATACGAGACACGCGTCGGGATGGAGTGCCACGCGGAGCTCCTGACCGAGAGCAAGATGTTCTGCGGGTGCAAAAACGAGTTCGGCGGCGAGCCGAACACGCGGACCTGTCCGGTCTGTCTGGGGCTGCCCGGGTCGCTGCCGGTGATGAACAAGAAGGCCGTGGAGCACGTGGTGCGGACGGCGCTCGCGCTCAACTGCACGATCTCGCTGCACAGCATCTTCCACCGGAAGAACTACTTCTACCCGGACCTGCCCAAAGGCTACCAGATCTCGCAGTACGGCAACACGCCGATCGGCACCAACGGCTGGCTGGAGATCGAGAAGCCGGACGGGACGACCAAAAAGATACACATCACGCGCGTCCACCTGGAGGAGGATACGGGCAAGCTCATCCACTCGGACGGCGCGGGCTATTCGGTCGTGGACTACAACCGGTCCGGCGTGCCGCTGATGGAGATCGTGACGGCCTTCCCGCCGGACATCGAATCGGCCGAGGAGGCGCGGCTGTACGCCGAGACGCTGCGCGGGGTACTGATCTACCTGGACGTTTCCGACGGCAAGATGGAGCAGGGAAGCTTGCGCGCCGAGCCGAACCCGTCGGTCCGGCCGGTCGGTTCGGACACGTTCGGCACCAAAACCGAGCTGAAGAACCTGAACTCGTTTCGCTCCGTGCAGCGGGGCATCGAGTACGAGGCGCGGCGGCAGATCGAGGTGCTCGAAAGCGGCGGGCGCGTGGTGCAGGAGACGCGCGGCTGGGACGACGAGAAGGGCGTGTCGTTCTCGCAGCGCTCGAAAGAGGTCGAGCAGGAGTACCGCTACTTCCCCGAGCCCGACCTGATCCCCCTCGATTTCGACATCAAGTGGCTGGACGCGCTGCGCGAAGGCCTGCCCGAGCTGCCCAACGCGAAGAAGCGCCGTCTTCAGGAGCGGTACGGCCTGCCCGCCGCGGATGCCGCCCAGCTCGTCACGGAGCGCCCGGCAGCGGAGTTCTTCGAGGAGGCCGTGCGGGGCGTGAAGGACCCCAAAGCGGTGGCGAACTGGATGCTGGGCGACCTGGCGCGTCTGGCCAACACCGCCGGGACGCCGCTTCACGCCACGCCCATCACGCCCGATCGGCTCCGCGAGATGGTGGGCATGATCGAAAGCGGGGCGATCACCGGCAAGATCGCCAAGAACGTCATCGAGGAGATGTTCACGTCCGGCAAAACGGCGCCGCAGGTGGTGGCCGAGAAGGGCCTGACCGTTTCCGGCGCGGACGAGGTGGCGGGTATCGTGGCCAAGGTGGTCGCGGCGAACCCGGACGTGGTCGCCAAGATCAAAGGGGGCAACGAGAAGAGCATCGGCTTCCTGGTCGGGCAGGTGATGAAGGAGAGCAAGGGCCGCGCCAAGCCCGACGACGTCAACCGCCTGCTCAAGGAAGAGATCGCCAAGGCGTAGGCACGAAAGGAGGGGCGGTCCCTGGGCCGCCCCTCTGCCTGACGCACACAGCGGTTACTTCAGGCCGAGCTTCGCCAGCGCCGCACGCAGGCCTTCCTCGTTGAAGCCGACGGAGCGGAACACCACGTTGCCTTCGCCGTCGAGCAGGTAGTTCGTGGGGTAGGCCTGGACCCCGTAGTGCTTGACGACGCTGTCGGCGGTGCCCCGTTCGCCCATCGCGAGGGGGTCAGTGAACTTGTTGTCCGTCAGGTCGGTCGGGGT
>JAUJNC010000283.1 GCA_030446525.1 Armatimonadaceae bacterium
CTTCTGCCAGCGGTCCTTTTTCGGGTCGAAGCGGCACAGCGCGGCCTTCCACCCGTGCGGCTCGGCCCGGTTCTGGACGATGCACCAGGCAGCGCCGTCCGTGTCCGCGGTCACCGCCGCGACGTGATCGCCGGGCAGCCCGTCCGCCTGCGTGTACTGGCGCGCGGTCCCGCGTGCCGTGTCCACCCGCCGGACGCCGCGCTGCGTCGCCAGCCAGACGCCGTCTTTGTCCCACGCTAGGTCGTTGAAGCGGTTCCCCTGCCGGCTGTAGAGCGTGACGCTCCGGTCCTTATGCACCAGCGCCAGCGGCGCCTCGGCGCCCGGGCCGGGCGCGCCATAGCCGGTGCGCACCCGCCCGAGCGCATCAGGGCTCCTCGGGCTGCCCGCGAATGAATTGCGAGAAGCGTCCAGCGCCGCGGCGGGAAGCAACGGTCTTTCCTGCGCCCGCACCCGCATGAACAGGGCGAACCCTGAAAAGAGCAGGATAGCGACGAAGGGGAAAAGCCAACGATGAACAGGGGGAAAGCGCATCTTTGTCACCTTTACCCTTATTTCGTCCTGTGTTCGCCCGGTTTCCTTCAAAACCGGAGCCAAAAACGCTGGCCCACGCCGTTGCCACGCTCAAGCCCCGCAACCCGCCGCCGCCCGGTACAAACGGCATGCGGCTCGTCTACGGCAAGGTGGACGAGACCGCCTGACGCAGGTTACTTCAGCAGCGACGCGCCGCCGTCGACGTAGATCTCGACGCCCGACACGTGGCGCGACAGGTCGGAGGCGAGGAACAGGCAGGTGTCGGCGACATCGATAGGCTCGCCCTGGCCCTCGTTGATGAAGGGCCGGCCCTCCGGCATCTCGACCTTGATCGCCACCTCCTCGGTGTGGCGCTTCTGGGTGCGCTCGTCGATGTTGGTGTGGATCGCGCCGGGCAGCACGGCGTTCACCCGGATGTTGTAGCGCCCCAGCTCCAGCGCCGCCATCTTCATGAAGGCCACCTGCCCGGCCTTGGACGTGCTGTAGGCGCTCGCGCCCGCCGTCGAAAAGGTCCGGTTGCCGTTGACGCTGCTGGTGATGATCACCGACCCGCCCCCGGCCTGCCGCAGGTGGGGGACGGCGAAGTGCAGCGTCAGGTACGTGCCCTTCAGGTTGATGTCCAGCGTCCGGTCCCACTCGTCGGGCTGCAGCTCCTCGATCGGCGTCCACACGCCGTTGATCCCCGCGTTCGCGAAGACCACGTCGAGGCGCCCGAACCGCTCCACCGTCGCGTCGATCGCCGCCTTGACGTCGTCAGGGCTGGACACGTCGCATTGGACGAACAGCGCCTCGCCGCCCGCCCGCGTGATCTCCTGCGCCGCCTGCTCGCCCTCCTCGGGCATCATGTCGGCGAGCGCCACCCGCGCCCCTTCCTGCGCGAAGCGCTGCCCCGCGCCCTTTCCGATCCCGCTCGCGCCGCCCGTAATAAAGGCGACCTTGCCGTTCAACAGTCCCATAGCCGTTGCCATGCCGGTGTTTCCTTCCCCCCTGGTGATGGTAAAACAGAAAGGCTTTACCCGCTCCGCGCGCGGGTATAACAACCGCAAACAAAACGGACGGAGAACGCAGCAACATGGCGCAGGAGATACGGAGCCCGTTCCAAACGCGGGACGAAAACGACGACGAGGTGCGCTCGCTCGGCGACCTGATCGACGCGCGCGAAAACCCGTCACAAGACGACGTGGCGGTCGCGCAGATCCAGGGCGACGACGAGGATCTGGACGTCAGCGCGGCGCTGACCTTCCCGCAGAAAAAGCGGCGCGGCGGTGACGACGACCAGGGGGACGTGGACGCCACCGACTTCGACGCGGACGCGCGCACGAGCTCTGCGCCCGACGACGAGGACGACGCCTCCTATATGACGCGCGCCGATTTCGTGGATTCGATGAACCAGACCGATCCGGACCCGAATACGGGGGCCGACGAGGACGATTTCATCGGCGACGCCGACCTGGGACGCGCGCCGGACCTGACCGGGACGGTGACCGGAATCGACCGCGGCATGGCGACGCACCTGCCGCAGGACATCGGGCGTGGCGGCTTCCAGATCGTGGAGCCCGAGGCGGCCGGCGACCCGCGCGCCCTCGATGCCGGCGATGAGGTGGACGACGAGGACGACATGGCCGATCCGTCGATGGGGGATGACAGCGACGTGATGGGTCAGGACGAGACGCTTCTGGAAGATGACCTGCGCTCGGACGGTGGGCGGATCCCGACCCGTCCGCCCGACGTGGACAGCCGCGACGAGGCGCTCGACGCGACCCGCCAGCTGCAGTAGAACGGCGCCTTTGTTCGGGGGCGGCGGGTACAGCGTACCCGCCGCCTTTGCCGTTTGTCGGCGGGAAGCTATCCCAGCCGGCGCGTCATGCGGCGGTGCGGGATGCCCGCGTCGTCGAAGACCGGGCCTTCCGCCACGAAGCCCAGGCGCTCATAGAAGGGGATGACCGGCACCTGCGCGTCCAGGATGACCGTGGTCATGCCCTCCGCCCGCGCCCGGTTCATCGCCCGCCGCATCAGCGCCTCGCCGACGCCGTGCCCGCGCCACGTTCGGCGCACCGCGACACGCCCCACCTTGGCGACGCCGCCCCCTTTGTCCACGACGCGGGCCGTGCCGATCGCTTCGCCGGTGTGTTCGTCGAGGGCCAGCAGGTGCACGGCATCGGCGTCGTACTCGTCCGGCTCCAGCTCGGGCGGCACGCGCTGCTCGTCGACGAACACCTCGAAGCGGATGGCCATCGCGGCGTCGCGGTCGGACGAGGTTTCGCAGTCGCGGCAGGTGAGCATCAGAAGGGGGCGCATCACGGTATCCGTAGGTATTTATGGGTCTGGAGCGACAAGCGGAAGCGGGCGGGATCGGCCTTGACCGCCTCCACGCACAAGCGGGCGGCGTCCGGGTTCAGGGCGTTCGGCTGGAGGTAGAGCAGGGGACCGCCGGGCCGCCCCGCGGCCGGGTTGGCCGCGGCCCGCGCCACGTCCTCCGGGCCGTCCACCACGTACTTGAACTCGGCGGCGTGCTCCAGATACCACGGGTCCAGCCGCCCGCCCTCGCCCTCCTTGGGTGAGACGGTGATGTGATCCAAACCCCAGTCGGGGCGCGGGTGTTGCCCGTTGGTTTCCACCTGGATCCGCAGGCCCGCGGCGTGCAGACGGTCGCAAAGCGGTTGCAGGTCGTACATCGTCGGCTCGCCGCCCGTCAAACACACCCACGGACAGCCGTGGCCCGCCACCTCGTCCACGATCTCTCCCACCGTCATCTCGCGGCGCACGCGGAAGTCCGTGTCGCAGAACGAGCATTGGAGCGTGCAGCCTGCCACGCGCACGAAGACGGTCGCCTGCCCGGCGCGCGCGCCCTCGCCCTGCAGCGAGTAAAAGATCTCGACGATCGGCACAAGGCCCCGGCGCAGCACGCCCACGGCCTCGCGCGTGGCCGCCTTCGGGTCCGGCGTCGCGCCCCGATAAGCGCGCAGCGGGGTCCGGTCGGGTACTGTCGACGCCGCGATCTTCACGCCTTCATTGTACCACGACGGCCGGTGGGCGGCAGGCAGCAAGCAAAGGTAACCACACGCTTGACGCGCTGAGATCTTGCTCCTCCTTGAGGTTGCCTGCTGTTCGGCTAGGATTTTTCCCGGATATCACAGCGTCACTCTAATAATCTGCGACAACCGGGTATAGTGTTTACGGGAAAAGATCTCCGCGACGTTTGCGCTTCTGGTCGGGAGTGCCTGCGTCTAGTGAGGTATGCAGTCGTAGGTTTTTATCGCTCATCCGCCTTTTGTGAAAGGAGTTCGTTATGACAACCCAGCGAAGCCGCGCGCGCGGTTTCACTCTCATTGAGCTGCTCGTCGTCATCGCCATCATCGCCATACTCGCCGCGATCCTGTTCCCCGTCTTCGCCCAGGCCCGCGAAAAAGCTCGCCAGACCTCCTGCCTCAGTAACATGAAACAGTTAGGCACGGCGTGGATGATGTACGCACAGGACTACGACGAAATGGCCATTCGCACCTTTTACGGTCCGTCGCCGAGTGGGACGAACTGTTCCTGGCCCGTTTTCACGCAGCCTTATATCAAGAACTATAACATTTTCGAATGTCCCAGTGCGCCGCGTGACCTGGGAAAAACCCCCGGAACGATGGTCCTGCCCGGCGGCTGCGGGACCCTACAGGACGGCCTTGCGGTCACCTATGCCTATAACAACAATAAC
>JAUJNC010000284.1 GCA_030446525.1 Armatimonadaceae bacterium
CCCTCTCACACTCCCTGTTTTTGTTTCTTTTTGACCATCGCGCCGCGC
This sequence comes from Armatimonadaceae bacterium, assembly GCA_030446525.1. The sequence goes on from JAUJNC010000284.1 coordinate 49, forward strand.
GTATCTCCTCGTGGGTCGGCGCGGGAAAACGGGAGGCCCCGCAAGCGGCGCTTGCGGGGCCTCCCGTTCGCGGCGAAACGAAGGGCGCCTACCGGTTGGCTTCTTTGCGGGACGCGGCGGGCCCCGGCGTCGGCGAGGAGCCGGCGGTCCGAGCGGGCGCGGCGGCAGCGGCCTGCGCGCCGCCCGTGTTGGTGATGATCGTGGCCTTGTTGACCAGATCCCCCATCCAGGCGCGCATAGCGCCGCTCTGGGTCATGCGCTCGATCTGGCTCTTCTGGAAGTTCGCCTTCTCCTCGGCGGTGGCGGTGGCGCCTTTCTTCTCCAGGAGGATGATGTGCCAGCCGAACTGGCTCTTGACCGGATCGGAGATCTGGCCGGCCTCGGTCAGGGCGAACGCGGTCTTCTCGAAAGCCGGGTCCATCATTCCCTTGCCGAACCACCCCAGATCGCCGCCCTGCGCGCCGCTGCCCTTGTCGTCGGATTGCTCCTTGGCCGCGGCCGCGAACGAGGTCTTGCCGGCACGGATATCGGCGAGGATGCCGTCGATCTTCTTCCTGGCCTCTTCCTCTCTTTTCTTCGTCTCTTCGGCCGTGGGCGGCTTGGCATCGGGCGTGGGCTGCTGCAGCGGGACGGTGGCGATCAGGATGTGCGAGGCCTTGATCTGCGACTCCAGCTTCGGCACCTGGCTTTCGGCGCTCTTGGCAAACGCCTTCTGGGCCAGCAGGTTCTGGCGGACGGTGTAGCGCACCAGCCCCTCGGTGATGCCGTCGCGCGCGGCGATCTCGGCGAACGTCCCCGGCCTGCCGTTCATCATGGCCTGGCTGACGACCTGGTGTTTGGCCTCCTCGACCGCCTTTTTGAGCTCCGCGTCGGTGACCGTGACGCCCAGGCGCTTGGCCTCCTGCTCCAGGATCGCCACCGTGATCATCTGGCGCAGAAGCGGCTGGCCGCCGAGCGTGTCGAGCGTGGACAGCAGATCCGCGCGGGTGATGTTCTGCCCGTTCACCCGGGCCATGACGCCCGCGGGAAGCTTCACAGGCTTGGCGGCGGGCGCGGGCTTGGCGGCGGGGGTGGCTTTGCCCGCCGCGGCGGGCTTCGCCGCCCCGGGTGCGGGTGCAGCCGCCGCGGCGGGCGGTTTCGCGTCGTGATTGTGATTATGGTCATGGCCGGGCTCGGCAAAGGCGGGCGTGGCGGTCACCGCCGCGGCGAGCAGGCCGATGGCGCTACGGGTGGGAAATAGCATGGGATTTTCCTTTCGGAACGGCCAGATGTGGGCGGCGCAATGCGGGCACGCCCGGTGCGGCCGGGGTGAGTAGACTTGGCGCAGAGGTTCCCCTGCGCCTATCCTATCGTAAAAGCGGTGCGGCGTCAAGTGCAGGAGGCCCCGTAATCTTTGTCCGCCTCACGCAACGGGCAGGCGCGCCGTGACGGTGACGCCGCAGCCCGACGCCGCACTCACCGCGAGGGTGCCGCCGAGCGACTCGGCCCGCTCGCGCATCGAGGTGAGCCCGATCCCCGGGCGTGCGGCGGCCGCGTCGAAGCCGCAGCCGTCGTCCGTTATGGAAACACGCACGAAACGCCCGTCGCGCTGCAGGACGACCCGGGCGCAGCCCGCGCGGGCGTACTTCGCCGCGTTGGTGAGCGCCTCCTGCGAGATGCGCAGCGCTGCCCCCCGCGCCGCCTCCGGCAGGTCGTCCAGGAGCCCCCCGCCCTCGACGGTGACCGGGAGACCGGTCCGGAGGGACAGGCGCTCCACCTCTCGCGCCAGCACCTGCGAGGGAGGAACGCCCGGCGCGCCGGTGGGCCACGGGCGGGTGAAGAAGGTCCAGTCGCGCACCGCGTCCATCGCCTCGCGCAGCGCCTGCGCTTCCTCCTTGAGGGTCGCGCCGGTCTCCTCGGGCCGCTTTTCGGTCACCCGCGCCGCCACCTCCAGACGCAGGACGGCCGCCGCGAGGGCGTTGCCGATCCCGTCGTGGACCTCGCGCGACAGCCGGGCCCGTTCGCCCGCCGCCGCGAGTTCGGCGCGCAGGACGGCCAGCTCCTCATCCTTCTCGGCGGCATGGAGGCGCAGGCGGCGCGTGATGATGCTGACGATGGTCAGGAAGAACACCCGCGTCGCGAGATCGACGAGGTACGGGGCGGGGGCGAGCGAAGGGGACCAGGTGCCCGCGAGCAAGGCCGCCCCCGCGCCCCAACGGATCAGCAGCGCCTCGCCCGGCGGGGACAGGATGGTCTCGGCCACCACCACGACGAAGAGCACGATCCAGAGGGGGCTGTGGGCGCCGCCGGTCAGGCGCAGCCCCGCCGCGATCAGCAGGAAGTCCAGGGTAGTAAAGACCCAGCTGATCTTGCGGTGAAAAACCGAGCCGCGGCTGCGGCGCAGCGCCGAGGCGGAACGCAGCGCCAGGTTCACCGTGCCCAGGAACAGCACCACGGCGAACCACACCGGCGGAACACGCCCGGACCCGCCGACGCCGGCGGCCGTAAACCCCGCCCAGATGCCGATGGCAAGGACGCAGAGCCACTGCAACTGGTTGACACGCCAATGGGAGCGCGTCTCCGGATCATCAGCCAGGTAAGGAAGACGCACGGTCGAGACCCCTTGCGCAGCCACGGGCCGCCACAACAGGGTTCTCCATCCGTCACACCGCTTCCTGCGTTCAGCCCCCTGTCAGGTCGAGAAGCTGCTTCACGAACCGTGCCTGTTCCGTGTTCTCGTTGCCGGCGAGCCACACCTCCAACAGGCGGCGGCTTTCCGGAGCGAGGATGCCGCCGGTGATCGCGGGGGCCTTGCTTTCGGGGCTTTCGGGGGGCTTCACTCGCCGGGTGCCGTTATCGGCGGGGGCGGCCAGCCCGAACAGGACGGTGCCCACCCCCGCCTCCATGGCCGCCCCCAGACACATGACGCAGGGCTCCAGCGTGGAGACCAGGACGACGTCGTGCGCGTCGAGCGGCAGCGCGGGGGCGCCGCCCCCGTCCGCCCCGGCGTTCTCGAAGGCCACGATCTCCGCGTGGGCGGTCTTGCGCTGCAGCGCGTTGACCCGGTTATGGCCCCGCGCCACGATCCGCAAGGCCTCCCCTTCGCCCCGCGCCAGCACGCAGCCGATGGGCACCTCCCCCTCGTCCATCCCGGCCCGCGCCTCGGCCAGGGCCTCCCGCATCAGCATCTCCTGTTGCGCCTGCGTCAACATCTCCGGTTCTGTCTCGCCTCCCTCCGCCGTTATGCCCGGCATAAAAAAAGATCAAGGCGGGGGACCTGCCCCGCCTTGACCGTTACCCCGACACGGCCTTCCTTTAGTAGGTGGTGTTCAGAACCTGTTTGAATACTGCGAAACGCAAAATCCTGTAGGCTTGGTCGGCCGCGGCTTCCGCCGAGGCCATCCGGGAAAGCCGCGCGTCCTCCGGCTGCACGCTCAGGATCGTCTGGCCGCGCGCCGAGACCGTGGCCCCCTCTTTCTTGACGTCGTAAATCTGCAGGTCCTGGTCGAGCAGGCGGTTGATCGCCTCCGCCGCGCGCCGCGCCCGCTCTGCCGACGCCGACCGCAGCAGGACCTTGCCGTCCAGGACCAGTTCGGTCGCCTCAGATTGGGGATCGGCGGCGGCGCGGGTCGAGGCCTTGATCGCGTTCGTCACCGCGCGCCGGTTGATGGGCAGACCCGTTTCCTTGATCTGCGCGATCATAGCGTCGGCGCGCTCGCGCGACGGCGGGTGCGTGCGGAAGATGCCCAGCTCCACCTCGCGCCGCAGCCGCTCGTCGCGCGCCAGTCGCTCCATGAAGGTGAGCGCGCCCACGGGGTTGTAGCCCGCCTTCCGCGCGAGGACGACCCCGGCGAGGTCGGCGTCGCGCTCGGCGTTCTGGCTGTGCCCGGTCACCTTCTGGACCGCCAGCAGCTGCAGGCCGGTCATGAGGTTGTACGTGTCTTCGGTGGGGACGCGGGCGAGGATGGCGGCCAGCAGCCCGAGGGCAAGCTGCCCGTTGAGCCGGCTCTGCTCGCGCTGCAGCTTGGCCACGTGGTGGTGCGCGGCGTGGGCGACCTCATGGCCCAGCACGCCCGCCAGCTCGTCGTCGGACTCGACGTAATCGAGCAAGCCCTTGTTCACGTAGATAAACCCGCCGGGCAGGGAGAAGGCGTTGATGTCTTTGTCGTCGATGACGTAGAACTGGTAG
>JAUJNC010000285.1 GCA_030446525.1 Armatimonadaceae bacterium
TTCCGACGGCTCGTTCTGCTACATCCCCAAGGGGGTGCGCTGCCCGATGGAGCTGTCGACGTACTTCCGCATCAACGCCGCCAACACGGGCCAGTTCGAGCGCACCCTCATCGTCGCCGACGAGGGCGCGTACGTGAGCTACCTGGAAGGGTGCACCGCGCCGATGCGCGACGAAAACCAGCTGCACGCGGCGGTCGTGGAGCTGGTCGCCTTCAAGGACGCGACGATCAAGTACTCGACGGTCCAGAACTGGTACCCCGGCGACAAGGAAGGCAAGGGCGGCATCTACAACTTCGTGACCAAGCGCGGCCGGTGCGTGGGGGACAACTCCAAGATCACGTGGACGCAGGTGGAGACCGGCTCGGCTATCACCTGGAAGTACCCGTCGTGTATCCTGCAGGGGGACAATTCGGTGGGCGAGTTCTACTCGGTCGCCCTCACCAACAACTGCCAGCAGGCCGACACGGGCACCAAGATGATCCACCTGGGCAAGAACACCCGGAGCACGATCGTCTCCAAAGGCATCTCCGCCGGGCGGGGCCAGAACACGTACCGCGGCCTGGTCAAGGTCAACAAGGGCGCCGAGGGCGCGCGCAACTACTCGCAGTGCGACTCGCTCCTGATCGGCGACCGCTGCGGCGCGCACACCTTCCCCTACATCGACGTGAAGAACACGTCGGCGCAGGTGGAGCACGAGGCCTCGACCAGCAAGATCGGCGAGGACCAGATCTTCTACTGCCGGCAGCGCGGCATCTCGACCGAGGACGCCGTGAACATGATCGTGAACGGCTTCTGCAAGGAGGTGTTCCGCGAACTGCCCATGGAGTTCGCCGTGGAGGCGCAGAAGCTGCTGGGCGTGAGCCTGGAAGGAAGTGTGGGGTGACCTCGCCCCCGGCCCCCTCTCCTTGCAGGAGAGGGGGGAGGTTAGAAAACGAACAATCCTATGAATCCTATGCTGGAAATCAGAAATTTACACGCGAGAGTCGACGAGAAGCAGATACTGCGCGGGATCGATCTGACCGTGAACGCGGGCGAGGTCCACGCCATCATGGGGCCCAACGGCTCGGGCAAGAGCACGCTGGCCGGCGTACTGGCCGGGCGCGAGGCCTACGTGGTGACCGAAGGCCAGGTCCTGTATGAGGGCAAGGACCTGCTGGAGATGGACCCGGAAGAGCGCGCCCGGGAGGGCGTCTTCATGGCCTTCCAGTACCCGGTCGAGATACCCGGCGTCAACAACACGTATTTTTTAAAGGCAGCGCTGAACGCCATCCGCAAGCACCGCGGGCAGCAAGAGCTGGACGCCATGGAGTTCCTGCAGCTGGTCAAAGAGAAGATGAAGATACTGCTCATGGACCAGAGCCTTCTGAGCCGCCCGGTCAACCAGGGCTTTTCGGGGGGCGAGAAGAAGCGCAACGAGATCTTCCAGATGGCCGTCCTCGACCCGAGGCTCGCCATCCTGGATGAGACCGACTCCGGCCTGGACATCGACGCGCTGCGGACCGTCGCCGACGGCGTCAACGCGCTGCGCAGCCCGGAGCGCGCCGTCATCCTGGTCACGCACTACCAGCGGCTGCTGAACCACATCATCCCCGACTTCGTGCACGTCCTGTCCGGCGGTCGCATCGTCCGCTCGGGCGGCAAGGAGCTTGCGCTCGCGCTGGAAGAGAAGGGCTACGGCTGGATCGAGAACGAGGCGAAGGCCGCCCGGGCGCCGCTCGCGCCGCCCGTGGCCGCGGTTTAGAAGGGCAGGCCGCCAGACATGATAGTGATGGACAAACAGAACACCTACGCCTCGGACTTCGAGCGCTTCGAGCGGGAGGCCGGCGCGGACGTGCCGTCGTGGGTGCCGCCGCTGCGCAAGGCCGCGTTCTCGCGCTTCGCGGAGCTGGGGTTCCCCACGCGCCACCACGAGGAGTGGCGGTTCACGAATGTGACGCCGATCGCCGAGACGCCGTTCGCCCTGGCCCGGCACCGGCAGGACCGGGTGACGGCCGGGGACCTCGCGCGCGTCGCTTTCGATCTGCCCTCCTCCCCCCAGCTCGTGTTCGTGAACGGCCGTTTCGCGCCCGAGATCTCGGCGCTGCGGCCCCTGCCGCAGGGCGTCCTGGTGGGCGGCCTCGGCGAAGCGCTGCGCGCGGACCCGATGACTGTCGAGCCGCATCTGGCGCGGCACGCGGGCTTCGAGCATCAGCCCTTCGTCGCGCTCAACACGGCCTTTCTTCAGGACGGCGCGTTCGTGTTCGTCCCGAAGAACACGGTCGTCGAGGAGCCGATCCACCTGCTGTTCGTGTCGACCGCGCCGGGCAAAGCGGCCGTGTCGCACCCCCGCACCCTGATCGTGGTGGGGGAGAACAGCCAGGCGACCCTGATCGAGAGCTATGCCGGGCTGGAACAGGATGTTTATTTCACGAACGCGGTGACCGAGATCGTGGCGGGCGAGAACGCGGTCGTGGATCACTACAAGCTGAACCGCGAAAGCCGGCGGGCGTACCACATCGCGGCCACGCAGATCCATCTGGCCCGCGGCAGCAACTTCGCGTCGCAGAACATCACCCTGGGCGGCGCCCTGGTCCGCAACGACATCAACGCCCTGCTCGGCGGCGAGGGCGGCGAGTGTACGCTGAACGGCCTGTATCTGGCCGACGGCCGCCGGCTGGTGGACAACCACACGGCCATCGACCATGCCACGCCGCACTGCGCCAGCCACGAGCTGTACAAGGGCATCCTGGACGGGCGGGCGCGCGGCGTCTTCAACGGCAAGATCTTCGTGCGGCAGGACGCCCAGAAGACCGACGCCAAGCAGACCAACCAGACCCTGCTGCTGTCCGACGACGCGCAGATCAACACCAAGCCGCAGCTCGAGATCTACGCGGACGACGTCCGGTGCACGCATGGGGCGACCATCGGCCAGCTGAGCGAGGAACAGATCTTCTACCTGCGGGCCCGGGGCATCGGCAGGGAGGACGCGCGCAACCTGCTCCTGTACGCCTTCGCCGGCGACATCATCGGGCGGATCAAGGTCGAGCCGGTGCGCGCGCAGCTGGACCGGGCGCTCTTCGCGCAGCTCGCGAAGAGCCAGAAAGGCGAGGAGGACGAGCTATGACCGGCGTGCTGGAAGGCGTCGCCCCATCGACGGAGGCGACGGCCGCCCCGTATGACGTGTGGCGGGTCCGGGAAGATTTCCCGATCCTGCATCAGATGGTGCACGGCAAGCCGCTGGTGTACCTGGACAACGCCGCCACCACGCAGAAGCCGCGGGCGGTGCTGGACGCTTTGTCGCGCTACTACGCCCAGGACAATGCCAACATCCATCGCGGCGTCCACCTGCTTTCCGAGCGGGCCACGCGGCATTACGAGGAGGCGCGTGTCAAGGTCAAGCGCTTCCTCGGCGCCGCCGACGCGCACGAGATCATCTTCGTGCGCAACGCGACGGAGGGCGTGAACCTGGTCGCGCAATCCTACGGCCGCAAGAACATCAAAGAAGGCGACGAGATCATCGTCTCGGCCATGGAGCACCACGCGAACATCGTGCCGTGGCGGATGCTGTGCGAGGAGAAGGGCGCCGTTCTGCGCGTGATCCCGATCGACGACGACGGCGAGCTGCTGCTGGACGAGTACGAGAAGCTGCTCGGCCCGCGCACCAAGTTCGTGTCCGTCGTCCACATGTCGAACGCGCTGGGCACGATCAACCCCGTGGAGCGGATCGTCGAGCTGGCGCACGCCCGCGGCGTCCCGGTCCTGATCGACGGGGCGCAGGCGGCGTACCACGTGAAGGTGGACGTGCGGGCGCTGGACTGCGATTTCTACGTCTTCTCCGGCCACAAGCTGTACGGCCCGACCGGAACCGGCGTCCTGTACGGCAAGGCCGCCCTGCTTGACGAGATGCCGCCGTATCAAGGCGGGGGCGACATGATCCGCTACGTCAGCTTCGAGAAGGTCGTCTACAACGGCCTGCCCTACAAGTTCGAGGCGGGCACGCCCCACATCGCGGGCGGCATCGGGCTGGGCGCGGCGATCGACTATCTGGAGGGGCTCGGGATGGACAAGCTGGCCGTCCACGAGCGCGACCTTCTGGCGTACGGGACCAGGGCCCGGGAAGAGATCCCGGGACTTCGTCTGATCGGCACGGCCCGCGAGAAGACCGGCGTCTTCTCCTTCACGCTCGACGACATCCACCCGCACGACATCGGCACGAT
>JAUJNC010000286.1 GCA_030446525.1 Armatimonadaceae bacterium
TCGACGACCCGCTCGACCTGCCCCGCGCCGAGGGGCGCTCGGTCTGGTCGCTGCTGCGCTCTTCCGAGGGCTACGCCTACTACCGGCCGATCCCCTTCATCATCTGGAAGGCTCTGCACGCCGTGCAGGGCTATTACAGCCCGGCAGCCCTGCACGGCCTGACGCTGGCGGCGCACGCGCTCAATGGCTGGCTCCTCTACGTGCTGCTGCGCCGGCTGACGGGAGGGCATTGGGGCCTGGTCGCGGCGGTCCTCTTCATCACCTACCCGTTCAGCTACCAGGCGGTCTTCGGCGCGCACACCCTCTTCCACCCGCTGATGACCGCCTGCATCCTCGGCTCGCTGATCCTCTACCACGACGCGCGCACCCGAGTGCGGAGTGCGGAGTGCGGAGTGCGGAATACGGATGGGCCTGCGGCGGCGGAGCGGGAATCGGGCGACTCTGCGCCCACACGATCCACTCCGCACTCCGCGCTCCGCACTCCCCACTTAGCCGGTTCGGTCGCCCTGGCGGTCGCCGCGCTGTGGACGCACGAGAGCGGGCCGGTGCTGCTGCCGCTGATCGTGGGCCTGGAACTCTTCATCCTGGTCCGCGCCCGCTCGCGCCGGCCCGCGTGGTGGCCGGCGCTGCACGCCCTGGCGACCGCCGCCTTCCTCGGGGCCTGGTTCACCGTGCCGAAGTTCGCGCGCGAGGAGGGGCTGTCGACCGCCTCGCTCGGGGCGAACGCGCGCTACTTCCTCCAGGGCGCGATCTACCCGGTCGCGGCCCAGTTGCGGGGCTGGGGCGCGCGGTGGGGCTTCGACCCGCTCGCCGCGCTCTGGCCGGCGATCGCCGCGACCCTGCTCGCCCTGCTGGCGCTCTACGCGCTCGGGCGCCGGCCGTGGGTCCCGGTCCTGGCGCTCGGGGCGGCGGCGGTCGTGCTGGCACCGGCCTGGATCGTGCTGACCTGGGCCTATGTCGAGGACGCGCCGCGCCTGCTCTACCCCGCCGCCCCGGCGATCGCCGCGCTGTGGGGGCTGCTCCCGGCGTTGCGCTTCCGTCAAGCCGCGCTGACCCGGGGCTGGCGCGTCCTGAGCGGGCTGCTGCTCGTCGCGGTCGTCGCCCAGAGCCTCGCCTTCATCGGGGTGCGGCGCGACATGTGGGCCGAGGGGACGACACTGGTCGAGGGCGTGGCCGACGCGGCGGCGAGCCACGAGGGCCGCCCGCTGCTCTTCCTCAACGTCCCGGCCTGGTTCGCGCCGAAGGCGCCGGAGTACCCGGTCGGGCACGTCGGCCTGACGGCGCTGCCGGGCTACATCGGCCTCGGGCGCTCGGTCTACATCCACCGCGGCGTCCAGCCGGCGATCGAGTCGCGCGGCTACTACCCCGAGCTCAACGCCTGGAAGTACGATTTCAACACCCACGGCGGCCCGGCGGGCCTCGACGACTTCGCGGGCCTGGCGCGGCGGGTCGACGCGGTCTACACGGTCGAGATGGGCCGGGACGGCGCGCGGGTGCGCCGCGTCGGGGAGGTCCGGCCGGGCGGCGCGGCGCGGAGCCCGGCCGGGGCGCGCTTCGACACGCGCCGGGGGCGCGGCCTCGTCCTGGCCGGCGCGCAGGCGCGGCTCACGGGCGACGAGATCGCCGGCGATTTCACCTGGGACGTCGTCGCGCCGCCCCCCGGCGACTTCGCGCCGACCCTGCGGGTGCGCGACGCGGCGGGCGCGACCGTGGCCGAGTGGCGCAAGTATCCGCTGGCCGACATCGCCGCGCCGCGCCTCTGGCAGGCGGGCGACCGCGTGCGCGACCTGCCGGTCCTGCGCCTACCCGCCGACCTGCCCGCCGGCCGCTACAGCGTCTGGCTCTCCTGGGAGGAGAAGACCAGCGGGGCGCCACTCCCCGGCGTGGCGGCCGATGGCGGCCCCCTGCCGCCCGAGGGGCTCGCGCTCGGCGACTTCAGCCGGCCCTGAGCGCCCCGCCCGACCCCGGCAAACGCGGGCGGAGAGCGGGCAATCGGTCGGGCGAGCAACCGCCATCGTGTGCCGGCAGAGGACAAATGGGCGTGATTCGTGAATTCCGGGGCACAAAACTTGCAAAGACGCGGCGGATCGGGTATAGTAGCAGTCGGACTAGTTGACCTTGCGCTCGTGCCGCCGGGCGGAACTCCCCGCCGTCCTGCCAGTCTCGTTTCGCAGTCGAACTAATCCACGCTATCGGTCTCGTTGAATCCTTCGAAAGGGTGCGAAATTGAGCTATCAGGACAAGACTCTTACCTGCCGCGACTGCGGACAAGAGTTCGTGTGGACGGAAGGTGAGCAGGAGTTCTACGCGAGCCGCGGGCTGGTCAACCAGCCCGGGCGGTGCCCGGAGTGCCGTTCGGCGCGCAAGGCACAGCAGGGCGGCGGCAGCTACTCCGGCGGCGGCTACAGCGCGGGCGGCGGCTACGACCGGCCCCAGCGCCAGATGTTCGCCGCGACCTGCAGCCAGTGCGGCAAGGAAGCCATGGTCCCCTTCCAGCCGCGCGGCGACAAGCCGGTCTACTGCTCGGACTGCTTCGCGGAGAAGCGGATGTCCGGCGGCAGCTACGCCGGTGGTGGCGGCTACGGCCGCGACCGCTACTAGACCGCACGGTCGGTAGCACCAACCACGAAACGAAAGCCGGTCCGGTGTGGGGAGCACCGGGCCGGCTTTTTCGTTGCAAGTCGGCAATCGTCAGTCGGCAGAAGGTACGCGACCCCCGATATACCAGCATAATACGGCATCCGGCTGCAGCCTGCCGGCCGGACCCCCCTCCCCTCGTAGGGGAGGGGCCGGGGGAGAGGTCACCCCCCACGCCAACCACCCCGCGATTACTCAACCGGATTTCGTATAACGACTGACGGCTGAAGAGCGTTTCCTACCCCCTCCAGGCGGGCCACCAGAGATGTACGGCGAGGCGGGGCCACCGGCATCACCTGCGGCATTGGGGCGTGTCGAGCGCCGATGCCCCCGCACAGAGCGACCGTGCCGGCACAAGCGCCCTGGCGATGGGGTTGGGAAACACGCTCGCTCAGGCATTCGCCTCTATCGCTGTTGCTGATAACGGCAAGCCAATGAAGGCGCTATACCATCTGGCCGCCTCGATGACGCTCTCCTCCGCGGCGCCGAGTTGCGCGAAGGGCCTGAGTGTTATGTCGACAGAACCCTTCGTGGGTTTCCGTTTCCAGGTGCCGACGACCTGGCCGGCGACGACGATGGTCGGCAGGAACACGCCGTTACCGCCTGGGACAATCTTCGGTGCATGTTCTCCAGCAAGCACGGCGCCACGGTCCTTGTAGCCTAGCAGATATTCGTCAAACCCCGGAAGTAGGTAGGCACGAGATCGATCGTACGCCGTGTGGCTCGGGGCATCTTTGGTCATCCAGCAGTCTTTACCACCCATCTTCTCTGCAATGAGCCCTGGTTTTGCCGCCTCAAGCCCTGCCCTGGCATCGGCGACCGCTAATCCCGCCCACCAGGCGAAGTCGTGCATGGTTGCCGGCCCATGGCTGGCGAAATACCGCCCGGCGAGTTCGGCGAGTGCTGCCTCGCGGGACAACTCCCGAGGATGCGGCGCCCACTCGTCCAACAGCACAAAGGTTTGCTGTTTGTCGTGCATCGGACCGAGACAAATCAGGCCGGTCTGCGCTGTGTACCACAGGATATGATAACCGCGCTGATTCGTGGTGCCGATGCCCGCGTCCTCCAACACTTGCATCATGCTTGCACGGGACAAGCACTTGCCACCTTGCAGCGCGTCGTAAAAAAGCTCCTGACAACGCCCCATGATTGCATCGTCGAGTTCTAGTTGCGCCAGCCTGCGCCTATCCCTCGCGATCGTGCGTGAAGCCGAGAGCTTCAGCATCCACCGGGCATCTTCCGGCGGCACGAAATGGAGGGTGCCGCGCATCGGCCAAGTCCGGATGATCATTCGTTCGACGATTGCCTGTTCTATGTCAGTCACCGTCGCCTGCCGCAGGCGCAGGCCAATCGCCCACAATGACTGCGGATAATCCTGTGCCTGAACAGCTCCCAGCCAGCGCACCACCTCGCCGGGACCCGCAAGACTTGGCCCGGCTATGCGTTGGTTGTACAGCCGCGGATGGGCCGTATCGGCGTTCGTCATCCGCGGAGCGCCCTCCCTAACTGCTCT
>JAUJNC010000287.1 GCA_030446525.1 Armatimonadaceae bacterium
GGTCCTGGTTCCGCACTGCCGTAGCGCCGGTGAGAGTCGGAGAGTCGGCGATCTCCTTGCCGGCGCCGGGAGCGAAGCTGAAGCGCGCGAAGCGCTGGTCCAGCGGGCTCTGGAGCTTATCCTCCGGGTAGGCCCGCAACTCGTCGCTGACATCCTCGTCCGCCGTGGTCGAGCCGCTGACGTCAATACCGGGACCGCCGCGGACGACGATCTCCTTCCATCCGAGCCGATCTGGATAGTTGTCGTCGCGGTACTCCGCCGAGACGCTGCCCGCCGTCGCGGGCAACGTCCCCTCGTACCACAGGGCGAGCCGGAGGGTATCCAGGCCGCCCTGGCCGGCGGGGAAACTGATCTCCCGAGAGGCCGCCCGCAGCTCTATCGGTCTGCCGTTGACGGAGAGGCGCAGGTTGCCGCGAAGCTCCTCCGCCTGGCGGTCGCCATACGCCGCCTTCTCGCTCTCGCTGATACGTCCGTCCCGGTCCGCATCGATCGCAGATCGCTCCTGAAAGGCCGGGATCTCCGCCATATCGATCACGTAGCGGACGCGGACAACGCCGGGCGTCAACTCGATCCGGCTGTAGCGGCTGACGGTGAAGTTCCCCAACGGGTGCGCCGTCGCCTTCGGCGGCGCGACGATCCCAGGGAGGATTGTCAGCATGGTGGCGAGTACGGCGGCGGCGATCAGGGTCTTGCGCATGCCCTATGCTACGCACCACGCGCCCGATCGGATCAGTCGGGCTGCATACGCAGGGAGCAACCACCGCGTCACAGCGCGACCGCTACACTGGGACCATGCCATCCCTGCGTCTCTCGCTGCTCGCCGCGGCAGCGGCTGCCCTCTACTGTGCGTGGGTCACCTGGTACCTGCTCACCCACGGTGGCTGGCCAACACCAGACTTCCTCATCCCGCCGCTGCTGCTGCCCGCCCTGCTCGTGCGGCGAGGGCGTGCCTTCCTGCTGGATTGGACCCCGTTCCTGCTTCTCCTGGTCGCCTGGGAGTCCACACGGGGCATCGCCGACCGGCTGGGCAAAGGCGAGCAGACGATCCTGTTCCTGAACCGGCGCGGTTTTGCGATGTTCCTGCTCTGCCGTGACTGCGGCTTCACTACGCGCTGCCCGCACTGCGACGTTTCCCTGACCTACCACGCCGGGGCGCGCTCGCTCCAGTGCCACCACTGCGACTATCGCCGCGCCGCCCCGGACCTGTGCCCGCAATGCCAGGGCCGCCGCATCCTGCCCTTCGGCATCGGCACCGAGCGTGTGGAGGAGGAGGTACGGCGGCTGTTCCCGGAGGCGCGAACGCTGCGAATGGACCGGGACACGACGGCCAAAAAAGACGCCCACCTGAAGATGCTGCGCGCTTTTCGGAGCGGTGAGGCGGATATTCTTATCGGCACGCAGATGGTCGCCAAGGGGCTGGACTTCGCGGGTGTCACCCTGGTCGGCGTCATTTCGGCGGATACCGCGCTGAACATCCCCGACTTCCGCGCCGCCGAGCGGGCGTTCCAGTTACTTACGCAGGTTTCCGGGCGGGCCGGGCGCGGGCGCAAAATCGGCCATGTACTGGTGCAGACGTTCAACCCGGAGCATGAATCCGTGGCCGCCGCCGCCAAGCACGACTATGAGACCTTTTACCGCCGCGAGATAACCAACCGGCGCGAACTGGGCTACCCGCCCTTTACCCGGCTTGCCAATGTCATCGCGCAGGATGAAGACGGCAGCGCCGCTGAGGCCCGGCTGCGCGCCCTATCGTCGCACCTGGGCGGGCGTTCCCTCTTAGATTCCGGCCCACGCGTCGGCGGTGACGATGCTCTGGAAGTCCTGGGTCCCGCGCCCTGTCCCCTGTCCCGGCTGCGCGGGCGCTATCGATGGCATCTGCTTCTGAAAGCGTCGCGGACAGAAGTGCTGCGCGAGCGTCTATCCGCCGCTTTTGCCGCCCTGCACCCCTCGGAACGCTTCGGCCTCAGCGTGGACATCGACCCGATGAGTCTGTTGTAATCCCCGCGGCATTGGCAAACGGTGAAATGAGCGGTCATTACGGCGCTGCAAGGTCATGATTCGCGTCATGCGCCGCGCTTGTGCTCGGCGAGGGCTTCTGCGATGGTGTGTTGGGCGTACCGAACCATACTGGGACTGGTGTTCAAGTAGTAAGGCAACGCAATCAGCCCCACCGACAGCGCCCAGCCGCGACCTCGTGTCCAGGTAGCGTCATCGACGGATAATGCGGCGCGGAAGGCATCCCGGCTTTCGGCGCAGAAGAGATTCCAGGCGACAATCAGGTCGCACGCGGGATCGCCCACGCCCAAGCCGCCAAAATCAATGACAGCGCGGAGTCTGCCCTGTTCGGCTAGCAGGTTCCCCGATTGCAGGTCTCCGTGAATCCAGACGAGCGGGCCGTGCCACACGGGGGCGTGGAGGGATGCTTCCCAGGCCGCCGTCGCTGCGTCGGTATCGAGCGTGCCGTCCAGGGAGGCGATTGCGGCGCGGACGGCAGTGTCTCGCATAGCCAGCGGCACGCCGCGATAAAAGTTGTGCGGCCCGGAAGGCGGCCCACCTGTGGGATCTATGCGCTGCAGGGCGGCTATGAATTGCGCCAGCTCCGTAGCCGCCTGGCAGGGATCGGCGAGACGCTCGATGGTTGCGTTCTCGCCTTCGAGCCACCGGTAGACGGACCAATGCCAGGGGTAGCCCTCACCCGGTGTCCCCTTCGCGAGCGGGACCGGGATGGCAAGCGGCAGGTGCGGGGCGAGTCGCGGCAGCCATTGCTGCTCCTTCTGCACCTGCTCGATGGCCCAGGCGATGCGGGGCAGTCGCACGGCCATGTCGTCGCCGAGCCGATAGATCGCGTTGTCCGTCCCGCCGGAAGGGACCGGCCTGATGGGAAGGTCTGCCCACTGCGGGAACTGCGCGGCAATGAGCCGGCCCACGAGAGATACGTCGGTGTCCACCTCATCGGCGTGCATTTTACCAGAGGGCATGCCTACCTCCTGGAACCGATGCAGATGGGGGAGGCAAGGTCATACCGGGCGATTCTCCTGAAGAAAGGTATCCCAAACTATATCGCCCTGGAGCCGTCAAATGCCTGGCTGCGGTACGCTATCAGACCCATAGCCCGTGAGCGGGGCGGGGTGGCCGACATATTGTATTATCAAGGAAGCAACCGTGAGAGATTGGCAATAGGTCAGGTGGAGCCTTTTACTTTATTGACCATCACCGACCCGGCCAGAAAGGCGAACGAGGAGAATAAAAAGGCGAGCGTGTAGCCCAGGCCCGCCTGCTGTCGGTTCCCGTAATGGATGAGCAGACTCACGAACAGCCCGGCCACCACTTGCGGGGCGGCGACACTCATCTGCCACATCCCCATGTCCTTGGCGGCGTCCTCTTTACTCGGAAGGATGTCGGCGGCCAGCGCCCACGTCGCCGACAGATAGGCGCCGTAGCCGATCCCGAAGAAAGGGGCCAGCAGTATGATGACCCCGTAGATGGGGATCAGCGAAAAGGGGACGAGGGTCGCGAACATGAGCCAGCCGGCGCCATAGATGACCCGCTTGCGGCCCACACGATCGGCGAGCCGCCCCCCGTAAACGGCGCTGACGGCGCCGGACAGGGACAGGGTGAGCGACATCAGGATGGTAGCCTGAAAAGGTGCATTCAGCGTTATCCCGGGGAGGCGGAAATCGCGAACGCTGTCCTTAAGGTAGTTGGGCAGATAGCTCAGGATGATGTAGAAACCCAGCGCATTCAGAAAGCGGGTGAACCACACCCAGCGGAAGTCCGGACTCCTCCAGGGGGCAAGCCATTCCTGCGCGCCGCGAGCCAACTTGGCCGCCAGGCCCGGGGCTTTTTCGTCCGACAGACTTCCCCCAGAGATAGCGTTCTGGGGGAAATGCGCCCTTCCTTCCCGCACGGTGACCAACACGAGGGCCGCGCACACGATGTTGACAAAGGCAATGAAAAGGAAGAGAAGGAAGACGCTCTTTGCGAGGATCAAGGCAACCACGGCGGCCGCTATCTGGGCAAGCAGCTACAGCTGGCTGAGCACGCCGCTCGCCCTCCCCCGTCGCTCTTCGGGGACCAGGTCAGGGACGATGGCCGCGTAAGGCCCGGGTCCCACAGCGTCCGCGAGGTGGGGCCGCAGAGACCCGGC
>JAUJNC010000288.1 GCA_030446525.1 Armatimonadaceae bacterium
AGGTTTTGCGCACCCACCGCCAGCCCCAGGGCGCCTTCGGCCCTCTCAGGCTGAGGATAACAGCGGCTACGGGCCCACCATCGTCCGCCGGCAAACCCGGTAGTTCTCGCGGCTGCAAACGATCTCACATGATTCTCGGGATCGGGATCTAGAATAACTCAGGATGGATAGAGAACTATTGCGGCAGGTAAAGCCTGCCAGAGTCCTTCTTCTGTGCGCGGTTGTCTTAGGCGTGTTGGGCGCTGGCGCCACGATAGCCCAGATGGCTTTTCTAAGCGAGATAGTCGATAAGGTGTTCCTGGGTGGCGAGAGTCTCCAGCAAGTGAGGCCACTGCTCTTTTTCTTGCTCGGCGCCGTGGTCTTGCGTTCGGGCCTTCTGTGGCTGCGCGAGCTCGTGGCTCAACGAGGGGCTGTTCGCGTGAAATCCGAGCTGCGGGAGCGCTTGATGGCTTACCTCATGCGACTGGGGCCGGGCTACGCCAGGGGCGAGCGTACCGGTGAGTTAGTGGCCACCGCCGTCGAAGGCGTCGAGAGGCTCGATGCTTATCTTAGCCGCTACCTGCCGCAGATGGCCCTGAGCGCGCTCGTCCCGCTCCTGATCGCCGCGTACCTGCTGCCTCTGGACCCCATCAGCGCGGTCTTGCTCCTGATAACTGCCCCAGCGATACCGGTCCTGATGGTCCTGGTGGGAAAGCACGCTGAGGCGCATACGCGGCGCCAGTGGACCACTTTGTCCCGCATGAGCGCGCACTTTCTCGACGTCCTGCAGGGCCTTCCTACTCTCAAAGTCTTCGGCCGGAGCGCGGTGGAGCGCGAGAGGGTCGCGGAGATCAGCGACGAGTTCAGGGAAAGGACGCTCAAAGTGCTGCGCTACGCGTTCCTCTCCGGGTTCGTGCTCGAGTTCATAACGATGTTGTCCATCGCGCTGGTCGCCGTGGCTTTGGGGGTGCGCTTGTTGCTGGGCGGCATCTCTTTCGAGGCGGCCTTTTTGGTGCTGCTCCTGGCTCCGGAGTTCTACCGCCCGTTACGCGAACTCGGCGTCAGCAGACACGCCGGCATAGAGGGCAAGGCCGCGGCCGAGCGGATCCTTGAGATCCTGAACACTCCCGCGCCGGCGAGCCAGGAACTCGGCACCGTGGAAAAGCCCGCGGGTTCGTTAGACATCGAGTTCGACAGTGTAAGCTACGGCTACCCAGGGAGTGATCGTCCGGCCCTTTCGGATATCAGCCTCGTCTTGCCGGCCGGCACCCGCACCGCCCTGGTAGGGCGCAGCGGCGCGGGCAAGAGCACGCTGGTCAACCTGCTCTTGCGCTTCTCAGAGCCCGATAGCGGCCGGGTCTTTGCGAACGGCATCCCGATCTCTGACCTCCCGAACGAAGTCTGGCGGGAGAATCTGGCGCTGGTACCGCAGCGGCCCTACCTCTTCTACGGGAGCGTGTTGGACAACATCCGGCTAGCGCGTCCCACCGCCAAAAAGGAAGAGATCGAGCGGGCAGCCCGGATGGCTGGCGCGGCGGAGTTTATCGAGCGGCTCCCGCAAGGCTACGACACCCCGATAGGCGAACGCGGCGTCCGCCTGAGCGGAGGGGAGGCCCAGAGGCTGGCCATCGCCCGCGCGTTCCTCAAAGACGCCCCGGTACTCATCATGGACGAGTCAACCTCGAGTCTGGACCCGGAGAGCGAGCGCCTCATCGACGCCGCGTTGGAGCGCTTGATGCAAGACCGCACCGTGCTCGTAGTCGCCCACCGGTTGAATACCGTATACCGAGCGGACCGGATCGCGGTGCTCGAAGCCGGACACCTGGCGGAGGTCGGCACCCACGCCGACCTGGCCGAACGCGACGGTCCTTACGCTCGTCTCGTGGGCACGGACAAACGGATGCTCGCGTGAGGGTGCTGCTACGGCTGCTGGGGTTTCTGGCTCGCCACCGCTGGCGGGTGACGCTCGCGGTGGCCTTAGGTGCCGGGATGATGGCTAGCAACGTCGGGCTCCTCTCCGTGGCCGCTGACCTCATCGCGGCCTCGGCGCTGCAGCTTGGCCTGAGCCAGCTCACCCTGCCGATGTTCCTCGTGCAAATTTTTGGGATCTCGCGAGCCGCTTTGCGTTACGCCGAGCGACTGGTCTCCCACGACGTAACGTTCAAGCTGCTGGCGGACCTGCGCGTATGGCTCTATGGCCGCCTCGCTCCCCTCTCCCCCGCCCGCCTGCTCCGGTACCGCAGCGGAGACCTGCTCGCCCGGATCGTCAAAGACGTGGAAGAGCTGGAGAACATCTACCTGCGGGCGTTCTCACCCGCTATCGTCGCAGCCCTGATCTCCTCTCTCTCCTTCTTCGTGCTGTACGTCTTCTTCGCCCCTTCTTTGGCCTTCGTGACTTTAGGCTTCCTGGCGCTCGCCGGCGTCGATGACGGCGCGATCCGGGGCGGGGCGGCTGATCACCCGGCTGCGAATCCTCAGGGCGCATTCCGCCACGGTGCCGATCCCCATCCGGCTGTAATTCATGTCGTTGAAGACATAGGTGCCCGGCCGCACCTCGGTGACGCCCGGCACGGCCGCGGCGTAGACCGCCGAGCCGGTGCCGGCGACGCTCACCGCCGTCGCCCCGAACCCGCGCGCCTGCAGCTCCCGCGCCACGGCGACCGTCGTCTCGGCCTCGCACAGTGCCCAGTCGCGCCGTGCGGCGGCATCCGCCGCCCCGCGGGGGGCGCCGGCATAGGAGAACACACCGACCAGATCGATCCCCGGCATGGCGCCGATCGCTTCGCCCAACGCCACCGCCTGTTCGGGTTCGACCCCGCCGCGGTTCAGGCCGGTGTTGATGTCGAGCAACACCGCGAAGCGCAGGCCCTCGGCCTCCGCCACGCCCGACAGCATCCGTGCCCCGACGAGGCTGTCCACGCAGGAGCGGACCCGGACGCGCCGCGCCAGCCGCGCCAGCCGGCGCAGCTTCGACGCGCCGATGAGTTCGTTGGCGATGAGCAGATCATCGAACCCCGCATCGGCCAGCACCTCGGCCTCCCCCAGCTTGGCGACGGTGAGGCCGGCGGCCCCGTGCCGTAGTTGCAGCCGGGCGACCTCCGGGGTCTTGTGGGTCTTGGTGTGCGGGCGCAGGCGCGCCCCCGCCGCGCGCACCCGCCCGGACATGGCCGCGATGTTCCGCTCCAGGCGATCCAGGTCGACGACGATCGCCGGCGTGTCCAGGTCCTGCGTGTGCATGGCCGTTGACCACCTCCTCGGGGCACCCCTGCCGGTCCGGCGCTGACCGCTCCTGATGGGCGCCATTGTACGCTATCGCCGCGCGGCGGGCCGTGGCGAGCAACGCGGCAGCGGGCGTGGGCACCCGGCACCGTCTTCGCGCCGCGCCGCCGAATTGGTGTTTGTGGGCTGCGGCAGAATGGCCTGAATCGGGGTTTCCGGGGGCGCCATGAGGACGGTTCGTACGCGCCGCTTGCGCCACCCCGCGCGCTCCGCTGCCGCCTGCGCGTCCGAAGTTCACAAACCACTGTTAGCTCGCTGCGGGGTGGAAGCTCCCGCGTGTGAAGAAGCGGTCGAGCACGAAGAGGAACTCGTACACGTCGAACACCGGGTGCAGGTCCCGCTCGCGCTCTTGCACGAACCGTTGCGTCGCCGCCCAGGCGCGCAGGGCCGCCTCGTCGTCGCCCGCGACGCGGTGTTGCAGCGCCTCGGCGAGCAGTAAGCAGACGTCGGCGTGCGCGTCGAGGTAACGCCAGGACCGCGCGTGGCAGGGGTCCGCCGCGCCCAGATTGCGCCGGATCACCGGGCGGAACGCCGCGATGGCCGCCGGCAACCGGGCGTAGGACGCGGCGACTGCGGGGTCGTGGCGGGGCTTCTCGCCGCGGAGGTAGGGCGGGTCGAACAGGCGGGAGAGCTCCGCGCAGTACGCCAGGCAGGCCGGCCCGTCGGCGCCGAAGGCCGCCCGGAAGGAGTCCTCGGCGATGGCCCCGAAGTCGGGCGCGCGGTCCCACAGCGCCCGGCCCAGCACCGCCATCGCCAGGCCGGTCGGGAAGAAGGCCCGCTGCACCTGGCAACTGACCAGGCCGTCGAGGCCGAGCGCGGCCAGCCCGCGGA
>JAUJNC010000289.1 GCA_030446525.1 Armatimonadaceae bacterium
AAGTGCCCGACCTCCAGCAGGGTCTTCATTCGGGGGTCGCTGATGCCCTCGATCACGTCTGTGTAATCGTCGAGGGTGCTGATCGCCGTGCCGGCGTGGTTCTGGAGCACGGGCGTGACGCGGATCCCCGCCGCTTCGGTAGCGTCAAGGAACGGCTTGGCCGCCTTGATGTAGTTCTCACGGCTGTTTGCCTTGAACAGGACGACGCCCGCCCCGAGCGCCTCGGCAAAGCGCGCCGCCTTGAGCGCCCGCGCGAGGGATGTGTCCAGGTCGTCGCTTATCGGCGGCAGGTGCATCGAGGTGAAGCCCATGCCCCAGCGCGCCGCCAGGTCGCGGTAGTGCCGCGGGTCGCCCTCGATGTCCAGGTGCGATTTGCACCAGCTGGTGAACGCTTCGAATTTGCGAAAACCCAGCCCGGCGTAGGCGGGCAGGATCTGCTCCAGCGTCATCTGGGGGATGCACGCCGGGCTGCTGACGAGGCGCCCCATCCAGTCGGCGGAACCGTTCATCTGTCCTTCTCCTCAATCGAGATACGCGTAGCCCGGGACGGTGAGAAACTCCTCGAACGCGTCCTGCGTCGTCATGCGGGCGAACAGGTCGCTTGCCAGCCCGTATTTGCCGGCGGCGAACTGCCCCTCGCCGACCGCTTGCTTGATCTTCGCCAGCTCTTCCTCCAGGATCTGGTGGAACAGGGCCACGTCCACTTTCCGTCCGTCGTCCAGAACGCCCTTGGGATGGCGGATCCATTGCCAGACCTGGGCGCGGGAGATCTCCGCCGTGGCGGCGTCTTCCATCAGGTTGAAGAGGGGGACGGCGCCGGAGCCCCGGAGCCACGCCTCCAGGTACTGCACGCCGACGCTGACATTCGTGCGGAGCCCGGCCTCGGTGATCGGGCCTTCGGGGACCGCGAGCAGGTCGTCGGAGGTGACGTGGACGTCGTCCCGCTGCCGGTGGACCTGGTTCGGCGTCGGCATCAGCGCGTTGAACACCTCCATCGCGACGGGCACCAGCCCGGGATGCGCCACCCAGGTCCCGTCGTGGCCGTCGCGCGTCTCACGCTCCTTGTCGGCGCGCACCTTGTTCATCGCCTCTTCGTTGGCCGCCGGGTCGTTCTTGATCGGGATCTGCGCCGCCATACCGCCCATGGCGTGCGCCCCCCGGCGATGGCACGTCTTGATGGTCAGCAGCGAATAGGCGCGCATGAACGGGACGGTCATGCTGACCAGGCTGCGATCCGGCAGGATGACGTGCGGCTGGCGGCGCAGCTTCTTGATGTAGCTGAAGATGTAGTCCCAGCGCCCGCAGTTCAAGCCCGCCGAATGGTCGCGCAGTTCGTACAGGATCTCGTCCATCTCGAAGGCCGCCAGGATGGTCTCGATCAGGACGGTGGCCTTGATGGTACCCTGCCCGATGCCCAGCGCGTCCTGCGCCATCACGAACACGTCGTTCCACAGACGCGCTTCGAAGTGGCTTTCGAGCTTGGGCAGGTAGAAGTACGGCCCGGAGCCGCTTTCGAGCAGAGTCCGGGCGTTGTGGTAGAAATACAGTCCGAAGTCGAACAGGCTCGCGGACACCGGCTTATCGTCGACGAGGACGTGCTTCTCCACCAGGTGCCAGCCGCGGGGGCGGGCGATGAGCGTGGCGACCGTCTCGTTCAGGGCGTAGGCGCGTCCCTCGGGGCTGACATAGTCGATGGTCCGGTTGATCGCATCGCGCAGGTTGATCTGCCCCTGGATCGTGTTGTGCGCGGTCGGCGAATTGGCATCTTCGAAGTCGGCCATGAACACCGTGGCGCCGGAGTTCAGTGCGTTGATCACCATCTTCCGGTCGCCCGACGGCCCGGTGATCTCGACGCGCCGGTCCTGCAGGTCGCCGGGCACGGGTGCGACGGTCCACGCGCCGCGGCGGATGTGCTCGGTATCGGGCAGGAAATCCGGCATCTTCCCCGCGTCGATCTCGGCCTGCCGGTCTGCCCGCGCTTTCAGGAGCTCTTCGCGCCTTCCCCGGAACGCCCGCTCCAGCCCCGCCACGAAACCCAGGGCGTCGGGGCTCAAGATCTCGGCGAACTCGGGGGCGACCGCGCCCCCGGCCCTGCGAACCCCCTCGGGATACGGCGTCGTTTGCGTCATACAGGGACCCCTTTCGGACGAGCGCGCCTAAACCCAGATGTCGGAGGTGCAGTCGCCGCCGGGGTAGCGCATCTCGTGGGCGCGGGCGGGGCCGGCCGGCTCCCGGCCGAAGTCGACGAAGAAGCTTTCATCGACCCGCATGCCGCCGTTGGTCGTGTCGCAGTCGATCCGCATGAGGTAGGAGCCCGCCTTGGCGAGGTCGGGGTAGAACTGGTTGTCCCAGGTGCTGTAGAGCGAGCTGGTGACGTAGAGCCGCTTGCCGTCGAGGCTGAGCTGGAGCATCTGCGGGCCACCGGCGAGTTCGCGCGCGACATCGGGCGTCCTGCCGAGGAGGCCGCCGAGCCAGACCTGGCCGGTCAGCTTCGGGCTGGCGGGGTCGCTGACGTCGTACTGGCGCAGGTCGCCGTGCCGCCAGTTGGAGAAGTAGAGGAAGCGGTCGTCCAGCGAGAGGACGAGGTCGGTGATCAGGCCGGGCAGCGGGAACGGCCAGCCCGCGACCTCGACCGAGTCCACGTCGATGATCTTATCCGCCCGCCAGTGCCCATTCGGCTTGTGATAGTGGAACATGTTGCTGCTGAGCGCCGCCCCGACGAACCCGTGCGCGCTAGCCGGGTCGTGGTGGAAGCGCACCTCCAGGGGGATCAGCCCCTCGGCGCCGAGGTCGATCGTCTGCGCGATCTCGCGCCGCTCCCAGTCCCAGAAATGGAGCTGCTGGCCGTACTTGCCGGCCGCGACGTCCGCCGGGTCGAAGCCCGCCTTGAACGCCTTGGGCGCGCCCCACTCGCTGCTGATCATGACGTTGTGGCGCGGCTGGTACCAGAAGTCGTAGTTGAACTTCATCCCGTCCGTCTTGCGCTCCCAGCGGCCGGCCACATTGAAGTCCTCGTCGAGCAGGAGGAAGCCGCCGGGGCCGTTCCCCTCGGCGTCCCCGAGCATCGAGATCATCACGTGGCCGTCGGCGAGGCAGTGGACCGTGTGCGGCGTGGTGAGGCCGGTCTTGGCCAGGATCTCCTCGGGCTCGATGACCTTGTGGAGCGTCGGGGCGCGCTCGTCGCCGGTGTCGATGATGTGGATGCGGCTCGAACCGGTGCCGGGGACGACGAGGAACCGGCGCGACTTGCTCTCGTCGCCGTGGCAGGAGGAGCAGGCGTTCCAGCCGAAGTGGTGCAGCTCGTCGTCCACGTTGGGCATCGGCGCGCGGTGAATGACCTGGGAATAGGTCGGCGAGTCGGGGTCCACGTCCACCGTCGCCAGATAGTCCGGGTCCTTGATCTCGGTCGCCCCGTAAAGCGCAATCGTGTAGAGAACCTTTTCCCGTTCGGCGTTCATCGCTTCCTGCGGCGTTGCGTAGCCGGGACCGCCGCAACAGGTTTGTTCGGTCGTCGGTGTGTCGGACATTGGTGGCTTACTCCTTCCACGCGCGTGTGCACCCTCAAGGTGTGCAGGGAATCGGGATGTTGGTGAGTATTTTACCCAGCGGCAGCCGTACCAGGTTCTTTAACCGGACGTTGGTAGCGCTCGTGCACCCGCCCGCGCCCTCCTTGTTTTCTTCTCCTGTCGTCGTCCGTGTATAATGGCCCTCATGCTGCCAAGCCTGTCGCGTCGGCGCTTTCTGCATCTGGCGGGGACGACCGGTTTTACCAGAAAGCCTGAAGAACAGACCCGTGCGCGCGCGCGGCGCTCCAAAACGGAGGTTTGCTCACCGATGACGACTGATTTGAATACGATGCCTGATACGCCGGATCAGGAATGGTCCCGTGTTTATTCCGGCCCCGACCTGCTCCAGATCGCGATGCCGCTCGGCGGCATTGGGGCAGGCTGCGTTTGCTTGAACGGGTACGGGGGCTTGCAGGACTTTGCTATTCGCAACAAGCCGGCCATCACGGCGATGCCGGACGGACACGGCTTTTCGGACGCCGCGTTCGCGCTGCTTCATATCCCCGGTGAGCGGCC
>JAUJNC010000290.1 GCA_030446525.1 Armatimonadaceae bacterium
GGTGCTGGACATCCTGGTCCAGGAACGGCGCAACCAGGAGGCGGCGGAGCGCTTCCTCCGCCGCGTGCTTGAGGGCGAAGACAGGGCACCGCGGGTGGTGGTCACCGATAAACTGGCCAGCTATCCACCGGCCCTCAAGCGGGTCCTACCGCAGACCGAGCACCGGCGGCACAAAGGCTTGAACAACCGAGCGGAGCACTCGCACCGGCCGGTGCGGAAACGAGAACGGGTGCTGCAGCGCTTCAAGTCGCCCGAGCACGCGCAGCGGTTCCTGGGGCCCTTCAGCGCCGTCTGCAACCACTTCCGTCCCCGCCGTCACCTCCTCCCCGCCGAGCAGTACCGCCAGCTCCGGAACGAGCGCTTCCAGCAGTGGCGAGAGGTGACGAGGCTCCACTCGGCGGCTTGAGCGCGCCAGCCGCGCGGCGCCAACCGCATTCCCGCACGTCCTCCCCTCCCGGTCACCTCGCCAACTTGTCAATTCCGTCGGCCACGCCCCAGAGTCATCAGGGCGCCGTCGGGGGCCCCGTTCCGGACGCCGTGGTGCTGCTGGGCCGGGGCGGGAACGGGGACTGGCCGGCGCAAGAACTGGAGCGGATGGTTGCCGCTGTGCGCGCGGAGGGTCGCTACCCTCGCGTCAAGCGGGCCTTCTTCGACGCCGGCACGCCGCCCCTCCACGCGGTCCTGGAAAGGCTAATGGAAAACGGCGCGCGGCGGATCATCGTCGCTCCGGTGTTCGTGCCAGCCGAAATCCTGCTGCACGAGTGGGTGAAGAAGCTGGTCCGACGCTGGATGAGGAAGGGGCGCGTCCAGGATGCCGAGGTCGTGCTGGCGCCCGCCCAGGGAAAGCACCCCGCGTTCGGCGAGGCCGTAATCCGTCAGCTGGCTGACGCCGAGGGCGGCGCGGACGTCCGCGCAGACGCGCCAGAGAGGGACAAGGCGAACCCCTGGAACAGGATCCCGGCGCACAGGTACCACGTCCTGGTTTGTGAAGGGCCGCGGTGCGCCGCCCTGGGCTCTCGCGCGCTGTTCCTTCGGCTGCGCGAGCGGCTGGCCCTGCAGGGTATGTCGGCAGATGACGGCGATCCCGAGCGGGGGGTCGCGCCGGGCCAGGCGCGACGCGAGCGTGCGACGGGCGCCGGCGGGCGAATCCTCATCTGTGCCCTCCTCAAGCAAGGTCCTGCGGGACAAGTGCCTGCAGCCGCGGCTTGATCTCGCGCAGCGTGGCGGCCACCTCAGCCTGCCCGGCGTACAGCCTGTTGAAGGCCGGCGTGAGAACCTCCGTCTGCATCTGGTCGAAAGTGGGCAGGTTCTCGATCGGGTCGCGCTTGGCGGAGTGCTGGAGCGAGTCGCGGTAGACCTCGATGCGGATCTGCGGCTCGACGCCGCCGTAGACTTCCTTGGCCCACGCGTCGAAGTGCTCGATTCTGGGTGGCGGGTTGCCTCGGGAGATGCCCCAGTTGGGCGTGTCCGCGGACCACTTGAGGAAGGTAAACGCCTGGTCGGGGTGCCTGGCGCCAACGACGATGCCGTTGCCGTTGAGGTGCTGCGCCGCGCGGAAGGTCTTGAAGGTGGGCAGCGGCGCGTAGGAGACGGGCAGTCCTTGCTCGCGGACAGCCTGGCCAACGGTGATGATACGGTTCGCTCCGGCGGAGGAAAACATGGCCAGCTGGCCTTTAAGGAATGCCTGCTCCGCGTTCGCGGCGCCAAACGATTCCCTGAGCGCCGCGTCGCTGACCATGACGCGGCGCCGGCCGGCGAGGCCCGTCAGGTACTCAAATGCCTCGATCATCGCCGGCGCGTCGCTCGTGATCGTCTTGAGATCGTCTGTGATCCACGCGGTGCGCCAGAGCCACGGCCAGAAGACCACGGTCATGCGCATATTCGGCTGATTCATGCCGAAGGTGGCCGGCTTGCCGTCGGCATCGGCGCGGGTCAGCTTCTGCATGGCCTGCAGGTAGGAGTCGGCGTTCCAGGCAGGGTCGCCCCACTTCGCCGGCGGCTCCGGGACGCCGGCACGGCGGAAGAGGTCGCGGTTGTAGGGCATCACTGGCCATGTCCCGCCGTACTCGTTGGGCAGGTTGACGATTTTGCCCCGCCAGGTGCAGGTGGATTCGAAGGTTTCCTTGGGGAAGGCGGCGGTATTGACCTTGTTGTCGCGCTGCACGTACCGCGTGATGTCCTGGACCTGCTTGGTGAGGTACTCCTTGGGCTTGGCGGAGGAGGAGACGTCGGGCGGGGTGCCGCCGGACATGAGCGCAAGGAGCTTCTCGGTGCCGCCCGTGGGGATGACAGACAGCTTGAGCGGCGGGTGCGCCTTCTCGAAGGCGTCCACGAGCAGCGTCTGGTAGTTGCCCAGCTGCCGCTCGTTGAGGCCGGCGAAGTACTCGATCGTGACGGACGGCCCGGCGGTCGGCTGACCTGCCGGACTCGTGCTGGGGGCGTTGCACGCCGAGACCGTAACGGCGGCGCCGGTGGCGGCGCCGAGGAGCAGCGTGCGCCGCGAGACGCACTTGGTGGCGGCGGTAGTGACTGGAACGACACGCATCACAATGCTCCTCGGGCTTCTGGGAGAGCTGTGTCGCAGGCCAGCTCGGCGACGGGACAGCCGCCGAGCAGGTGCTCGTCCACGATGCGGTCGAGCTGCTCCGCGTCGAACCCGCCGTACCAGGTGCCGTCCGGGTAGACGACCATCACGGGGGCGAGGCCGCAGAGGCTGAGGCAGGCAGAGCGGGTGACCTTGACGTTCATCTCGGGATTGGGCGGCGCGTTCTCGCCGTAGCCGGCGGTCTCCAGCTTGGTCTTGACGCGCGCGAGCAGGTCGGTGACTCCTACCTCGGTGCAGTAGGTGCTGGTGCAGACGAAGGCGCGTCGCTCGCGCGGCGCGGGCTTGATCTTGGCGCGGCGCTTGGCCCAATCGACCTCGTCGGTCGGGTTCTTGCGCAGCGTGAGGTCTGAGGCCCGCTGCGCGGCGGCGAGGACCAGGTGCACGAGCTCGGGGACGACCTCCAGGCTGGGCGCCACCCGCACGAAGATGCCGGGGTAGTCACGCTGCACGCGCAGGAGCGCGCGGGGGATCGAGCTGGTGACCATCCGCTCCTTGTGGGGGAAGAGCAGGACGGCGACTATCTCACGCGCCCCGGACGCGACCAGCTCGGCGAAGGCGGTGGGGACGGTAGGGGCGGAGTAGGTGAGAAACGCGCTGGCGACCAAGCCATCGGGAGAGACGTGCCTGACCCTCTCGGCCAGCGAAAGCGCGGCCTCGCGCCCGATCGGGTCGGTGTTCCCCCGGGAGATCAGGAGCAGGCCCATCTTCCTGGGCTGCGTGCCTGGTAGCGCGGCCCCATCGGAAGCGGTGGGAGCGGTGCTGGCCGTCATTGTTGGTCCTTTCTCTGTCGAATCTCAGTCGGAGGCCCGGATCTAGCCGAGGTCCTTAGGGACGAGCGCCTGGAGGGGCGCCTTGATCTCGCGCAGGGTGGTGGCAACGTTTCCTCGCCCGGACCAGAGCGCGTCAAATGCGGGGCCGATGATCTCGTTGGCCATCTGCTCGGCCGTGGGCAGGAAGGTGATGCGGTCGGGATTGACGGTGTAGCGGAGCGAGTCGCGGTACACCTCGAGACGGACCTTGGACTGGATTCCCTTGTAGAGCCCCTGCGCCCACGCATCGAAGTTGTCGATGCGGGCCGGGAGGTTGCCGCGGGAGACGGACCAGTTGGGGGTGTCCGCGAGCCACTTCATGAGGGTCCAGCCGGCATCCGGTTGGCTTGCGCCGGCGATCAGGCCGTTGTTCTCGAAGGTGTGGGTGGCGCCGAAGGCTTTGAAGGTGGGGAGTGGAGCGTAGGCGACGGGCAGGCCGTGGTCGCGGACGGCCTGGCCGACGTTGATGACGGTCTGGGCGCCGCGGGTGTGGAACATGGCGAGCTTGCCGGCGAGGAAGGCCTTTTCCGGATTGGCGTCACCGAAGGCGTCAAGGAGGTCGGCGTCGGTGGCCATAACGCGGCGCCGGGTG
>JAUJNC010000291.1 GCA_030446525.1 Armatimonadaceae bacterium
CCCGTCGCCAGGCCCGTCTCCACCAGCGACTGGAAGAGCCGGGCGGAGCGCCCGCCGGACAGGATCGTCGAGAGCACGTCCAGGGCGTAATAGTCCGGGTGGCCGAAACGGGGCACATGGTAGGCGACCAGGGCCCGCGGGGCGGTGCCGTCGCGCCGCACCACGACGCGGCGCTCCCCCCGCTGCGGCGGCTCCGGCGTGACGTAGCGCCGGCTGACTTTCTGCTCCGGGAGCGGACCGAAGTACTTGCGCACCAGAGAGAGCGCCCGCTCCGTTTGGAAATCCCCGACGATCACGAGGATGGCGTTGTTGGGCGCGTACCAGTTCTTGTAGTACGCGTACATCTCGTCCCGGTCGATGTTCTCGACGTCCGCGCGCCAGCCGATGATGGGCCAGCGGTACGGGTGCGCCTGGAAGGCGGTCGCCTTGACCGCGTGGTAGAGCAGCGTGTCCGGCGAGTTCTCGTTGCCCTCGAGCTCGGAGCGTACCACGGTCATCTCGCGCTTGTGCTCGGCCGGATCGAAGGTGGAGTTCACCATGCGATCCGCCTCGATCTTCAAGGCCATCTCCAGGTGGTCGGCGGCCAGGGTCTCGTGGTAGGCGGTCATGTCCGACCACGTCCGGGCGTTGTTATTCGCGCCCACCAGGTCGAACAGCCGGTCGATCTCGCCGGTCTTGAGCGTCTTGGTGCCCTTGAACAGCATGTGCTCGAGCAGGTGGCTCATGCCGGTCAGCCCCACGGTCTCGTTGCGCGCGCCGACCTTGTAGAAGACCATGACCTCCACGACGGGCGCGGCGTGGACCTCCTTGGTCAGCACGGTCAGCCCGTTGGGCAGCTTGGTTTCGATGACCTGGTTCTCCGGCGCCGCGCGCAGCGGGAGAACGGACGTACAAACAGCGAGGAAAAGGAAAAGGCGCTTCAACGCAGGGAACTCCTCTCGGACGCCGGGACCGCGGTGCGCAGGTCGGCGGCGTTTCGGGATACGGCCTCGGGCGAACGGCCGGCGGCGCGGTGCCACAGGCAGAGCAGCAGGCCGGTCGTCACCCCGAAGGTGTCGAACATCACGTCCGCGGCCGTGCCGTCACGCGAGGGGTAAAAGCTCTGGTGGTACTCGTCGCTCGCGGCGTACAGCACGCCGATCAGAAACGGCAGCACCACGTTGCGGCTCTTGAAAGCGGGGCTGCCGAACGCGACAGCCCGGTACGCCAGGATCGCCAGGATCGCGTACTCGGTGACGTGGGCCGCCTTGCGGATGCCCCAATCCACCCGCTCGATCTGGTCGGGAGTCAGGCGCCGCGCCAGGCCCGGGAACAGGCCGCGCACGATGCCCCCGAGCGCGGGCCGGGTCCTTTGGGCCGACGCGACGTCGGTCGAAAAGGCGAAGATCACCAGCATCCACAGCAGGAGCGGGCCGACGTAGTACGCCGTCTTGGCGGCGGGAGTGGATATGTTCACACCCTCATTATACGCCGCTTTGGGGCGTCTGGTTTCGTCAACTATCCGTCGGACTAAGCCTTCATCCGGCAGCACTTCTTATATTTTTTGCCGCTCCCGCACGGGCAGGGCTCGTTCGGGCCGGTCTTGGGGCCTGAGCGGAACGGCATCGGGGGCGGGGCTTCCCGGGCGGCTCGCCGGATCGTTCGCGGCTCGGCGGGGCGGGGGCTTTCCCGCTCGATCTCCGCCCAGTCGCCGGCGCGCCCCATCTTTTCGAGCAGCTTTGTCGTGCGATCCCGAACCGCATCCCAGTCGTTGGGGTCGGGCGTCCTTCTTAGCGCATCGACATAGAACTCCAGCGCCGCGGCGTGTTCGCCCAGTTC
Organism: Armatimonadaceae bacterium; assembly: GCA_030446525.1. Next base: position 1,819 of record JAUJNC010000291.1, read on the forward strand.
GTCGTACAGGTCGCCGGTACGGACCAGCGTCCAGACGTCTTCGGGGAACCGCCGCAGGTTGGCTTCCGCGCGCTGCCGGGCCTCCTCGGGCCTGCCGGCCTGGACCAGCACTAAGGGGAGCTCCCCCTGAAAGTTCGCGGCGTTGCCCGGGTCGATCTGGGCCATGGCGTCGGCGATGCGCGTGACCTCGTCCGGGTAGTCCCCGCCGGCGCCCAGGATCATGTCCAGGAGCCAGTCGCTGTAATCATAAAGGCTGCATTCCGCCACTTCCTCATAACGCGCCGGGCGCTCGTCCGCCGGGAACGAATCGAGGTAGTCCATCAGGCGCATGGCGGTGCGGATATCCGATCGCATCCTTTCCGCCGGGGGGCGTCCGCCCTCGCCGGAAGCACCCAGCGCGGCGTCCAGGTCGTAGCTGATGATCTCGGGGCAGAGCAGGTCCGGGGTCAGTCGCCGCCATAGCTCCTCGGATGCCAGGAAGGGGAAGTCGTCCCACAGGTCGTCCCGCTCGTTGCCGCCGGTCCAGCTCTCTTCCAGAACGGAACAGCGCCCCGCCCGGCGCGCCTGATCGGGGAAGCGCTCCGTGTCGGTGTCGACGCCGAGCTCGCGCAGCTTGTCGAAGATGGCCTCCGTGCTCCAGTCACCCAGGCCGTCGAAACGCCACCCGAACCCCTCTTCCCGCTGGCGCTGAATGCCCCGCGCGATCTCATCCCTGCCAGCGAGGTTCGGCAGTTCGCTCGCCGCCATCCGTTGAATCTGCGCTTTACTGAACATCGTACGTCTGAGCTCCGCTCTTCTACTTCCACGTGAAATCCCGTGGCACCTTCACTCTTGCTTGTCAAACATTTGTGTGATACAATAAAAACGCAGCTGTTGACAACTGGAGAAAGTCATGAACAACAAAGACATGGCCGCGGTTCTTTTCAACATCGCCACGATTCTGCGCGACCAGGGCAACCAGAACCCGTTCCGCACCGCCGCCTACGAGCGCGGCGCGCGCGCGTTGATGGGCCTGAGGGACGAGGCGAAGGAGATCTTAGAAGCAGAGGAGAAGGTCCCCTTCCGCCGCCGCCAGCGCATCGGCAAGAAGCTCCAGGCCAAGATACGCGAGATGGCGAAGGAAGGCGGCCTGGAACAATACACCTGGATGGTGGCCGACCTGCCGCCGCACATCGCGGGTCTGATGGGCGTGCCCGGCGTCGGTCCCCGGACCGCCGAGCACATCCACCAGGCGCTGGGCATCGGCACCGCCGCGGATCTGGTGCGCGCCGCCCGCGACGGGCGTCTGCGCACCGTCTGGGGTTTCGGCCCCAAGCGCACCGCCGCCATCGCCGCCCTGGACCTGCCGGAAGAAGGGGCGGGGCAGACTTCCGCGTTGCCCTCGATCAGCCTGTTCGATCTACCGAAGGCAGCGTGATTTGCTGGGGCCTTGACAACTTGACAAGAAGAGAAGAACTACCCGGCGGATGCGCGCCCCGTTAAAAGGTCCAGGAGGGCGTAGACCTCCGCAAGCGCCGCAATTCCGACGCCGCCGAGTTTTTCTTGAACGACACGGCGATCCACAGCACGCACCTGAAAGACAAGGGCGACCGATGTCGTCCGCAAGCCGTTTTCCACCGTTGGCTCCAAAACGAGGGTTCCTGCAAAGCGCGCTGCGGCGGTGGCTCCGGTCAGTGGAACAACAATGACGAGCGGCAGACTGCCGGCGTAAGCATCGTCTTGCAGAATGACGGCAGGACGGCGGCCTACTTGCTCATGGCCGCTTGTGGGCGGCAATTCAACCCAATGGATGTCACCGGGGTTCATGCCTGTTTTTCTTGTTCCATCCGATCAATCATGGCCCAGGCATCTTCACTGGCGCGCTCCCAAGCATCAAACTCTGCTTGCAGTTCGGGGGAAACTTCCGCGAATGAGAAAACTATATTCACGTGAGCACCCTCAGGCAGCTTCGCCTCCCCTTCAGGTACGACTACGCCTCCTTTGACAACACCGCCGATCACTACTTTTTCGGCTGCCATCCGTGACACCTCCGTGCCCAGCTTTGCTGGCTCCATTATACACGGATCGCCCCCTTATTAGCCGGGATGCACACCGGCGACTTTGAGGCGGATGCGGTACAGGCCGGTCTTGGCCGTGATGTAGAGCGTCCTGTAGTCGCTGTCGCCCCAGCCGAGGTTCGCGGGA
>JAUJNC010000006.1 GCA_030446525.1 Armatimonadaceae bacterium
ACCGGGGGTAACTGTCTTGCGGGATGTGGCCTTCGGCCGGTAACGCCTCTAGTATGAGAGGCTTTAGCGCGTGGCCTATCTGACGGACACTAACTTGATGTGGCGGCGCTTCCCGGGCATCAGGTTCGTGGAGCCGCTGGACGTTAAATAGGGAGGGGCGCTGATGTCTACGAAAGCCACCATCGTCTACAATGCTTTCCCATTACGGTCGGGCAACAGGGGGCCCCCTCCCAAAGAGGAGGGGGCCGGGGCCGTGTTAGTCGCGGTTGGTGAAATCCGGCATCGGCTCTGCCATCGGTTCCGGCCCGGCAGGGCGTGCCGGTTCGGGCTGTGGCGGAGTGGGGCGCGGCGGTTCCGGTTCGTCCTCCGGCCTTTCCGCTTTTGCGGCGGCCTGGCCCCTCATCCACTCCGGCAGGTGATCACGAATCACCTGCCCCAGATCTTTGAGCTCTTCCAGCCCCTGAAGGCCATTGAGGCTGCCGATGATGACGTTCGGGCTGGAGCGCTGCGCTTTGTCGGGTCTCTCCTCCGCGTCCTCTTTGAGGTAACCGGCAAGCAACGAGCTCTCCACGCCGATCTCGTCGAAGCTGGATTCTTCGGAAAGGGGCTGGAACAGGTCGGGGCTAAGAACGCCGAATTGCTCCAGGCGTTTCAGGACCGTGTTATGCCGCCGCGCCGCGCTGCGCGCCCCGTCAGAAAGGCTGCCCGTCAGGCTGGCATGTCGAGCGACTTCCGCGATCTCGCGCAGCAGGTGACGCAGGCGTCGGATTTCGGCTCTGTTTGCGTTGTCGTCCGTCATCGAAAGTATCCTCCGATTGTTCTTGTTGGGCGAGCCGGCGGCGCATCCGCGAACGCGCCTGATGCAGACGCCATTTCACCGTGGTGATGGGGAGCGATAGGAAAGCGGCGATGCGCGCGACGGGCCACTCCTCGTAGTAGCGCAACAGCAGGAGGGTGCGATGCTCCGGCCCAAGCGTCGCCAGCGCCTCCGAGACAACCGTGCGCTCGACCTCCCGCGCGCACTCCTCGGCGGGACAGGCGGCCAGCTCACGGCTGTGCGCGATGAGCAGCCGGTCCAGTTCGGACGGCTCGATCACTTCGCTGTGACGCTCCCGCACCGCCACCCGTCGCGCCCGGTGCCGCGTGATCGCACACAGCCAGCCCGCGAACCGGGACGGCTCTTGCAGCTGCGGCAGCGCTTTGAAGGCCAGCAGGAATGCCTCCTGCGCGACGTCCTCGGCGGCCGCCCGCGACCCGAGGACCTGTTCGGCGATCAGAGTCACCGCGCCGCGGAACCGGCGCACGAGTTCATCGAACGCTTCCAGGTCACCGAGCAGTGCGGCGAGGACGAGCGCCTCGTCGCTGATATGCGGGTAGTGGCTTTTGCGCATCACCGGTCTCCGTGTTCCTGCTAATAAGAGTCACGGGGTGGCGCGGCGGATAGGCCGAATGTGCGAAAAGAACAAAAGCGTAAAAGCCCGCGACCGGCGGTCGCGGGCTTTTGCGGATACGGCAGCATAGGTGGAACGGAAAGCTACATCCCGATAAACGGGAGATTCAGCCCGCCGGCGCCGGACTTGATGTCGAACGAGCGCACGTCGTCGGGCATCGAGGTGTACTGGGCGCGGAGCTGGTCTAGCGCGGCGTTGGCATTGCGGTATGCCGTGTCCACGTCGACCGAGCCTTCCTTCGTGCCCTTCTGCCGGTACAGTTCGGCGAGGGTGTCCTTGGACATGGGCGTCGCCTGGCCGCCCGCCCCCTGGATCGAGGCAAGCGCGCCGGTCAGCATGCTTTGGAGCGCGCTCATGCGGGCGACCCCGGCTGTTAGCGCATCTCTGTAGTGGGAAGCGAGCGGCGCACAGGGGTCGGGCGGGATCTTCCGCTGGAACAAGGCCGCGGCGTTGTTCCATTCCTCGATCACCTTGCCGATGCCGACGACGGGGTTGTCCTGCGGCCTGGCGGATGCCGGCTCCCCGGTCGGGTCCGCGTTCAGCAAGCCTTCCAGGGCGCCCGTAGTGGCCTTCTGGGTGAAAACGGTCATCTCCGCCATGCCCCGGTATTCCAGACCGCGCCGCGCCGCCTCGAACTGCTTGAGCCAGCGCAGGTAGCCGATCACACCCGGGGGCATCGGGTTCTGGGCGGTCTGCGGCGCCTGCATCACCGGGGCACTGGGGGCCTGCGGGGCGGGGGCGTTCAGGACGGGGGCCCTGGGCGTCTGGACCGGGGGCGCACTGATGACGCCCGCGGACGGGGTGGCGGGCGCCTGCGCGGAAAGAACCCCGCTGCGGGCCTTCCAGAGCAGAAACACGCCCAGAGCAGCGAGAACGACGGCCGCTGCCGCCGCGAGCGCGACCTTGCGCTTTCCGGCGTCGGCCGCCGACGGTCCCGCCGGCTCCGCCGCCCCGCGCGCCGCCGCGGGGCGGCTCCCCCTCGGGGCGCCGGTCGAAGCCCCTGGCGCGACCGTCTGCCCGCAAAGGGGACAGAACCGCGCCGCCGGGGAAGCTCGCCGCCACAACCAGGACATTTTGCCATCGTGCTGCTCCTCCCCTTCAAGACGGCGCGGGCCGGGGGAAGGGTTCCCCTTCCCCGCCGGCGGCCTTATTCTTCGAACTCTAGCGTGCCCAGGGCGAACGGGCCGGAGACCTGTTTCCGGCTCTGTGACCGCGCCGCTTGCGGGGCTATTATACCCGAAGAAGCGGCCGCGCGGCCGTGAAGCGGCCGACGGCATAGACACGGGACCCGTGGCGGCGCTACAATATAGCCGGCACCACGGACCCATTCGGAAAGGGACCCTCACCATGTGGCACCGTTTTTCCGGGGCATGCGGCAGGCCGTCTTTCATGCCCTGGAGCAGGCCGATCGGCGCGGCGCGAAGGACATCGCCACCGCGGACCTGCTGCTCGGCATGGCGCGCGTGACAGACTGCAGCGCCGCCACCCTCTTGAAGCGCCTGGGCGTCACCCCGGAGCGCCTCGATCAGCAGACGCGGGCGGGCGAGGAGCCGGCGGAGGGGGCGGGACGGACGTTGACCCCTGATGCGCGGCGCGCGGTGGAGCAGGCCTACGCCCTGGCAGCGGAGATGGGGACGACTACATCGGCACGGAGCATCTGCTCCTCGCCCTTGTCCGGCAGCGCGGCGGCGTCGCGGGCCGCGCGCTCGGGCAAACTCGGGCTGAGCATGGATACCGCCGCCCGCGAGCCTGCTGCGCTCGCAGAAGCGGCGCGTCCGCCTTCCCGCGGGGGTCGTCGTGCCGGGCCACCGCGTTCGGCAGGTGACGGGATCGCCCGTGCCCTGGCGGGGGCGCGCCGGGCAGCTTGCTTTCCTGGCGGCCCGCCGCCATGCGCCGTTTGTTCGGTACGTCGTGCTTCGCAAACGGACGCTGCAGAACCCGTACCCGTTCTACCGCCGGCTGCGCAGGGACCCTTTTACTTCGACGACCTCATCGGCTCCTGGTTCGTGACGGGTCATCCGGAGGGTCGCGATCCTGCAGGAGCCGCGGCTGACCGCGCAGCAGCCTCCGCATGACGTACGGCCAGGAGGCGCTGCCCCCCTGGTGGGGCAGGAGTTCAACGTCCTGAACGGCGCCCTCGCCAGGCAGATGCTGTTTCAGGACCCGCCGCACCAGACGCGCCTCCGGTCGCTGGTCAGCAGGCAGTTCACGCCGCGGGTTATCGAAGCGATGCGCGCGCAGATCCAGCAGGTCACGGACGGCCTGCTCGACGCGGTGGAAAACACGGGGCGCATGGATGTGATCCGTGACCTCGCCTTCCCCTGCCCGTCGTGGTGATCGCAAGGATGCTCGGTGTCCCCGTGGGCGACCGCGAACAGTTCAAAAAGTGGTCGGATGATTTCGTCCGCTACATCGGGGGCGAGTCCACGCTCGCACAGGAGATGGAAGCACGCCGGAGCCTGCTGGAACTCGGCGCCTACTTCCGCCAGGCGATCGCTGGCCTGCGGGACGGCAACGAGGAAAACCTGCTGTCGCTCGCTGCTCCTGGCGGCGGAGGAGCAGGGCGACCGACTGAGCGAAGAGGAGCCTGATCGCCAACTGCCTGCTGATCCTGGCGGCCGGCCACGAGACCACGACCAACCTGATCGGCAACGGCCTGCTCGCCCTGCTGCGCCACCCGCAGCACGCGGGCGAAGCTGCGCGACGATCCGTCCCTGGCGGGCAAAGCCGTGGAGAGCCTGCTTCGGTACGACAGCCCGGTACAATGGACCAGCCGCATCGCCACGGAAGACTTCGAATGGGACGGCCGGCGGATCAAAAGGGGCAGCGCGTCAACATCGGTCTCGCGGCGGCGAACCGGGACCCGGCGCGGTTCGCGGACCCCGATCGGCTCGACATCTGCCGCCCCGATAACCGGCACGTGGCGTTCGGCCACGGCCACCACTTCTGCCTGGGCGCCGCCCTCGCCCGCATGGAAGGCCAGGTCGCACTCGGCGCCCTGCTGCGGCGGTTCCCCCGCCTGCGGCTGGCAAACGAAGCGCTTGAATGGCAGGGCGACTTCACGTTCCGCGCCCTGAAGTCACTGCCGGTGGTTTTTGACGATTGATCCGGCCCCACCCTTTGGTATCGCCCCGTGGTCGGGGTTATGACCCCCTCCTTGCGCTCGCGCCCCCTGTGGCGTATCATGAGGGTGTTATGTCTGACGAGCAGTATCTTTCTGAGGTCCGCCGGCGCCGGACGTTCGCCATCATATCCCACCCCGACGCGGGCAAGACGACGCTGACCGAGAAGCTGCTCCTTTACGGGGGCGCGATCCACCTGGCCGGTTCGGTTTCGGCGCGCAAGAACCAGCGCAAGGCGACCTCGGACTGGATGGCCATGGAAAAACAGCGGGGCATCTCCGTCACGTCGACGGTGCTCCAGTTCCCGTACAACGGCTACATGCTCAACCTTCTGGACACGCCGGGCCACCAGGACTTTTCCGAGGACACGTACCGGACCCTCGTCGCGGCCGACAGCGCCGTGATGCTGATCGACAACGCCAAGGGGGTCGAGCCGCAGACCAAAAAGCTGTTCCCCGTGTGCCGCCAGCGCGGCATCCCGATCTTCACGTTCGTCAACAAGCTGGACCATCCCGGGCGCGAGCCGCTGGAGCTTCTGGCCGAGTTCGAGGACGTCTTAGGGATACGGTCGGTCCCCATCAACTGGCCCATCGGCGACGGGCCGGAGTTCCGCGGCGTCTACGACCGGCTTACCCGGGCGGTCCACCTGTTCACCCGGACGGAGCATGGGGCGCGGCCCGCGCCGGTCCAGGCGCGGACCTCCACGACCCGGCCCTGGAGCAACCTGCTGGGGACCGACCGCCTCGCCCGGCTGCGCGACGACATCGAGCCTGCTCGACATCGCGGGCGAGGAGATGGATGCAGGCAAGGTCGCCGCGGGCGAGATCACGCCCGTCTTCTTCGGCAGCGCCGTCACGAACTTCGGGGTCGAGCCTGTTCCTGAACGCGTTCGTCGAGATGGCGCCGGGGCCCGCCCCCCGGCCCGCCGTGGGGGACCGGCACGTCCTGCCCGAGGAACAGGCGTTCCGGGGGTTCGTGTTCAAGATACAGGCCAACATGGACCCGCAGCACCGCGACCGCGTCGCCTTTTTGCGCGTTGTGTCGGGGCGCTTCGAGCGCGACATGACGGTTCTGAACCCGCGCCTGGGCAAGCCGATCCGGCTGACCCGCCCGCAGAAGCTGTTCGCCCAGGAGCGGGAGGTGATCGACGAGGCGTACCCCGGCGACATTATCGGGCTGACCAACCCCGGCGTGTTCGCCATCGGCGACACCGTCTGCACCGGCGCGCCGCCGGTCCGGTTCCGCGAGATACCCCGCTTCCTGCCCGAGCACTTCGCGGTCCTGCGCAACGTCAAGACCGAGAAATACAAGCAGTTCCAGAAAGGCATCCAGCAGCTTTCCGAGGAGGGCGTGGTCCAGCTTTTCCACGAGATCGACGCCGCCCGGACCGAGCCGATCGTGGCCGTCGTCGGGAAGCTCCAGTTCGAGGTGGTGCAGTTCCGGCTCGAATCCGAGTACGGCGTCGAGACGCGTCTGGAGCCGGCTCCCTATGATCACGTCCGCTGGACCCCGGCCGACCCCGATGTCCTGCGAACCGTCCACTGGGTGCGGGGCGCGCGGCGCGTGGTGGACGAGGACGGGAACCCGGCCGTCCTCGTCTCCGGCGACTGGGCGCTCCGCTACCTGATCGAGGAGAACCCCAGGGTCACCTTCCTCACCGCCCCCCCGGACGCCGTCATAGCGGCGAAATGAGCCGACAGGGAAGCCGGCACGCGCCGGAGCATCTGGGCGACAATAACGCAGGTGTTTTCGGGTGCGCATGGCAACAAGGCTGGGGCTTGCGCATCAAAAAAGAGCGGTCCGCCCGCACCTACCAAAAAACGGTCTGGAACGCGCCGTCCGTGCACCACCCCCTGTAACTCCGTCACCCCTTTCGCCGTTGAACCACTTGACAAATTCTGGCCGCCGCAGTATGCTGGGGCACGCCTGGCAAAAACGGCTACACAGATGTCGCCGTGAAAGGAGCTCGCTATGCCGCCCCCCTTCCAAGAGCTGACGCTGGAGCAGTTCGCCGATCTGCTCAGCCGCTTCCCATTCCAGCGCAAGATCAACGCCGTCCACATGCACCACACGTCCGTGCCGACCCGCCGCCAGTTCAACGGACAGGACTCCGTCGCCGCCATGTGGCGCCACCACACGCAGGTACGCAGGTTCCGCGACATCGCCCAGCACATCACCATCGCGCCGGACGGGAGGATCTGGCTCGGGCGCAACTGGAACCTGCCGCCGGCCAGCGCCGCCGGGCACAACGGCAACCGCGACGTCGGCCCGTTCATGTTCGAGATGGTCGGCGACTTCAACGTCGGGCGCGACCCGTTCCAGGACCCCCAGCGCGACACGGCGCTCCGCGTTGTCGCGCTGGTCCAGAAGCGGTTCGGGCTGGAACCGGAGGCGCTCCGCTTCCACCGGGAGCTGTCCTCCACGGACTGCCCCGGCCACGCCCTGGACCGCGCGCAGATCGTGGGCGAGGTCCGCCAGCTTCACGAAGCCCCGCGCGTCGTCGAGGGCGCGCCGCGCGGCCTTTTCACCGACGAGTCCCCCTTCCCGCCCGAGATGGACGCCATCAACGACGTGCTCGACGCCTTCCTCCGCAACGTTCCCGAAGGGAGCGATCCGCCGGACGCCGAGCCGGGACACGAGCGGCTTTCGGGCGGCGAGGGCGCGGCGCGCGACGGGAGCGGCGATGGGGCCCGCTCGTCGGGGCTTTCGCCGGGTCAACTAGACACGCTGCGCCCCCATGTCATCAACCTGAACGCCGGAATGTTTTCCCCGGAGGGGGAGCTAAAAACCGGCAGGGGGGACGTGGACGCGATCTTCGATGACTATCTCCCCAAGGCGCTGGAGGGCGCGCGGGCGCGCGGCGAAAAGCTGCGGATCGTCTTCTACGCGCACGGCGGGCTCGTTTCTGAGTCCAACGGCTTGCTGCTCGCCCACAAGCACGTTCAGTGGGGGCACAGCAACAATGTGTCCCCGCTGTACTTCCACTGGGAGACCGGGCTGTTTGCACCCATCGGCCAGCGCCTGCGCGGCGGCGCGCGGCGCGGCCGACGGCGCGACGGCTTCGCTGTCACGACCGACCCCGTGATCGAGACCACCGCGCGGGCGCTGTACGGACCGCGCATCTGGGGCGGAATGAAGCGCAACGCCGAGCTTGCCGTCGGCCCGGAGGGCGGGGCGCGCTATGTCGCCGAGCGGCTCAAGACCTTCTGCGACGCCCACGGCGCCAATCTCGAGCCTGCACGCGGTCGGCCACAGCGCCGGCTCGATCTTCCACGCCCACTTCCCGCCCCTGGCAAAGGATCTGGGGGTGCCGTCGTTCCGGTCCGGCCATTTTCTGGCCCCCGCCATCCGCGTGGACACGTTCCACCAGCGGCTCGGGTCCCGGATCGGGGCGGGCAAGGGGATCGACCACCTCAGCATCGTCACCATGCGCAAAAATTACGAGCAGGATGACCACTGCGCAAACATGTATCGCAAGTCGCTGCTCTACCTGATCTACTACGCCCTGGAGCCGGAGCGTAAAACGCCGATCCTGGGCCTGGAGATCAATCTGCGCGACGATCCCGCGCTGCGCAGGCTGTTCGGACTGGCCGGCCAGACGTCACCCGATGGCGAGGGTGATCTGGTCCGTCTCGCCGCTGGCGACCGGCCGCAGTGCGAGCGCCTCGACCACCCACGGCGGCTTCGACGACGACGCGCCGACGATGAACAGCGTCGCCCGCCGCGTTCTGGGCAAATCGGACACCGACGTGATCGCGGAGTTTCCCCGCGCGCGGGTGGGCGAAAGCAGCTTACTGTCCTGGGAAGGCCAGGTGGATTGGCCGGAGGAGATCGCGTTCCCGGGTTCGCCCGAATCGGGCTCGACGTTCGTGCCCACGCCGCCCATCGTCACGCCGGTTCCGCCGCTAGGCCCGGCGCAGCCGGGTCGGATCGGGTACGGGCAGCAGCGGCGCGCTTTGTGCGTGGGCATCAACCGATACTCGCGCGCGCCGCTGATGGGCTGTGTCGCCGACGCCGAGCGGTGGGCACAGACACTGGGCGGCTTGGGCTTCACGCCGAGCCTGCTGCGCGACGGCGCGGCGACGCGCCAGGCGATCCTGGACCATCTGACCACGCTGGTCACCACCAGCGCGCCGGGCGATGTGGTCGTGTTCCAGTACGCCGGGCACGGCACGCGAATCCCGGACGACGGCGGCGATGAAGCGGGCGGCGACACGGGCAGGTACGACGAGGCGATCTGCCCGTTCGACATCGAACAGGGCGGGTTCCTGCTCGACGACGACATCGCCGACGTCTTCGCCCGGATCCCGCACGGCGTGAACGTGACCTGCTTTATCGACTGCTGCCATTCGGGGACGATCTCGCGCTTCGGCGTCGGCGCGGCGCAGAGCGCGCGCGGAGCAGAACGAGCGCACGCGCTTCCTGCCGCTCACGCCCGACCTGAAGGCCGCTCACAAGCGGTTCCGGTCTCGGCATGCCCGTCCCGCGCGCCCTGTCGGCGCGCGGCCCGGTGCGATGCGCGAGGTGCTGTTCTCCGCCTGCCGCTCCGAGGAGCTTGCCTGGGAAACCAACGAGCAGGGCGACTTTACCCGGCTGGCGACCCAACAGCTTCAGACCGGCACGGGCGGGCTGACTAACCAGGCGTTTCAGCAGCGGCTCGAGGAGGCATTCAGACGCAAGCGCCGCGCCAGCCCCGAATGACTGCGCCCCCCGCCGCCAAGGCGCTGGGCCTCCTCCAACCGCTGGCGTCATCGGCCGTGGCGGCGGGCGGGCCGGCAGGTGGCGATCGGCGGAAGCGTAGTATCCGCCGCTAACGGCGCGGCAGGCGGCAACGGCCACGTGGACGCCAGCACGCTGGCCCAGGCGCTTGCCCAGGCTCTGGCTCCCACGCTCGCGCAGGTGTTGAAGCGGTAGCAGATTCTCGCCCCTCACCCCCTCTCCCACGCTGCGGGAGAGGGCGGAAGAGAGAAGAACACGATGGCCGACTCCGCCCCCACGCTCCAGCCCTCGACCACCGAGGCCGTCGCCGCGGTCGCGCAAAAGCCGCGGGGACGTTTCGCCGGACGGCTCCTACGCCGACCGTGACAGCCTTTATGCCGGGCAGGACGGACTTCACCGTAGGCCCGGGCGTGGCGCGCGCCGCGCACGCCCGGGCCTACGAGCGTAAGCTCTGAAAACGGTGAGCCTGGCTGCCGTCCGCTGCGCATCTTCACCCTCGACCCCGCCGTGTCGCGCCTCGACGGCTCGGTCGCCCTGGTCCGGGTTCCCTACGACACTCGGCCCCGGCCCGACCAGCGCGCTGTTCGCTGTCGAGGACTACGACGAGACGCGGAGGCGCCAGTACCGCGCGGTCGACCTGGACGACGAGCGCGTGCTGCTGCAAAACGGGCGCGACCCGTCCCCGTCCGACCCGCTGTTCCACCAGCAGATGGTCTACGCGGTCTGCTCGCTGGTGTACGCGGCCTTCAAAAGCGCGTTGGGCCGCCATATCGCCTGGGGCTTTTCCGGCGGCGATAATGGCAACGCCCCGGCGCGGCTGCGCATCCGGCCGCACGCCGGCGAGGAGCGGAACGCGTTCTACGACAAGGAGTGCGGCGAACTGCACTTCGGCTACTACCGGGCGCAGCCGGCAAGCACGGGCCGCAACCTGCCGGGCGGCTGGGTGTTCACCTGCCTTTCCCATGACGTTGTCGCCCACGAGGTGACGCACGCGCTCCTGGACGGGCTGCGCTCCCGCTTCACGCTTCCCACCGGGCCGGATGTCACCGCGTTCCACGAGGCGTTCGCGGATCTGGTCGCCGTTTTCCAGCACTTCAGCTACGAAAAGGTGCTCCAGAGCGCCCTGCGCAAGGCGCGGGGTGATCTGGGACAGGCCCAGCTCCTCACGGACATCGCGGGCCAGTTCGGGCAAACGACAAGCGATGCGGGGGGCGCGCTGCGCAGCGCCATCAACGCGAACTGCGGGTCGGACCATACGCCCCCGCCCTATGACGAGGCCCTGGAGGCCCACGCGCTGGGCGCGGTCCTTGTCTCGGCGGTCTTCGAAGCGTTCCTCACGGTGTTCAGGCGCAAAACCGAGCGCTACATCCGGCTGGCCACGGGCGGCTCGGGCGTGCTCCCGCCGGGCGAGCTTCCCGCCGACCTGCAGGACGTGCTGGCCGCCGAGGCGAGCAAACTGGCAAGCCAGTTTCTGGCGATGTGCGTCCGCGCCATCGACTACTGCCCTCCCGTCGACCTTGAGTTCGGCGAGTTCCTGCGGGCGGTGATCACGGCGGATTATGATCTGGTTCCCGACGATCCGTGGGGCTATCGCGAGGCGTGGATCGACGCGTTCCATCGCCGCAAGATCTATCCGCGCCACGTCGCCAGCCTTTCCGAGGACGCCTTGCGCTGGCGGCCTCCTCGCCGCGCCGTGCCGCCGATAACGGCACTGCACTTTGCCCAGCTCCGCTTCGACGGCGACCCGGGCCGGCCAGCGGACGCCGACGAGCTGCGCCGCCAGGCCTGCGCCCTGGGGCGCATCGTTTCCGATGCACGCTTCGCGGAGGAGTTCGGCCTCGTCCTGCGCGGCGACCGGCGCCTGGGGGAGGATGCGCTGGATCTGCCGTGCGTGGAGTCCATCCGCTCGTCCCGGCGGGTCGGGCCGGACGGCCAGGTCGTCTTCGATCTGGTGGCCGAAGTGACGCAGCGCCGGATCGTGCGCAGCCCGGACGGCACGCTCTTCCCTTTCTATGGCGGCGCGACCGTGATCCTCGGACCGCGCGGCGAGATCCGCTATGCCATCTCCAAAAGCCTCCTGGGGGAGGAGCGTCTGCGCCGCCAGCAGGAGTTTTTGCGCGGCGCGGCGGGGAAAAGGCTCTGGTGCGTGGCCGACGGGGAACACGAGCCCTGCCCGCGGCTTTTTCAGCTCCTCCACAACGCCCCTTAAGAGACGAGCGCACGACAGGAACTGGGCGACGACCACCCAGGCTTTTCCCAGGTGTCCCCAGGGAAGAACCGTTCAGCGAACGGCCTGCGTTCGTAAATGCGCGTGCACGCGTGCAGGAAAAGTGCCAGCGTAACGCGAAGATTAACCACACCAAAAACAAGGAACGAATCGGAGCAAATGCCCACCCAACGACGAGGATCGCTGCGGGTGTTCCTGGTTTGCGCGGCCGTGCTTGCGCTCTGCCCGGGGGCCGTCCGGGCCGTACCCCCCCAGGACAGGACCGTCCAGGCCAGTGCCGTCGTTCAGCCGTCGCCGCCCGAGATCAGTCTCCGCTGGCCCGCGGATCCCAAAGCGACCGGCTATACCGTGTATCGCAAGGCTTCGAACCAGATACTCTGGGGCGACGGGACCCCGCTGCCCGGCGACGCCACAGGCTACGCCGACGACGACGTCGCCGTCGGTACCGCGTACGACTACCAGATCGTCAAATCCGCCCGGGAGGGCGGCAGCGAGTACGCAGGTTACGGCTACGTCTACGCCGGAATCGAGGTGCCGCTCACCGAAGACCGTGGCACGGTCATCCTGATCGTGGACGCCACACACGCCGCAAGCCTGGCCCCGGAGCTCGCGCGCCTGCGGGAAGATCTGGTGGGGGACGGCTGGACGGTCCTGCGCCACGACGTCGCCCGCAGCCAGAGCGTGTCCGAGGTGAAAGCATTGATCCAGGCGGACTACGCCGCCGATCCGCGGAACGTGAAGGCGGTGTTCCTGTTCGGGCACGTCCCGGTCCCGTACTCCGGCAACATCGCCCCCGACGGGCACGAGGACCACGAGGGGGCCTGGCCCGCCGACGTCTTCTACGGCGACATGGACGGCGAGTGGACCGACGAGTGGGTGGACACCACCATCGCCAGCCGCGATGCCAATCACAACGTGCCCGGCGACGGCAAATACGACCAGTCGGACTTCCCTTCCGAAATCGAGCTGCAGGTGGGCCGCGTGGATCTGTTCGACATGCCCGCCTTCCCCGCGGACGAGGAGGCGCTCCTGCGGCAGTACCTGGACAAGGACCACCGCTTCCGTCACAAGCGCATCACCGCACTGCCCCGCGGCCTGATCGACGACAACATCGGCGATTTCGGCGGCGAGGCCTTCGCCGCCAGCGGATGGCGCAACTTCGCGCCGTTCTTCGGCCCGACGGAGGTGCACGAACGGGACTGGTTCTCAACCCTCGACAGGGAAAGTTACCTGTGGGCCTACGGCTGCGGCTTCGCCGGCTACGACAACGCCGGCGGCATCGGCAGCACCTGGGATTTCGCGGCGATCGACCCGCGGGCGGTGTTCACGATGCTCCTGGGCAGCTACTTCGGCGACTGGGACGTGCAGAACAGCTTCCTGCGTGCGCCCCTGGCTACCAGTACGTACGGCCTCACCTGCTCCTGGGCCGGCAGGCCGCACTGGTTTTACCACCACATGGCGCTGGGCGAGACGATCGGCCACAGCGCGCGCCTGACCCAGAACAACGGCTTCAGCGGGGTGTACCAGGAGCCCAACTACGAGAGCCGGAAGGTCCACGTGGCGCTGATGGGCGACCCGACCCTGCGCATGCACCCCGTCGCGCCCCCGTCCGCGCTGACCGCCACGGCCACCCCTTCCGGCGATGTGGAGCTGCGCTGGGAAGACTCGCCCGACACGGCGGAAGGTTACCACGTCTACCGCGCCCGGACGCCCGCCGGCCCCTTCGCGCGGCTCAGCGATTCCCTGGTCGAGGGGACCCGCTTTACCGACGAAGGGGCGGCGTCCGAAACCTACACGTACATGGTGCGCGCCGTGAAGCGGGAAACCACGCCGAGCGGCAGCTACTACAACGGGAGCCAGGGCGTCTTCGCGACGAGCGGCCCCTGACTCCCTCCGGGTTGTTACCTACGCATCGGCGGGCGCCCAGGCCAGAAGCATGTCCAGGTCCAGCTCCGGGTACAGCGGGTGCGCATCCAGCAGCGCCGTGACACGCCGCCGCGCGTCCTCCGCGGCCGCGCCGTCCAGGGTGTACTTGGCGCGGCTCACCTCCCCCTTCTGCTTGCCTTTGCTGATCGTGGCCGGCGCCGTGTTCGCGAGCACCCGCTTGATGATCCCCGCGACCTCCTTCATCTCCTCGACGCCCATGCCCAGCGTCGTGACGGCGGGCGTCCCGATATGCAGACCGCTGGTGTACCACGGGCCGTTCGCGTCGAAGGGCAGGGAGTTGCGGTTGAGGGTGATGCGGCACTCGCGCAGGGCGGACTCGGCCTGCCGCCCGGTCAGCCCGAACGTTTCGGCGACGTCGAGCAGGAGGAGGTGGTTATCCGTGCCGCCCGTCAGGACCTGCATGGACTCCTCGAGACACGCCTCCGCCAGCGCCCCCGCGTTTTCGACGATCTTGTGGGCGTAGGCGCGGAACTCGGGCGTCAACGCCTCGCCCAAAGCGACGGCCTTGGCCGCCATGGCGTGGGGAAGCGGGCCGCCCAGGATCGCGGGGCAGCCCTTGTCCACCCAGTCCGCGAACTCCCGCTTGCACAGGACGATGCCCCCGCGCGGGCCGCGCAGGGTCTTGTGGGTCGTCGAGGTGACGATGTGCGCATGGGCGACGGGGTCGTAGTCGCCGGTGAAGACCTTGCCGGCGACCAGGCCCGCGAAGTGGGCCATGTCCACCATGAAGACCGCGCCCACCTCGTCGGCCATCTCCCGCATCTTCGCGAAGTTCAGCTTGCGCGGGTAGGCGCTGTAGCCGGCCAGAAGGACGAGCGGCCGGACCTCCCGGAGCTGGGCGCGCAGCTGGTCCAGGTCGATCCGTTTGGTCGCGGGATCGACGGTATAGGAATAGACGTCGAACAGATGGCTGGAGATGTTGTGGCGGTAGCCGTGGGTGAGATGGCCGCCGGAGTAGTAGTCCAGCGCCAGCAGTCGCTGGCCGTGCATCGCTTCCCGGACCCGGGCCCACTGCTCCCGCGATACCTTCGAGGGGTCCGGCTGGTCCATCCCCTCCAGCAGGGGCGCCTGAACCTTCGCCGACAGGATCGAAAAGAACGCGACCAGGTTGGCGTCCGCGCCGGAATGCGGCTGCACGTAGGCGTGGTCGGCGCCGAAGAGTTCACAGGCGAGCCGCGCGGCCTCCGCCTCCACGGCGTCGACGTTATCGCAACCGGCGTAGAACCGGTGTCCGGGGTAGCCTTCGGCGTACTTGTCCGTGAACAGGTTGCCGTGGGCGAGCTGCGTCGCGAGCGAGCTGTAGTTCTCGCTGGCGATGAGCTTCAAGTTGGTTCGCTGGTCTCGGAGCTCGCGGACGATCGCCTGCGCGACCGTCGGGGCGGCCGCGCCCAGGTGATCCAGAGACGCATAGAAAGCCGCCGCCGCGGGATGGATCGCCCGGCCCGCGAGGCTTTGCAAATAGTGGACCAGGAGACTGCCGCTGTGTGCCATTTTGTCCATAACGCTTCTCTCCTCCGCAGATGGGGTGCCACAGAAACAAAAAAGGACGTCGAACCGACGTTCGATGTCCTTGCCCAGGCGAGCGGCTGTGCCCTCAGGTCATCCGGGTTCCCTTGTGGTCGCTTCCACTTTCTCGCCAGTAACCCGGAGAACTTCCTGCTTGTTACTCCGGCATTATAGTCCGGATACGGCCCTGTTGTCAAACACGGCCGTATCCCACATCTGCCTCTGCACGAATCATGCCAGCACCCGGCGCGCGACCCCGATCGCGTGCTCTATGTCGGCGCGGGAGACGTCCCGGTGTGTCACCATGCGCAGGCGAGTTCCGCGCATGCCGGAGGCGCGCACGCCGGCCGCGAGCAGGCGATCTCGCGCCTCCTCGCCGGAAATCCCCGTCCCCACCACATCAAAGAAGACGATGTTGGTCTCCGGCGGCGGATCCAGGCGCACCCCGGGTATCGCCGCCAGCCCCCGGGCCAGGAGCGCGGCGTGTTCGTGGTCCTCGCGCAGCCGCTCGACATGGCGGCGCAGGGCGTACAGCCCGCCCGCCGCAATGATCCCCGCCTGCCGCATCGCGCCGCCGAAGACATGTATCCAGCGCCGCGCCGCGCGGATCGTGGCTTCGTCGCCGGCCAGCACCGCCCCGACCGGCGCGCCCAGCCCCTTCGACAGGCACAGCGTGACGGTGTCGAACGGCGCGGTAAGCCCGGCAGCGGGCACGCCGAGCGCCGCGGCGGCGTTGAGAAGCCGCGACCCGTCCAGGTGCAGGGCCAGGCCCAGCTCTCGGGCCGGGCCGGCAACGTTTGCGATCTCCTCTGGACTCCAAACACAGCCGCCGGCGGCGTTGTGCGTGTTCTCTACGCACACGAGCCGCGTGCGGGCGAAGTGCGGGTCGTCGGGGCGCAGGGCGGCCCGCACCTGATCGCCGGTGAAGATGCCGCGCGGGCCGGGGAGCGGGTGAAGGAGGCAGCCGGAAAGCGCGGCCGGGCCGCCCCCCTCGTAGAGCCGGACATGGGCGTGTTCGTGGCAGACGACCTCGTCGCCGGGCTGCGTGTGGACCCGGATCGCGATCTGGTTCGCCATGGTCGCCGAGGGCAAAAACAGCGCCGCCCCCTTGCCCAGCAGGCGCGCGGCCTCCTCCTGCAGGGCGTTCACCGTCGGGTCTTCGCCGCGCTGATCGTCGCCGACGGGCGCGTCGGCCATGAACGCGCGCATGGCGGGCGTCGGGCGCGTGGCGGTGTCGGAGGAAAGGTCGATAAGGTTCACGATTTTCTGAAATCCGTACCCGGGCACGCCCGTGAGATGATACCTGTGATTATACTATAACCACCTGTGTGACGCCAGAATGCATTCAAATTGCGCGGAACCGTCCGTTCATGTTAGAATAAGCGTGCCGGGCGATTTGCAGTGGGAGCTGGCGGCGGGGACGGCATCTCGGGGCCGACGGCATTTCACAACCATACGCCACGGCGCGGAGCAGAAGTGGTTCTTGTTCCTAGCTCCCCCTTCCCTCCGAGGGAACGGGGCCAGGGGGATTAGGTGGACACGCGTCCCTCCTGGGATGAGTACTTCCTGCGCATCGCGCGGGACGTGGCGACGCGGGCGACCTGCCTGCGGCGGCACGTGGGCGCGGTGATCGTGCGCGACCGCCGCATCCTGAGCACGGGGTATAACGGGTCGCCGCCCGGGCAGCCGCACTGCACAGAGGTCGGGTGTCTGATAGAAGACGACCGGTGCATCCGCACCCTGCACGCCGAGCAGAACGCGATCATACAGGCCGCGCTGCACGGCGTCTCGACCGAGGGGGCGACGCTGTACGGCACCTGCCGCCCCTGCCACGTCTGCGCCCGCATGGTGGTGGGGGCGGGCATCCGGCGTGTCGTCTTCGCGGGCGACCCCCCCGAAGGCTGGGGGCTGGAAGTGCTGACGGGCGCCGGGGTGGAGCTGGTGCAGATGCCGGGCGAGCCGGACACGGCGCGGGAGGATTGATTCTCGTCATGACACCGTTGCTGTATCTGCTGTATCAGATGGCGCTGGCCGCCCTGCTTTCGGGCGGGCTCGCGGTGGTCTTGACACCGCTCGTGAAGCGCCTGGCGTTCCGAGCGGGCGCGGTGCGCTGGCCCCGCGACCGTGACTTCCACACCCGGGCGATGCCGCTCTGGGGCGGCATCGCGATGTACGTCGGTTTTCTTGTCACCGTCGTGGCCCTGCTCCCGCTGTTCACCGAGCGCGCGGGGATCCTGGCGGGGCGGCAAGGCACGCACCCCATCCTCGGCATCGTGCTCGGCGGCACCCTCATAGCGGTCGTGGGGCTGCTGGACGACAAGTACGACCTGCCGGCCTGGCTGCAAACCATCTCACTCCTTCTCGGCGGCCTGGTCGCCGCCCTGCTGGGCGTCAGCATCCAGGGCGTCACCAATCCCTTCGTGCCGATCGATCCCAAGGTGGGCTATACATCCCAGAACTACTTCGACCTGGAAGAGCGCGGTTTGTCGGTCCCGGTGACGATGCTGTGGGTGTTCCTGGTGGCCAAGACCTTCGACTTCCTGGACGGGCTGGACGGCCTGGCGGCGGGCGTGTGCGCCATCTCCGGCACCACGATGGGCCTGCTCGCCGCCGGCGACGGCGACACGTCGGTCGCGCTCATGGCCGGGGCGCTCGTGGGCGCCTGCGTCGGCTTTCTGCCCTACAACTACAACCCCGCGTCGATCTTCATGGGCACCATCGGGGCGCAGTTCCTCGGCTTCGTGCTCGCCTCGCTCTCGGTCGTCGGCACCCTGAAGGGGCCCACCGCCTTATCGGTGGCCATCCCCCTGCTCGTGCTGGGCGTTCCGATCTTTGATGGCCTTTTCGTCATCGGGAAGCGCGTCTGGCTGGGCACGGACCCTACCAAGCCGGACCGGACATCGCACATCCACCATCGCCTGCTGAACCGCGGCCTGTCTACGCGGCAGACGGTTTGGGCGGTGTACGGTTTGACCGCGTCGTTTTGCCTGGCCGCCCTCCTGCTCGCCTGGAAGTTCACCCGGTGAGCCCGCCCGGGGACGACCTTTGTCTGCGCGGGGAGCGCGTCGTGCTGCGCCCTCTGCACCTCGAAGACGCCGAGGCGATGTTCGCCTACGCCCGCGACCCGGAGGTGACGCGGTTCCTTCCCTGGGAGCCCGCGCCCGATGTGGATTCGGTGCGGCCTTTCGTCGCCGAGCAGGTGGCGAAGCGGCAGCGCGGCGCGTCGCTGGCGCTGGCCGTGGTGCTGCAGGAAGTCGGGCAGGTGATCGGCTCGACGGACCTGATGGACCTGCCGCCTTCCGGGGCGCGGGGGTGGTGGCGGCTGCGGCAGGCGGAGCTCGGCTACCTGCTCGCGCGCCCGTACTGGGGCCGCGGACTGATGACCGAGGCGGCGGGCCTGACGGCCGCGTACGGGTTTGGGGCGCTGGGCCTGTCCCGGATCATCGCCTGGGCCGACGCCGAGAACTGGGGATCGCGCCGCGTGCTGGAGAAGATCGGGATGCGCCCGTGCGGCAGTGAGATGCGCACGGTTAAAGCGGAAAGGCGTCTTTATCTGCGCTACGGGATGAGCCGGGCGGGAAGAAGCACATGACAGATACGGTGCAAAAAAAGATCACGGTGGCGTGTGTGCTGGGGACGCGGCCGGACGCGGTGAAGATGGCGCCCCTGGTGCGCGAGTTCGCCCGCTTCCCCGGTCAGGTGCGGCAGGTCGTCCTCTCGACCGGGCAGCACCGGGAGATGCTCGACCAGGTGCTGTCCGTGTTCGGCATCCGCCCCGACCACGACCTGAACCTCATGCGCGATCGGCAGACCCTCGAGGGCCTGACCGCGCGGGCGCTCCAGGCCCTGACCCCGGTCCTGGAGGCCGAGAAGCCGGACCTGGTCATCGCGCAGGGGGACACGACGACCACGTTCGTGGCGTCCCTGGCGGCGTTCTACGCCCGGGCGAAGTTCGGCCACGTCGAGGCCGGCCTGCGCACCGACGACAAGTGGGACCCGTTCCCCGAGGAGATGAACCGGCGGCTGACCACGCGGCTCGCCGACCTGCACTTCGCCCCGACCCGCCTCGCCGCCGAGAACCTGCTGGCCGAAGGGGTGCCGGCCCCTGCGGTGCGGGTCACGGGCAACACCGTGGTGGACGCGCTGCGCTCGGTCGCCGGCCAGGCGTTCCGCTTCGACGACCCGGCCCTGGCGGCGGCACTGGCGCGGCCGGGCCGCCTGGTGCTGGTGACGACGCACCGGCGCGAGAACTGGGGCGAGCCGATGCGGGCCGTGTGCGACGCCATCCTGAAGCTCGTGGAGCGGTTCCCCGACGTCCATGTCGTGTTCCCCATGCACCGCAACCCGATCGTCCGCGAAACGGTCGAGCCGGCGCTGTCCGAACACGACCGCATCCTGCTCACCGAGCCCCAGGAGTACGTGCCGTTCGTCCACTTGATGAAGGCCTGTCATCTCGTGCTCACCGACTCCGGCGGGGCACAGGAGGAGGCGCCGGGCCTGGGCAAGCCGGTGCTGGTGCTGCGGCGCACGACCGAGCGGCCCGAGGGGGTGCACGCGGGGACCGCGCGGCTGGTCGGGACCGACACCGAAACCGTGCTGGCCGAGGCGTCGCGCCTCTTGTCTGACGAATCGGCCTACGCCCAGATGGCCAGAGCCGTCTCCCCGTACGGCGACGGCGACGCGGCCCGGCGCATCCGGGAGTGGGTTTTCGAGGCATTTCAACTGACCTAAGGGCGGCACCGCTTGAACCTGATACAATCCCTCACCCTGGGCGTCGTCCAGGGGCTGACCGAATTCCTGCCCATCTCCTCCACCGCGCACCTCAAGATCGTTCCCAGCCTCCTCCGCTGGCCTGACCCGGGGGCGGCGGCGACGGCCGTCATGCAGCTCGGCACCATGGCGGCCGTGGTCGTCTACTTTTGGAAGGATCTGACGCGCATGGCGGGCGCTTTCCTCCGGTCGCTGCGCCCCGGCGCCGACCGGTCGGCGCCGGACGCGCGGCTGGGCTGGGCGGTCGTGGTGGGCACCATCCCCGTCTCCCTCGCGGGCGTTTTGCTGGAAGACCAGATCGACACCGTGTTCCGGAGCAACTACGTCATCGGGGGCGCGCTGATCGGCATGGCGCTGCTTTTGTGGCTGGCCGAGGCGGTGGCGAAGCGCCGGAGGACGATCGAAGATGTGCGCCTGCGCGACGGCTGGCTGGTCGGTCTTGCCCAGGCCCTGGCTCTCGTGCCGGGCGCGTCCCGCTCCGGTTCGACGCTCACGGCCGCCCTGCTGATGGATTTCGACCGCGAGGCCGCCGCGCGCTTCTCGTTCCTGCTTTCCGTGCCGGCCGTCGTGCTCTCCGGCCTGTACAAGATGAAGGACGTCCTCGACCCCGTGCCCCCCGTCCCTGGCGCGCCGGCCGCGATGACATGGAACGTGCCGGACCTCGTCGTCGCCACCCTCGTCTCCGCGATCGTCGGCTACGCCTCGATCGCCTTCCTGCTCCGCTACCTGCGCACGCACACCACCCTCATCTTCATCGTCTACCGCCTGCTGGTCGGCGCGCTGCTCCTTTACCTGGTGTCCGCCGGCTTTATCGCCTGAGCACGCCCGCCCCGCGCTCCTGGCAGAGGCCGACTCCGGCTGCCAACGAATATCAGGGGGTGCTAAGGAAACCTGGGCGAAACGTCATAATACTGGGTATAATGGGGAACCGTTGCAAACCCGGAGGATGACGCGCCGATGGTTTTTGTTGTGGAGTCGGGACACGGAGACGTTATCGAGCGGATGTGGCGTCTGGTGGTCTGCGCGCGCCGCAACCAGGATCGACCCGAGATCTGGCGCCTGACGGAGGACATCCTGGACTCCGTCCACGCCTTTTACCGCCTGGGGCGCAAGGAAGCCGGCGTCGCCCCCTGCGAGACCGTGAGCCGCTTCCTGGACATACCCGTCGATCCCACGACGACGATGCCGCACCTGCTCTGCCACCCCAACGTGGTGTACCACCTGTAGCGCCGCGCCCGGCCCGCCCTTTTAGCGCGGCATCCCGCCAGGGCGATAGGATAAGCGGAGGCAACCTGACGATGCGAAAAACGTTCGGCATGAACAAGCACCAGAAGGCGGTCTACAAACAGGGCGCGCGGCGCGCGGGCCGGGAGCAGATCGCCGAGCTTTTGCACAAGGCCCACAGCGGGGACGCCGACGAGCGGCGCGAGGCGGCCGAAAACCTGTGCCCGTGCCACGTCCGCAAGCGGATCGACCCGGTCTGGGAGGCGCTGTACCGGATGCTGGAAGACCCGGACGTGCGGGTCCGGCGCGCGGCCTGGCACACCCTCGAGGACGGCGGCACGCCCGACGACCCGGCGCTCGATCCGATCATCGAGCGGCAGCTGAAAAACGAGACCGACCGGCAGGTAAAGAATCTGATGCGCCAGATCCTCGGCCCCCGTCGGGACCGCGAGATGCACCGGATCAAAGCGCTGGGCTGGCCGAAGCCCAGGAGCCGCGGCAAGTGCGACTTTTGCGGCGAGAGCAACGTCTTCATCGAGCGGGACCTGGAAACGGAGATCCCGTCGGGCGACCACTGCCGGCCCGCCTGGGTCTGCGAGCGCTGCGCCAAATAAGCCGACAAACGGCGTCAGTGGCCCTCGGCGAACAGGGCCGGGACCCCGCCCGTGTGCCAGAAGACGACCGTGTCCGAGGGCGCGAAGCGGCCCGAGCGCGCCCAGTCGAGCAGGGCGGACAGCGCCTTGCCACTATAAACCGGGTCGGTGAAGATGCCTTCGGCGCGGGCCAGGGTGCGGATCGCCGCCTCGCAGGCCGGCGTGGGCGCGGCGTAGAACGGACCCATCCAGTCCGTCGGGCACTCGATCTCGCCGGGCGACAGGCGCAGCCCCAGGCCCAGCCGCTCGGCCACGGCATCGGCGAGATGTGCCACGTCCGCGTTCCACGAGACCCCGTCCGGCTCCGCCACCCCGACGCCCAGCACCTTCGCCTCCAGACCCGCCAGCCGCACCCCCACCTCAAGCCCCGCCTGCGTCCCGCCGGACCCGGTCGGCACCACGACGTGCGTCGTCTCCGGGCACTGCTTCCCCAGCTCGCACGCCGCCCAGGCGTATCCCACCGCCCCGACCGCGTTCGAGCCGCCGATCGGGATGACGTAGGGCCTGCGGCCCGCCGCGCGCAGCTCGTCCGCCAGCGCCGGCATCAGGGCGGAGACGCTCGTGCCGGGCGGCGCCCAGTGCGGCGTTGCCCCGAGCCAGTCGTCGAGGATGAGGTTGCCGGTGCGTCTTTCCGGTTCGGGGCCGCGCAGGCACAGATGGCATGCCATGCCGTGCATCGCCGCCACGGCCGCGGTCAGCCGGCAGTGATTGCTTTGCGCCGCCCCCGCCGTGACGAGGGTGTCGCACCCCTGCGCCCGGGCGTCGGCGAGCAGCCACTCGAGCTTGCGCAGCTTGTTACCGCCCAGCGCCACGCCGTTCAGATCGTCGCGCTTGATCAGCAGGCGGGGGGCGACCCCTTCGCCGCCCAGAAGATCGCGCAGGCGCGGCAGCTCGTGCAGCGGGGTCGGGCGGACTCCCAGCGGCGCGCGGGGCAGGCGCGCGAACGGGTCAGACACGCACCACCATCCCGTCGAAGGCCACCTCGATGCCGTGCGGCAGGAACGCCAGCACCAGCTCTTCGTGCAGCAGGCCGCCGTTGTGCGAGAAATGCGTCGCGATGACGCGCGTCCCGTCCGTTATGGCGCCGCGCCGGCGCAGTTCCTCGGTCATCTGCACGACCCCGCCCACGCCCATGTGCCCCCGATTGCCGGACGCCTGCCCCCCGTACGTGCAGTCCAGGAGCGCGAGATCGAGCGTCGGGCCCTGGGCGAGCGCATCCAGGGTGGCGGGCGGGTACAGGCCGGAATCGTGGCCGTAGAACACCGTCTTGCCGCCGCGCGTGATGCGCAGCAGCAGCGCGCCCGGCGCGTGGTCGGCGGGCAGGGGCAGCACCTCGTCGCCGGCGGGTGTGGTGACCGGGACGAGCGGCGCGAGCGGGCGCAGGTCGAGGTTGCGTTTCGCCGGGTCGGGGAAAGCGGCTTGCAGCATCGCCATGACCTCGTCGTTACCGTAAACGGCGATGGGTTCGGCGGGCGGGGTGGCCGTGAACGGCTTCGACGCCCACTGGATCTCGGTCGCCACGATGTGGTCGGAATGCTGGTGCGTGAACAGCAGCGTCCGGACCTTCGCCAGGCTGCGCCCCGTCCGCTGCATTTGGAGCACGGTGTCGGCGTTGTGGTCGATCTTGAGGTCTTCGTCGATGAGCGCGCCGGACCGGGAGCGCAGGTTCGCCCCGCCGCGCCGCCGGGCCCCCTCGCAGTGGGGACAGACGCAGTAGGGGGCGGGCCAGCCTTCGGCAGCGGCCGTGCCGAGTAAAAGCAGTTCCATGCGTCTATTATAGCAGGGATGTCAACCTCGCCCGGCGAATAGATTCGCCGTTCCGGGTCGTTGGCGGCCCGGCATCCAACACCCCAACAGGAGGAACCCACCATGCCGAAGATCCAGGCTGGGCGAGGCGGAGATTCAAGGGCGGCTCGGCGATGTGCCCGGCTGGCAGGTCGCGGGCGACGCGCTCACCCAAGACGTTCCCCTTCGCCAGCTTCATCAGCATGCAGTTCGTCAACCGGCTCGCCCAGGCCGCCGAGGACGCCCAGCACCACCCGGACATAGACATCCGCTACAGCAAGGTCACGATCTCCCTGTCCACACACGACGCGGGCGGCATCACCGAAAAGGATTTCGCGATGGCGCAGGAGGCCGACGCCGTCGCCGAACGCTGACGTTGGTTGCACAGACATCCGTAAATCGGCTATAATGGGCCGGCCCTGTGGGGGCCGACAAGGTGAACTCCGAATGAAGATGCAGAATACCAGGGCAAGGAACTGCTCTCGAAGTACGGCGTGCCCGTGCCGAAGGGGCAGGTCTGCGAGACGCCCGAACAGGTGGCGCAGGCGGCCGGGGCTGGGCGGCACGGCCGTCGCGCAGGTGCTGGCCGGCGGGCGCGGCAAGGCGGGCGGGGGTCAAGGTGGTTGGGTCCGCGGACGAGGCGGCGGCGTTCGCCCGCTCGATCCTGGGCAAGGGGCGTACTTCGAGCAGGCCAAGAGCAACCTGCGCATCCACCGGGTGCTGGTCGAGGTGCTGCCGATCGCCAAGGAGTACTACATCGGCATCACCACCGATCGGACGACCCAGCGCAACGTTTTTATCGTCTCCTCGCAGGGCGGGATGGACATCGAGGAGGTCGCGCACACCCACCCATCGGCCATCAGACCCGTCGACCGTTCCTGGGCGTTCGCGACTTCCAGATCCGGCAGATGGCCAAGGACGGCGGCATCCCCACCGACGAGATCGGGCGACTCGCGCCGTTCCTCCAGGCCTGTACACGGCGTACGCGGAGAACGGACGCGTCGCTCGCCGAGATCAACCCCCTCGTGGTGACGAGCGAGGATTTCATTGCGGGCGACGCCAAGATCAACATCGACGACAGCGCCCTGTTCCGCCACCCCGATCTGGCTGGAGTTCGCGGAAACCTCGGAGGAGACGGACGACTTCGAGAAGAGGCCCGGCGGCGGGGCATCAACAGGAAATTACGTCCACCTCGACGGCAACGTCAGCATCATCGGCAACGGCGCCGACTGGTGATGGCTGATGGACGAGGTCAAGCGCGCCGGTGGCGCGCCCGCCGACTTCCTGGACATCGGCGGCGGCGCCAGGCGGACCCTGGTCCACGCCAGCCTCCTCGAGGTCTGCTGTCGGACCCGAAGGTGGGGGGCGTGCTGATCGGCATCCTGCGGCGGCATCACGCGCGGGGATGAGGTGGCCCGGGGGATCATCGAGGGCACGCGCGAAACTCTATCCGGGTGCCGCTCGTGGTGCGGCTGGCCGGCACCAACGCCGAGCAGGGCTGGCCCTGCTCCAGGACGAAGCTGATCCCCGCCGCGACCATGCAGGAGGCCGCGCAGAAGATCGTTCACTGGTCGGCGCGGCCTGACCCGCCGCCCGCAGAAGGAGGCTGACAGATGGCGACATTCGAATACAAGATCGTGACAAGCTCGGACGCGGACGAGGACGACGAGACGCTGCTGAACGACCTGGGCGGCGAGGGCTGGGAGGCGGTGTCGGTCCACGTGTCCCAGGTGGAGACCTACGCGGAGTCGGGCGAGTCCGAGGGCGACAGTTCGTGGAAGTGGACGAGGTCGCCACCTACTACCTGAAGCGCGAAGGCCGCATGAGCATCCTGATCGACGAGAACACGCGCGTCGTGGTGTCCGGCATCACCGGGCGCGAGGGGTCGTTCCACACCGGGCAGATGATGGACTACGGCACCAAGGTCGTCGCCGGCGTCAAGCCGGGCGCGGGCGGCCAGACGACCGAGCGCGGCGTGCCGGTCTTCGACACGGTCGCCGAGGCGGTGGAAGAGACCGGCGCGAACGCGCACTTCGTCATCGTGGGCGAACGCCCGGCCCCCGACGTGATGATCGAGGGCGCGAGCGCCGGTGTGGACCTGATCGTCTGCGTCACCGAGTTCATCCCGATCCAGGACATGATCGGGGTGGTCCGCTACGTCAAGTCGACGGGCAAAACGCGGCTCATCGGCCCCAACTGTCCGGGCCTGCTGTCCGCGGGCAAATCGAAGATCGGGTTCATGCCGGCCCCGAGCTTCACGCCGGGCCCGGTCGGCTTCGTGTCGCGCTCGGGCACACTGACGTACGAGATCGTGGACTCGCTCACCCGCGCCGGGCTGGGCCAGACGACCGGCGTGGGCATCGGCGGCGACCCGATCCTGGGCATGACGTTCGTCGACGTCCTCCCGCTGTTCGAGGCGGACCCCGACACCAAGGTCGTCGTGCTGGTCGGCGAGATCGGCGGCTCCGACGAGGAGGTCGCCGCCGAGTACATCAAGACCATGACCAAACCGGTCGTCGGCTTCATCGGCGGCCGCAGCGCGCCGCCGGGCAAGCGCATGGGCCACGCCGGCGCCATCGTCTCCGGCACCTCCGGTTCCGCCCAAAGTAAGGTCGAGGCACTGCAGGCCGCCGGCGTCCCCGTCGCCGACACCACCGCCGACATTCCCGGTCTCGTGGGGCAGGCGCTGGCGAAAATGTGAGGTATCCCAACGGATAGATCAAAGGCACGAACGATGATACAAGAGATCGGGACCACGCAGCAGGACGTTGCGCCCCCCCCCGCGCGGATGACTTTCGAAGAGTTCTTGGCGTGGGCGGATGAGGACACGTTCGCGGAGTGGGTGGACGGGGAGGTCACTTTCTTGACGACATCGAACGAGCATCAGATCCTCCTAAAGTTCCTCGTCTTGCTCCTCGATCAGTTTGTTTCGGCGCATGATCTTGGCCTGGTCCTGTTCGCGCCGTTCCTGATGAAGACGGGACCAGATCTGCCAGGCCGCGAGCCGGATATCTTGTTTATCACGAAGGAAAACCTGTCCCGCCTCAGGGAGAACTACCTGGATGGTCCCGCCGATCTGGCCGTGGAGATTGTCAGCCCGGAGAGCCGCGGGTGCGACCGGGAAACTAAGTTCCGCGAATACGCCCGGGGCGGCGTGCGGGAATACTGGCTGATTGATCCGCCGCGCAAGCAAGCCGAGTTCTACCAGCGGAGCGCGGAGGGAGTCTACGAACCGCTGCCCGTCGGCGCGGATGGCATCATTCGTAGCGTGGTCCTCCCCGGCTTCTGGCTCGATGTCGAATGGCTCTGGCAGCGACCGCTTCCAAGCCTGCAGAGCGTACTGCAGCGGTGGGAGCCAGGGTAGCAAAGCTGGCCCGACGGCGTTACCTGTCGAAGCAGCAGATCGCCGTTGATGTAGTTGTAGTAGCCCGGTTTTTTGCTGTAGCTCCCCCAGTAGCCGCCGGGGGCATCGGGGGTGGCCTCCGACTCGATATACGGCTTGCCGGGTACCTTGTTGCTGAAATGCAGCGCGAGATCGGCTTCGGGCGGCGGGTCGCCCTTTTGCGCTGCCCAGCGAACGGGCCAAGGGAAAGATCGAACGGCAGATGGAGAGCTTCCCCACCAGCGTTCCGGTGTACGTGCGGTTGAAACCGCGCACGCTCTCGCCGGCGGCTACCCATGCCGAGGCGCTGGGCATCGGGAAGAAAGGCCCGTGAGTCCGGCCGACGCATCCCCGCCGCCGCCATCCCCTTCTTCACGGCCGGGTGCGCGCGCATCAAGCGCCAGATCAGTCCCGTCCGGTGGTTCTCGATGGCCAGCAGCATCATGCCCAGGTCGATCCCGATGACGTCCTTGTCATACCAGGCTTTGTCGACGTTGAACGCGTTCGAGAACCCGTAGCGCCCCCAGATCCGGTCGCGGTACTGATCCCAGAGGGCGCGCAGCGACGCGTGGGCCAGGCCGGGCGTGACGAAGATGCTGGAAAGCATCGCCGTCGGGGCGACCGTGCCGTCGTTTTTTCCGTCGACCGGTCGATGCGCCCCGTACCCCGACGGGACATCGCTGGCGGTGATGCCCCAGATGGTGGGCGAGTAGGTCTTGACCTTGCCCGCGTTGCGGGCGCAGTAGGCGTGGTTGGCCAGGTGCTCGTTCCGGAAGTTCGTCCACCAGTCCCGGCCCTGCCGGTCGCGCAGGCCGCGCAGATCGAAGTAGCCCGGCGTCATCTGGGCGAAGAAGAGCGGGCTCGGGCCGCCGAAGACGGGGTAGCCCTCGACCTCCGCCGTGGGCACCTCCCACTGGTCCCAGGCGTCGCTGCCGATGGGGTGGGCGGGCGAGCCCATCGCCAGCAGGTAGAGGTAGGACGCCTCGTTGTACCGGCCCCAGCGGTTCTTGAGCCAGCCGGTCTCCGGCTTCCAGCCCATGGAGAGCGATCTTAACTCCGGGTTCGCCCCGTCGGCGCGCTGCATCCAGGGCCAGTCCATCCGCGCATAGATCGCGCCGGCGAGGCGATCGACCTCGGTGCCCCACCAATACTGCCCCGCCGCCAGCGCGCCCAGAACCAGCAGCGCGCTGTCGATGGACGACAGCTCCGATTTCCAGGCGCGCTCCCCGGTCGCCCAATCGACGAAGTGGTAGTAGAAGCCGTGGACGTGGGGGAACTTATCGTGGATATAGCGTAGCGTCATCAACGCCCTCTGATACGCATCCTCCCGGCGGATCCATCCCCGCTCGACGGCGACCGGCAGCGACGCCAGCGCGTATCCCGTTGACGCGATGGAAGCGACCGTATGGGTGTCCGGGATGCCGGGCAGATTGCGCGCGCGGTCTCTGGTCAGGCCGGTTTGCGGATGGGATTCATTCCAGAAGAAGGCAAACGCCTTGTGCTGCACCGTATCGAGAAGCTGGGTATTCGTCGGCTGGGCCGGCGTCTCGACCGAGATCTTTGCCGGCGGCTCCGCCAGAGCGGGGACAACCCACAGAAGGATCGCCACCGCCTGGAGCAGAAGCGGCGCGGAACACCGCAGAGCCAGTCCTTTCATGGCTAGTCGTTCGCCGGATAACGCTGGAGGTCCGTCCAGAGCCGGTAGTACCAGGAGCGGCCCACGGCGTCTGCCGACGCTTTCGTAAAGCGCCAAGCGTTCGAACCGCCATCCTCGTTAAAGGTATCCTTCAGCGCACGGTACTTCACATGACCGTCCATATAGATAATGTTACATTTTTTCTTACTATGTCCGCTGTTCCAGGACGAAGGACCGGGAGTGACGCCCGGATCAGTCTGCGCCGGTTCTTGATAGGGTTGATAAGGCCCCGTGTCAGGCGCTCGATAGCTGGTTTCCACAATCACCAGAGCATTGGCAGGCGTTTGCACGCCGGCAAGCGACTGGGGATAGGCCGCGCCGCTTTCAAAAAGGGGAACGGTGAACGGTCCATCCGGCAGATACATCGCATAGCCGCCGGGGAAAAAGCGGTCTTGTCCACCATACCTATCCGGTCGTTTTGCGGTCGGATTCGAGGGGCACCTGTATACATCGACATTCTTGATATAGGGCATTAGCATGTCCTTCCACGTGCGCTGACGCCCGTCGACGTAGTCTGCCGGGGTGTTGGCTCCATAACGGACGGGAAAATACTCGTCATAGTCCTGGGTGTACTGCATCAGCCCGAGACCGATCTGCTTCTCGTTGGACATACAGGCCGCCTGGCGTGCCTTCTCGCGAGCCTGGGCGAAGACGGGGAACAGGATGGCTGCAAGTATGGCTATTATGGCGATCACGACGAGCAGCTCGATGAGCGTGAAACCTGTTCGAGAACGATGTAAGCGCTGCATGGTTTTTCTCCTCCGTTGTGTAGAAGCGTCACCCTGGGTGACAGGACGTAGATGAGACAGGAGGCCGCGCGCAGGATTCGCGGCGAACAAGCGTCGGGGCAAACAGTGCTTGCTTTTCTTCCATAGGCTGTTTTTGAATCTGCGCGACCAGCATCTCGACACCGCGCGCGGCCATGTCGTAGATGGGCTGGCGCACGCTGGAGAGCCGGGGCACCGTATGCTCGCAGATCTCCGTGCCGTCGTAGCCGACCACAGACACATCCTCCGGCACGCGCTTGCCCAGCTTCTCGCGCAGCAAACCCATGGCCCGGATGGCCACGTCATCGCTCCAGACAAAAAAGGCGGTCGGCGCCTCGTCACGCGCCATCATGGCCAGGAAGGGGCCGAAATCGCCGCCCGCGTAGCCCACCTTGCAAAACCGATCGGGGTCGGGCTCAATCCCGCGCGCGGCGAGCGCTTGACAGTACCCTTCATGGCGGTCGGCGGCCGCCGCGGAGTGCGGCGAGCCGCCGATATGGCCGATGCGCACGTGCCCCAGATCCAGCAGATGCTCCGTTGCCAGCCTGCCCCCCGCGACGTTGTCACAATCGACGGACCAGACGTCGGGGGACGGCGAACGGCTGAACACCTGGACAAAGGGAAATCCGCGCGCGCCCAGATGCCGGGCCAGCGGGTCATCCATATCGCGGAGCAACAGGGCGCCATCGGCACGCCCGTCCGTGAGCGCGAGAACATCCCGCTCCAGATCCGGCTCCCCCTTGGTATGGAGCATCAGGTCATACCCGAGTTCGTTCGCCCCGTCCAGGGCGCCGTGCATCAGTTCATTGATGAATCCGGACCAGCCCGAAAAGACCCGCGGCGACTGCATCACCAGCACCAGGGTATCGGTTCGGCGGCGCGCCAACCCCCGCGCGAGGGCATTGGGATGGTACCCCATCTCCTTGGCCGTCTTCAGCACGCGCTGGCGCGTCTCGTCGCTGATCCGGACCCCCGTCTGGCGGCCGTTCAGCACGTACGAGACTGTCACCTTCGACACGCCGATGTGCCGGGCCACGTCGTTGATCGTCACACCGCTCTTACCCATCTGCCCCCGCAACCCGGTTATGTCTTGATGAACCGGTTAATGTCGGATTGACGTATTATCCCACAGCCCGGCAGAATTGTCAATCTGTTCACCCGATGATTGTAAAACCGCGGACGAGCGTCGCGGCCGAGGAATCATTGAGGAAGTTCAAAGGCCTTGTCCTTAACGTCAGTCGACACCTTTGATCGAGGCCATCGGGGTGAGCGTGAACGTCACCCCGGCAAGCCCGGCGTCGACGACGGCGGCGATCACGTCCCCGGTGGGTTTATGAACGTCCGGGGACTCGTCGATGGGCACGTCACCGCCCGCGTTCACGAGCACGTTGAGCTTCCTCATCTGCCGGTTCACCCCGCTTTGCGTCAGGCGCTGCTTCGCCTCGCCCCGGCTCATGCGCCTGCCGCAGCCGTGGTTGACCGAGAAGAGCGACCTGGCCGCGCCCGCCTTGGGCGTCAGGATGTAGGAGGTGTCGCCCATGGAGCCGGGGATCAGGATGGGGTGGCCGGTCTTTTCCCACCTGGTTCCCGCCAGCAGGGGGTGGCCAGCGGGAAAGGCGCGGGTCGCGCCTTTCCGGTGGATCCAGGCCGGGCTCCCGCCGGGCAGCACCTCCTGCTGCGCCAGATTATGTCTGATCTCGTAAACCAGCTCCGGCTCCTGGCCGAAGACGCGCCGGAACGCCGTGCCAACCTGCTGCCAAATGAGGAGGCGGTTGGCGATGGCGTAGTTGCCGCCCGCCGCCACCGCATTCTTGTACCCCGCGTAGTGCGGCGAGTCCGGTTCGAAGTAGATCGCCCTGGCGTACGTCCTCCCGTGACGCTTCTGCTACTCGTCACGGCCCGCCTAGATGAAGTGGGTAGCGAGCTGATAGCCGAAGCCCCGGCTGCCCGTGTGGACCATCACCCACAGGTGCCCGTTCTAGTCATACTGAAGCTCGATGAAGTGATTGCCGCCCCCGAGCGAGCCGAGCTGCCCGATACCCCGGCCGACCGCCCGCTGCGGCGGATCCCACCGGTCGTCTACCGGAATGAAGTCACGTTCGGAGTTGCTGCGCTCGTAGCCCAGCGCGGCCGCGCCGGATCATCTCCTGGAACTCCTTCGCGCTGAGGTGAAAGATCCCCCGTTGCCCGAGGCCCAGCCCGACGCGCTTCATGACCTCCTCGGAGAACTTGCGGCGCAACCTGTCGTCCAGCCCCTTCGTGTGCGGCACCGTCGAGCGGAAGCTCATGATCCCGCAGCCGATATCAAAGCCCACGGGCGCCTGGAGCAGCGTACCGTCGGTGGCGATGACGCAGCCGACCGGGATCGTGCTGCCCATGTAGGCATCCGGGGTGACGACGACTCTGCTGACGCGGAGGGGTTGCAGACCAGAAAGGGGGTAATCGCCTCAACAAAGGGCCGTCGCCGATAAAGACAACCGTTCAACCCATCCACATGCGGCGTGTCCTCTTTAGGAAGGGCAGCCCTCGGTGGTGAACATAGCTCCACCGTCGGTTCTCGTACCCGTGGAGGTCATGAGTTCACCATGAATCCGCCGAGCAGCAGCGCCACGATCACATTCCTGTTCACCGACATCGAGGGCAGCACCAGGCTCTGGGAAGAACAACCAGAAGCGATGCGTGCCGCCCTGGCACACCACGACGCTCTGCTCCGCGCCACCATCGAGAGCAGCGGCGGGCGTGTCTTCAAGACTGTTGGAGACGCCTTCTGCGCCGCCTTTGCCACTGCGCCCGATGCCGTGAACGGCACCCTGGCCGCCCAGCGCGCTCTTCTTGCGCAGGCAGAGCAGGAGACTATCCACCTAAGGGTGCGCATGGCCCTGCACACAGGAACGGCTGAACTACGTGACGGGGACTACTTCGGTCAGCCCTTGAACCGCGTGGCGCGGCTGCTCGCAGCGGGGCATGGCGGGCAGGTGCTGCTCTCGGACGTGGCTCAGGAACTTGCCCGTGACGCCCTGCCGCCTACGGTGACGCTCAAACACCTGGGCGAGCACCGCCTGCGTGACCTGGCGCGCTCCGAGCAGGTGTTCCAGCTTTGCCACCCCGACCTGCCTGCCGATTTCCCGCCGCTCCGATCCCCTTTACTTTCCGGTAAAAGAGCATTCTCATGCCGCCATCAGCACCTGACCTGGCTGCTCAGCAGACGCTTTCTTCCCTTCGGTGCGCCAGAACCCCCTTGGGTAAGTGCCCCGTCGGCGAGGCCTTTTTCCGATATGGCTCGGGTAGAGCCCCCAACTCCGAGAAAGGCACCCGCGCCAGCACCCGCCGCAGCCGCCCACTGCTCGCTTGGGGCGCACGATCCCAGAACCCCGTCGCCACCGCCTCCTGAGTCGCCGCCACATACCAGAGGATCGCACCCGCCAAGAGCGACAACTCCGCAAGGCGCTGACGGCTCTCCTCCCCGAAGACGAACTGCCCAACCGCGCCCAGCATTTGTTTGGCTCAAAGCGGTAACATCTCCACCGACCAGCGGTCGCGATACACAAACCTTGATAGTCGCGGCCACAAAGAGTCAGGTCGCTCAGCAACAGCAAAGGTTCCCGGTAGCGCGGGTCATGAATCACCACACAGCTAAAGCGGGGCGCACCGGGCGGGGCATCGCGGGCGACCAAGTTCTCCCAGAACTCCGCGCGCAGGATGCAGCAGCCCTCACACCAAGTCTCTACCCGGTCGGCGTCGTAGCGGCAATCACTTTGCCCTTCCGCTGCCGTGCCAGGGGGCGCACAGCATCCCCATAGGTTGGTCGGCGGCCATGCCCCTTGTACTCGGGCGAGATAGCCGCGCCGCGCCGCGAAGTTCTTGGGGCCGCGCACAACCAAGCGCGCCACACCCGCCTTTTGCGCCTGTGCCACAGAAAAGCCGCGGTCAAGTACCAGGGCTTCCTCCTCAGCCAGCATGAGACGGGCCTGCTCCAGAAGCCGCCGTTGCAGGTCGGCTTCTGATCCTCGGGCGCGCCCGAAGGCGCAGGGGAGCGCAATCCGCTGCTTTGTACCGAGCCAACACGTACCAGCACTCCCAGGACAATCGCCGGCAATGCCTTGCCCGCTGCCGACGCGTAGTGCTTGGTGGGGCAGCCCCTGAGCCGGGGCGGAAGAAGCCGACCAGGTCGCCGGCCACAGGCCGGTAGCCGCCATGAGAGTGCGCCTGCCAGCGTCCTTCCTTTTCTACGGCTTGCTGCCAGGCCCCTAACTCCGAGCATCGCCAGCACCCATAGCTCAGAGCCGCCCCGGCCCGGCGCACCGCGTCGGGAGCCAGTCCGCTCTCCCCGAGCGCGGGGATCACTGCTCCCCGGCTGGCGAGCAAGCGACGGAAAGCAGCGTCCCTAACAGATGGAAACAGGCCCAGATGGGTCCCCACCGGAACGCTCGTAAGGACGTGACACAACAAGGCATGGATACGGTAAACTAGAGAAGGCATCGGGCAGGTCTCTGGAAGGTTTGGTGGCACCTAACTGTACCAGAGTTCCGGCCCGATGTCTCTCCCATTTACCGGAAACTAGAGTTGCTATCGTTCCGAATCACAGTGGAGACATCGGTGCGCAGGAACATCGCTTTTCCTCGTCGAAAGTAGGTGGTGTCCTTGCCCGTTGAAGGCCAAGCTTGTGATGCAAGCTCTTCCCCGGAGTGGAGGCTTTAGATACTGTCCGGCCTTGCCGGCAAGTTTAAAGTGGTGCCAGGCGCTCCTCTCACCGGCGGGCTCGTGGTGGCCTATATTTGGTCTCGTCGTCACGGGCACCACATCTAATGTACAAACTTGGTCGTTAGCCCGCTTTATTCCAGAAGTTACGGGGCGCGGCGGAATTGATCCGGGCGCGAAAGCGGAAAGATCGTGGCGTGGTACCCTGGCGATGCCCAACGATGGCGCAGCCGTCGGGCGTGGAGAAAAAGCGGAGTAACGGGAGATAGCGATTCAGAGTGAGCAGGATACGGGCGAGCACGATCTATAAGTCCGTTATCGGAGAATGCTTCACCCGGTCCACCTGTTCCACGCCATCAAGCTCCAGACCGGTCGGCGGTGGGAGGAACAGGCCCGCGACGATCCACAACCAAGCTTTTCTCACGGCTCCTGCCGGGCGACTTTTTACACTACGGCTACTTCGACGAACCGGGCGTGCCGCCCGGGAAGAACTGAGCCTCAACGATATCGCCCGTGCCCAACTTCGGTACGCTCACCTCCTCACGGATCGGGTCGTAGATCGCGAGTCACCCGTCCTGGACATCGGCTGCGGGATGGGTGGATTGATCCGGATCCTGCGCGAGCGGCGGTTCTCACCGGTGGGCCTGACGCCGGACCGTCGGCAGGCTCGATCATATCCGGGACACTTACCAAGACGTCCCCGTGATCGCCGGCAAATTCGAGGAGATCCCGCTCCAAGGCAACGCCGCTCGCTACGGCACGGCCATCACCGCCGAGTCCCTCCAGTACCTGGAGTTGGATCGGGCCCTGCCCCTCCTGGACACTATTTTGAAGCCGGGCGGGAGGTGGGTCGCCTGTGATTACTTCCGCAAGAGCACGGCTCTGGATAAGTCCGGCCACGAATGGGCCGAGTTCGTCACCCGATTAACGAGGGGCGGGTGGCAGATCATTTACGAGCAAGATATCAGCCCGAATGTTCTGCCGACGCTGCGCTATGTGCACATGTGGGCGGGCCGACTGGGCGCTCCCTTGATCGACTACGGGGTTGGGGAGCTGCGGCGACGAGCGCCGGGCCTGCACTATGTTCTTGAGGAGGGCGTGGCTACGTTGCAGGATGTGGTCGCCGGTAACCTGCGGGTCGTTGATCCGGCCTATTTCGCGAGCCATAAGGTGTATATGCTGCTCGTGATACAGAGAGCGGGGGAAAGCGGGGAGCACGGCGAAGCGAAGTAGCTGCCTTAGCCATCAGGCGGGCCACCACGGTTCGGGCATGCACGTCCAGTCCACCGCAGCACGCGAAAAGGATCTTCATGGGTACCCTCCTGACGAGATCGCCACCCAGTCAGCGGGAGCGCCTTACGAAGTCAAGAGCCTGTTATGCGTGCTCGATAACGGTGCCGGGTCACGACGCCCTGCAGCGATGGGTGGTGCCAAGGGAGGCGCTCGGGTCAGACGAACTGACGGGCTGCTGATCGCACCAGAGGGAGCAGCACCAAGGGCGCACGACCCTGCTCGTCGCTAGTGTCATGTGTGGCTTACCGAGCATTCATGCGGTTTCCTCGTGCCGTTCCGCGCGGTTCTCGCGGCGAGGGCTGATGCGAAAACGCCGTTTCACCAGGTGGCCCTTCCACATCCACAAGCCCGACAGCACCACGACGGGCACAATTACCCACTTGACTGCGAACGCGGCGCGCGGAATGCTGGCCACCGGCCCGTAGATGTAGCCTGCTATCGGGATGCTGGCCAGGATGTGCAGCCAGCGCACAATGTTTCGCTGCGTTGAAGCTTTCATGGGCGTTTATCTCCGTGGCGCTCGCACTTCAAAATGTGTCTCGAAAAACGCTCGCGCGGCGTGAACGTCCGAAACCTGGAGGTCGAGATGATTGAGTTTCATACCTGCTCCTTTTTCTTCGCCGCATGCCGGTTGTGGGTGCGGCCCCCGCATCAACTCGCAAAACAGCAGTGCCGTTCCCCGTTCCATTTAGGCCGTCTCGCCCCCGGCGCTTCTCGATTTGGGCAGCGCGAAGCCGGCGGCGACCATCCACAGCAGGCCGGGGAAGCGGCCCAGCGGCAACAAAATGGAGGCTCGCGGCACAATCAAGCTTAGCGTCGCAAGTTCGGCCAAAAGCGCCACGATTAACCCCCAAACCGCAATCCAACGCGGCAACAGTCCTACTAACCCGCCCGAAACTGAGACTCCCGCCAGCAGCAAACCAAACGGCACAACGGTGCCCACGCCGCCGGTTGCGAATCCCCACAGTTGCAAAGCGCGCATCGCTCCGGCCTCGCTCGCCACGCCGGGCTGCGACAGCACCCAACCCGTCAGCCCGCACAGCACCAGCATGACCGAAGCGGCTAGGCCTCCAAATAGCGCGATCGAAACCCCGGCCACGTTCAGGCCCAGGAACTTCAAGCGGCTGGTGATGGCAGAGGTGAATATCCCCAGCGGAATCGCCGCGCTGAATTGCAAAAACGCGGCGACGCGCACCGCCTCCGCGTTCTGCTCGTAGTAGGTTTGCCCTGCCGCGATGGAGCCATAGGGCAGCGGCATGGCTCCTTTGCCCATCACGCCCAGCGCCACCAGACTGCCGACGAACAGCCCGACATGAACCAGAGCAACGACGCCCGGCGAAGGACCGCGATGCTCTGCGGCCTGAGCACTCCGCGCTTGGATGTTTGAAGGTGACATAGCGCCTCCCAAGTTGAATTCGCCACGACGGAAAACGGCTGCCGTTGGCGTCTTATTCTATTATACATACTGTAAATCTAATTATGCAAGAGGTAAGATTAGAAGAGGGATGAGTAATGAAAAAAGAAACGCGTAGTGCCGAGAGCGGCACGAAGGAGAAATGTTCGCGGCCTTACCGGTTGGGCCAGCGTGAGACGGCGATGGAGGCGACGCGGGCGCGAGTATTGGCGGCGGCGCGCGAGTTGATTCTGGGCGAGAACGCACTGGCGGGCTTTTCGATGGAAGCGGTCGCGCGACAGGCGGGCGTCACGCGTATGACCGTGTATCAGCGTTTCGGGTCGAAGCGAGGGCTGTTGGAGGCGCTGTTCGACGATATGGGGGCGCGCGGTCGTCTGGGCGAGCGTCTGCCGGATGCCTTCTCGCGGCCCGACGCGCTGGAGGCGCTGCAAGCCTATATCGAAGCGTTCTGCGACTTCTGGGAAAGCGACCGTGCGCTGAACCGCCGTTTGCGCGGCTTCGCGGCGCTGGACAAAGAGTTCGCGGCGGCGATAGCGGCTCGTTACGAGCGGCGTCACCACGCCATCGAAATGCTGCTGCGCCGCTTGAGCGGGCACGGAATCACGCCTCCGCCTGCAGCGCGCGAAGCATTGGTGGAAACTCTGCTGGCGCTGACGGGCTTCGAGTTCTACGACGTGCTCGCCGGAGAGCGCACCCCGCAAGAGGTCGCGCCCATCGTGTTCCGCTTGGTGCTGGCCGCGCCAGGTCTAAATCCGTGAGAACGTTTGATCCCGCCGTCAGCGGGCGGGAGGTCGTCGCGAGAACGTTAATTTGACAGTACCCACACGCGTGACGTGCTGTTACGCGTTGCCGACTCGTCGGCGCCCCGCGCACGTGTCCCACCACGCGACTGCCGCGACGGCGGTCGTCGCGGCGCAGAGCACGCCCAGGGCCGAGGACACCGGCGCGAGCGGGATCAGAGCGGCCAGGGCGAGGAGGGCGACGAGCCGGGACCGTGGCACGTGCTCCCAAAGCGCCCATTTGAACCAGGCGTTGCCAAGGAGGTAGAGTGCCGGGCCGCCCAGAAGGAGGCAGGCCGCCGCGGCACTGACCGCCTCAGGGTGCGCGATGGTGTGCTCGTCGGCGGCGTGCCCTCTGAGCCCTGGCGCCGCTCGCGCAGCAGAGCCACGCGTGCCTGGCTTTCCTCTACACTCTGCATGATGTCTGCCTTGGCCACGCTGACCACGCCTCAGGAGAACATGCTGGCATGGTCGCGCGCGAACTCCTCAAAAGGGCGCGGCGCTTTGCCGATGGCATCGCGCACACCGGCAGTGACCGCCGCTGCCTCGCCGCGCCGATAGTGCGCATAATCCTCCAGCAGACCCTCTGCTTGCCAGAGTGGGAACCCGATGCCCAGCAACGCCTCGCGCATCGCCTCGGGCACTTCCACTCTACCCAACAAGGCCAGCCTTTTGTTGACCTGAAAGAAGCACCAGCCCGCCTGCGGTACCTTCTCCCGGTGTTCCGTCTCAAGAAAGAGCATTTCTTGAGACACGGAGAGGACCTACTGCCGCGGAGCCAGTCGGGTGGAAGTTCGCCTTTGTACCCGATCACGAACTTCCAGTCGGTCTTTGCGTCCTCCGCTGCCTTCGTCGGCGTCTGCTTCTGAACTGCCGTTTTGTGTTTCCTGCGGTGCAGGTGGACTTTCCGGTGCCATTTCCTCCCTGGACGAAAGCTTGGCTTAGGCGGCAGACTTTTGGTCGTCGCGGTAGCCTGTTGGTTCCAGGAGCGAAAGAAGCTCCGTGCGGAGAGTGAGTACTTTGCACGGGCCCGCCACTCGGAAGGCCCTCAGCTTCCCTGCCGAATGCAAGAGACGGAAAGCTGCAAGTAGCTGTAGCTGGCTGCCTGTTCCTTGATCAGTCGATTCTGTGTCTCTGCCTGGCTACGGCCGCTCGCCACAATCGGGCCCTGAACTTTTTGTGATTTCCTTGACAGAACGGCAAACCTCGTATAAAGTTCGTATACATAAAAACGTCTGAGACTTCCCTGCGTGATGCTCTATCACGCAGGCGTGATTTGTGATATCTGGAACGGGCGAAGATGCCGATGAAACGCGGCAAGGCGACCCTGTACCAGAGTGTGGTGGAGGATATTACGGCTCAGATCGAGCGCGGCATCCTGACGCCGGGCGAGCGCCTGCCCTCGATGAACGCGTTGTGCGAGCAGTACCAGGTCAGTGATATCACGGTACGCGCGGCGCTCAAGGAGCTAGGCAGGCGTGGCCTACTGGAAAGCCGGCGCGGCTCGGGCTTCTATGTCAGGGCGCAGTGCCCGCAGACGCCGACCCACCCGGCCGACAAACTGATCGCCATGATCATTCTATGCGGCAATGCGTCCACGCACTCCTTCTTCGGCGCCGTTGTTCCCGACGCGGAAGCCCAGTGCCGGCCACCAGAGCGGCCTGACCGGGGTTTTCGCAGACGGGCACGCTAAATACCTGAAGGATGCCAAAGGAAAGACCCGCGTCACCAACGAGGGTGATCCCTTTGCCACCGTGGTTCGGTGCGACATCTCCCCCAGTACGTCCAGCCCGGCGAACGGGACCTACTGGCTGCCCACAGCCACTTCGCCCTAAACTCCAAAGGTAATCGCATAAGTCCTGGGAGCACTCCATTGGTTGTGCTGGATAAACAGAAAATGGGCTTCTGCGATTACCCCTACAGCCGATGACATCACGGAGAAACGAACGTGAAAATCTCCATTGTTTCTTCTTTCCTTGTTCTGGCTCTATGGGGTAGCTGCCATCCCGCGGGCGCGGACACCCGGACGAGTCCCGTGGAGGAAAACATGACGATGAACGGCAAGGTGTTTGTCGGCTATCAGGGATGGTTTACGCCGCTGCGTCAGGAAGACAACGCGAAGTGGGTGCACTACGGCAGCAAGGGGGAGTTCAGGCCGGGCTTCGTGAGCGTCGAAATGTGGCCGAACACCACCGGGATGGATGCCGACGAGAAGGTGCCGACCGACTTCCGCCACAAGGACGGCAGCGTGGCGCATGTCTTCGACTCGCAGAATGCCAAGACGGTCAATCGCCATTTCGCCTGGATGAAGCAATACGGCATTGACGGCGCGTTTTTGCAGCGCTTCGTCACCGTGGCGTCCAGGTCGGGGCAGCGTCCGATGCTGAACCGTGTCCTGGCGAATGTGCGCGCGGCTTCGACGGCCAACTCTGTGCCGTGGGGTATGATGTATGATCTCTCCGGCACCACCGCCGAGAATATCTTTCCCGACGTCTCGACGGACTGGAAATGGCTGGTGGACGAGGCGAAGATTCGCACCGACAAACACTACATCCGGCACAACGGCAAACCGGTGGTGGTGCTGTGGGGCATCGGTCTGGAGGGACGCCCGAGTCCCAAAGAGTATCTGAGCTTGATTCAGTTCCTCAAAAACGATCCGGTCTATGGCGGGAACACGGTCCTTCTAGGGGTGCCCTTCTATTGGCGGACCGGCGCGTGACGCGACCAAAGACCCGTCGCTCCTGAAGTGATCCAAGCCGCCGACGGCCTGGCGCCGTGGCCGGTCGGGCGCTACAGCACGCCTGAAGCTGCCAGAGAGAACTCGCGCAGAGCGAACATGCGCCCGACGCAGCCTGGGCCAAAAAGCGCAACCTGGCGTATCTTCCCGGAGCCTTCCCCGGCTTTAGCTGGTACAACCTGATGAAGACACGCGGTGAAAACAAGCCCTTCAACCAGATTCCTCGCCTGGGTGGGCGGTTCCTCTGGGCGCAGGCAGTCTCGGCCAAGCGGGCGGGAGCGCAGATGCTCTACATCGCCATGTTCGACGAGATAGACGAGGCCACGGCGATCTTCAAGGTCTCCAACGATCCGCCGGTTGGTGACAGCCCCTTTTTAACGTATGAAGGGCTGCCCTCCGACCATTACCTGTGGCTTACCGGTCAGATCGCCAGGATGTTGCGGGGCGAAATCCCGGCGACTGACGAGATGCCCCGGCGTGATGGCAGGCCCAGGTCTTGACGAGCGTCGAGCCACCCTTTTGAACGCTCGAATCCGCCTCGAGCGCGCAAAGCAGCAGACGCTGCAGGCGCTTACCAGTCTGCTCGGCTACGCTCTGTGGCGGCGCCACGGGCTCGGCGCCACGGACGTCTGCCGATCCGGCCACTGATAACAGGGACGCTACGATCAGCCGGCCCGCGTTCGTTTTCTTGGTGCTCAGGATCGGCCTTCTGAAGGGTCGGGTTGCAAGATTGTTCGGCGTTGTTCAGCCGTCCCGCAATGTCCTTAGGGAACCGATGCTGAGACGTCTCTCCACGGCTACGGCGCCCGCATCCAGAGGAAAACCGGCGACTCGTCCACCGTCAGCTTGACCCCGCCCGCTTCCCCCGTCTCCCAGCGCACCGCCTCGGGCGTCCCCGGCGTCAGCGGCATCCGCTCCGCCCTGACGGGCGCGGCGGCGCCGAGGGCGAGCGTCACTTCGGTCTTCCGGTCCGCGCCGGTGGGGGACCAAGCGGCCCAGATGCGCTGCGCCGGGTCGGTGGCGTGCTGGTACTCATAGACGTACAGGTCGCCGGTTTTCTGCGTCACAGCCCGGGCGAAGCGATAGTCGCCCAGCGTCTTCCGCAGGTGCGCCACCGCGTGGAAAGAGGGCTTCGGCTGGTAGTTCCTGGTCAGGCCCGACGCGGCGTGGACCGAGGGCTTATCCGAATCGTTGAACCAATAGAGATACGCCCGGTCGAGGTCAAGGGCGGAGAAGACCAGGAACGCGCGGACGATATACTGCGCCTGCTGGGTGTCGGTGACCCCCACCCACTGCTTGAAGGTACCCTCCTTGTCCTGTGGCTTGGTGGTCGCGTCCCATCCGAACTCCGTCAGCCAGACCTCCTTACCCGGCGCGTTGGCGTCGCGCCAGGTGATCACCGCGTTGATATCCTTGAGGAAATCGAGCGTCGGGTCTTCGGGGTAGCTGCGGCGCCACGTCGGGTACGGCTCCGCCTGGGCGTAGGAGTGGAGGTTGATGACGTCGTACTGGCTTTCCAGGCCCTTGACCGTGGACAGGCTCTTGTGGTACTTACCGCTCTCCTTGGCGAAGGTTGCGCAGGTCACGACTTTGAGCTTCGGATCGCCCTCGCGCATACCCCGGGCCATGTT
The DNA here is from genome assembly GCA_030446525.1 of Armatimonadaceae bacterium. Next base: position 41,802 of record JAUJNC010000006.1, read on the forward strand.
TTCGAAGACCTGCCGGTAGACAGCATCGTCGTAGTTGCCGGGCTCATTGCCGATCTCCGCCGATTCGGCCAAGTTCTGTCCCGAAGGCCCGAAATACCGGGCGAAAGCCTTGCCGTAGGCGTAGGCGTCGCGGGGGATATTTTTCCAGCCGTCCGGCTTTATCGCTCCGAACTGGACGCACACGTCAATGGTGTAGCCCGCCTTCCTCCACGACCCATAAAGATCCTTCCAGTTCACGCCGTTTCGCGACATCGGGAACTTCGTGGCGTTGGAGGTGTCGTCTCCGATGTCCCAATCGAGGTTGTGATAGTCGCGCAAAAGGCCTGCGACGGGCTTGTAGAGTTCGGGCCTGAACTGGACCGTATGGGTGTTCAGGCCCATGAAGTCGCGGAAGAGTGGCTTGGGGCGCGGGGTCGCCGCACCGGTGCGGCGGCGTTCGTTTTTCTGTGTTTCCATGGGCGCATTGTCTGCCCGGCAACTGGGCAGGATCGTCGCGGCGAAGTAGAGCGCCGCGAGCGACCACAGGGATCGTCGCAGAGTCATCGCGATGGTGCCTTATCTCCGGAGCAGGATCTGACAGGTCCCGCCCCCGGTCGTGCTATTTGGGCGCCGGTTTCCCCGGCACGAAATCCTTCGGCATCGGCCCCCCTTTGAAGTTGGCCTTGTCTTCCTCCGGCATCTTGGTATCGGTGCTGCAGCCGGTAAGAACGGTACCCAGCAGAAGGCCAACAAAAAGGGCACAGTGCCATACAACGGTTCTTTTCATCTTGATCTGTCTTCCTTGACGGTGGCAGCGCTCGGTCTGTCTACAGGCACTGCCGCTGAGAACACCCGTCAAGAGCGTCGGGCATCCCAGAGATTGTCATTAAGGCGGGTCCGCGGGTCGGGGTTCGTGGAAGCGGGGCGCATCGCCTTCACATGGCCGTCGCAGAAGAGAAAGTTGGACATATCCGAATGTTTCGCGGTCACTGCGCCGTTGGGCCCGTTGGGATAAGCCGCCGCCGGCCGGGTTCCGTCGGGTATGTTGGCGGGCGTGATGCTGTTCAGATACGTGCCCGTTACGAAATCGGCCCGGTAATTCGTGGGGTTGCCGACCTGCGTGACAGCGAGGCAATCACTGTTGAAGCGCTCCGCCAGTAAGATGGTGTTGCTGGGTTGACCTATCGCTGCCAGCGAAGGAGACGGGTAGTTGAGCCAGCTGCTGACGGCGCCCATAGGTCCCCACGGAGCCGTGCCGCTGCCACCCCAGTTCATATTTGCGCCGTAGGAGATCCCCACACCCATCCAGGCGGCTTGTACGTTGCGCGCTCCGTCGGAGGGGCAGCGGAACACGTCATAGCTCTTGATATAGGGCTGTGCGGTGATCGCCCAGGAAGTCGACCAATTGCGCTGAATCGCGAGCGGAAACGTCTCGTCATAGTCCTGGGCATACATCGTCATGCCGTTCCCCATTTGCTTCAGGTTGCTCAGACAGGTGGCCTGCCGCGCCTTTTCACGGGCTTGGGCGAAGACGGGAAAAAGGATCGCGGCCAGGATCGCTATTATGGCGATCACGACGAGCAGCTCGATCAGCGTGAACGCCTCGTGGGGGCGACGGCGGATTGATACGCACTGCATTTTCCGTTCCTCCCATGGAATATTCGGGAGCATAACTGCTCCGGTGTTCGCGACAACGCGAGTCGATGACGATCAAGATGCCGGCGGAGCGGTCGAGCCGCGCACGGCGAGCTCCGGTTCCAGAAGATGCACCGTGGGGGCGACCGGCTTACCCTCCACCCGCTGCACCAGCATCCGCGCGGCCGTCTCGCCGATCTGCGTCAGCGGCTGACGCACGGTCGTCAGCGCCGGCGTGACCAGCGATGCCATGGGCCGGTCGTCCACGCCGATGAGGGACAACTGCTCGGGCACGGAGACGCCCAGCTCCCGCGCGGCTTCCAGAGCGCCGAAGGCGATCTCATCGTTGCCGGCGAAGATCGCCGTGGGCGGCTCCGGCAAAGCGAGCAGACGCTGCGTGTTCTCATAGCCGGACGAGGCATAATAAAGGCCGGGCACAATATACTGGGGGTTCGCCGGAACCCCCGCCTCAGCAAGGACGGCAACGAAGGTAGCGCGGCGCGTGGCGACGCTGACCAGATTGGCATGTCCCATCAGATGCGCGACGCGCGTGTGCCCCAGACCTAGCAGGTGCTCCGTCGCCAGCCGCGCGCTCTTGACGTCGTCCACGTCCACCGACGGAATGTCATACCGCTCCGAAGGCCAAGAGACGGCAACCACGGGCAGATCCAGCGCCGCCAGGGTGGGTATCAGGTCGGAGTCAAGGGTGGGCGCGATAACCAGGATGCCATCGGTACGCCGGTTTCGAAAGATGTGGGCCGAATGCTCCGCGTCGCGCCAGGGCTGGGTCAGGTGCATGACGTTGAAGCCGGTTTCGGCGGCGGCGGTAAGGACCCCCTGGAGGATGGCGGAGGAGTAGGCGTTGATGACGATGGCGGAGGATTCGACCAGACTGAACATGATCCCCAGCGTGTTGGTTCGGCCACGCACAAGGCTACGCGCCATGGCGCTCGGATGATAATCCAGGCGGCTCATGACCGCAAGAATGCGCTGCTGCGTCTCGGGCTTGACGCGTCGCGGACCGTTGTTGAGTACGTTGGATACGGTCCCGACGGAAACGCCACTTTCCCTTGCCACATCATAAATGTTAGGCATACATCAAGATTTCCTGTGAAGCGCTTCAATCAAACATCATCCTAATCGAACCTGAGCTGTCTTATCAGGAACCATGGTGTTGAGAGTGTTTGTCAAGTCCAGAAAGTGGTGTAAAATCTCTCGCTGAGAGCGTGCTCGCTTAACTCACGCCGCGGCCTGCTCCAAAGGCCGGCGTAGCCGCGCCTTCAGAGCCGCGCGCTCCTTCTCGAGACGCGCCTCCAGTACGTTCCGGATGAAGTGCGTCTGGCAGCGCTGCCAGGAAGCGCTCTGGGACTGCCTCTTGACTGCCGCCACTAACCCGGCGTGATCCTCCGAGGTCACCAGGTCCGTCAAGGCGAGCACGATAGCGCTCGACGAGAGCGGGTACTACTATGGTTTTGGCGAACAGTGCTAAAATGGTGGTGAGGGCGGAGTAAGAGGAGGCATTGTTCCATGACGGCAGTTGCCACGGACACGAAGCTCTGGACCCGCGCGGAGTACCACCGCATCGGGGACATGGGCCTCCTGGACGACGACAGGTACGAACTAATCAACGGGGAGATACGGCGGATGCCTGCACGCGGGGCGCGGCACCTGGCCGCGCAGTATGGGCTGGACGAGAAGCTTACGGCGGCGCTGTGGGGGCAGCCAGTCCTGGTCAGGACCGAGTTCCCGGTGGCGACCCGGCAGGACGGGGAGCCTGTTCCCGATATCGTGGTGTTGCGCGCCCCGGCGAGCCGCCATGAGGGGCGGCGGGCGGCGCGCCCGGAGGACGTGCTCCTGGTCGTAGAGGTGTCCCACACCACGGTCAGAAAAGACCGGGCGGAGAAGGCGCCACTCTACGCGGCGGCGGGCATCCCGGCCTTTTGGCTCCTCGATCCGGAAGATGACGCGCTGGAGGTCCGAACGGACCCCGTATCGGGCGTTTACGCCAGTGAGAACGTCTACCGCCCCGGCGACAGACCGACGCTTCGTATCGGGGATCTGTCCGTCACCCTGGACGTGGCCGACCACATCCCGCCGCGCCTGATGCCGGGGGAAGGGGAGGAAGGACAGCTGCCGGATGCCCCGGGCTAACGCGCGGAGACGCGCGCCTGACACATCCCAGACAACAAGGGCGCTCCGCTTAAACTCAGCGGAGCGCCCTTTACCGCGACCCACGAACCCTTTTGATGCCGAGGACGGGACTTGAACCCGTATGCCTTGCGGCACACGCCCCTCAAACGTGCGCGTCTGCCAATTCCGCCACCTCGGCCCGCAAAGGAATTATACAGCCTCTCCCCCCGTGCTGTCAAGGTCGGACGGTCAGGCGGATCGGGTAGTTCGACCCCGACAGCGGCAGGGTCTTGATATGGACGGTCTGCTTGGCGCCGGGGGGCAGGGTGTAGCGCGCCAGGGTAATCTCGGCGGGCAGGTCCGCCTGCGGTATCTCGACCGGGCGCCCGTCCATCAGGAAGATGCCCCCCGCCAGCCCCGCCGAGGGCTCGAAGACGATCTGCGCCGGCGCCGCCTTGTCGGTGGGGTTCTCCAGGGTCAGCTCGATGTCGTAGAAGACGCCGAAGTTGCCTTCCAGCCGGCGCTCGCCGTCCACGCCCTTGATGGGGCTGCGCCCGACCGAAAGGAAGGTCCACCGCTCCCCCGCCCGGTACTCGGCCTTGAGCGCCTTTTGCGGGTCGGGGTAGACGTGCTCGGACAGCAGGCCCGCCATCTCCCCGCCCCACGGGCTGGGCGTGGGGACGAGCTCCGTCGACGCGGCGCGCGCGTCGCCCGGGACGTCGGCGGCCACGCGCACGAGCAGCGGGTCGCCTTCCAGCTGCCGCAGCTGCGCCAGTCCGGAGATGGTCAGACCGGGCGGCAGACGCTGCACGGTCAGCGCCACCCGCGACCCGGCCGGCACCTCGAGGACGGCGCCCAGGTCCTGGAGGAGGGTCGCGCAGAAAGAGCGAGGCGGTACTCCCACCCAGACCGTGTCCAGGACCGGCCCGGCCGATCCGCCGAGCACGTGGACGGTCGCGGGCGCGCTGCCGTCGTTGATCAGCTCGACCGTGAACCAGGCCGCCTTATCCATCGCGCTCTGATGGTGATAGAGAAGCCGGATCGCCCCCTTGTCTTTGGTAAGTCGCCCGACGAAGAGCGTGCCGTACTCCCTCACCCGCTCCGGGTTGTTGCTGTACAACAGGGCGGCCGTCGCCGCCGGGGGAAGCTTCCGGCTCACGACGGGCACCCGGACGGTGCCGCGCACGGGGATCATGTGCGGTCCGCCGAGCTCGAGAGGCACCTCCAGGGTCTGCCTCTGTCCCTGGGCGAGCGGGAGGACGGGGACCGTCGGGGCGGCGACCTGCGCCGAGGCGCCGGGGCTCAGGCGCGCGGCGGCCAGGGCGTTTGCCAGCACATGCCGGGCCACGAGATCGGCGGGCACGCTCGCCCCGGTCATCACGACGGGGCGGGGCTTGCCGATGCGCCCGGCGTAGCGCTGCACCAGGACCGTGACCTCGACGCTCGCGCCTTCCCGGGCCAGCGTCAGGGTCTCCTTGCCGGCGTCGACGCCCCGCAGCGTGACGCTGCCCGTCACCGGGTCCGGCGTGGCAGCCGCCACCTTCGTGCCCGCCCCCGCCGTCGCTACGGTGACCGGCCCGCGCGCCGCGCCGCCCAGCCGCAGCACGCGCGTCTCGCCTACCGGCACGACCACCCGCTCCGCGCTGACCGTCAGCCCCGGCAGGGCGAGCGCCCTGCGCAGCGACTGGGCCCAGGAGCGGACGAGCCCCGCGGGGGACAGCCCCGCCTCCTTCGCTTCGTCCGCGGTGGCGATGGCGATCACCTGTCCCAGCGCTTTGAGGCGCGGGTTCGCCCGGTCCGTGTCCACGTCCGCCAGCACGTCGGCCGGCTTCACGCCCGCCGCGACCAGGGCGCGCAGCCTCTCGGCCGCCACCCCGGCGCGCTGCTCCGGCAGGTACCCGGCCAGGTCGCTGCGCAGCCGCAGCACCACACCGCCGTTCACGAGCACCTCGCCCGGCGGCAGCGGCGCGCCCGGGCTCACGACCCGCACCTCCACCCGCGGCGTCCACTGGGCCCGCGACGGGCAGAGGAAGCCGACACAACAAAGCGCGAGCAGCGCCGCGATCCGGCCGAACCCGGCACAACACCGGCGCGGACGTCTGCCCGCGCCCTCATACCTGACCAAAGGGAAACCTCCACCAAAGCCTGAAAGGGTCAATGCGGTCCGATACGATGGAATTTTCGGTCCATTTCGCGGTGAGGAAGAGAGAGCAAAATGGGCCGCCCGTGCGGGCACGTAAAGGGGTTCTTCATCTTCGCCAGGTCCGAAAGAAGGCGCGTCATCTCGTCGAGGGTGAGCGGGTCGCCCTTTTTCACCGCCATCTTGCACGAGGCCATGATGATGGCCGTCTCGTGCGGGACGAGGAGCCGCCGCGCGAGCGACGCCTCGGCCATCTCGTCAATGATCACGCGCAGCACGCCCAGATAGTCTTTGTGCGCCAGGGTGGCGGGCACGGCGCGCACCACGAACGTTTCTCCCCCGAACGGCTCCAGCACGAAACCCGCCCGGGCCAGCGCCGGAAGGCGCTCAAGGGCCACGCGGGCTTCGCGGGGCCCCAGTTCCAGCGTCTGCGGCAGGGCCAGGTGCTGCGCCACGACGCCCCAACGCTCCGCGGCCCCCCCCGCCCCGTTCATCATCTGTTCGTATAGCACGCGCTCGTGCGCGATGTGCTGGTCGATCAGCAGCAGGGCGTCGTCGGTCTCGGCGACGATGTACGTGTTGCGCGACTGTGCCAGCACGCGCAGCCGCCCGATGCGCTGCCCGTCGAAGCCGAGATAGGTTTCGGCCTGGCCCCCCCCGCCTCCGATCACCCCCCCTCCGGGCGGGCACCCGGGGGTGCCCGAGAGGGGTACGGCGAGGGCGACTTCTCCGGCACCCCCATTCCCCCCCCCTTCGGGCGGGTACCCGGGGGCGGGGGGGGCCAGCGGCACCTCGACCCGCCCGTACGACGAGAGGGCGGCGCGGGGGGGGAGGGCGGCGCCGGGCGCCGGGCGGGGCAGCGAGGGCTGCGCGGCGACTTCGGGCACCAGGCCGCCCGTCAGCAGGGCGCTCTGCACGGCGCGGTGCACCGCCCCGTACACGTCGCCGTCGCGGGTGAAGCGCACCTCCACCTTGGCCGGGTGCACGTTCACGTCGACCAGGCTGGGCGCGATCTCGACGAAGAGCGCCATCACGGGGTGGCGCTCCGTGGTCATCAGGTGCTTGAAGGCGGAGTCGAAGGCGTGCGTGATGGTGCGCGAGCGGACGAAGCGGCCGTTCACGAACGTCGCCTGCGCGGACCGCGTCGCCTTGGACAGCGACGGCTTGGAGACCCACCCGCGGACAAGGAGCGCGGGCGACTCGTAGCGCACGGGCACCATCTCCCGCGCCACGTCCCGCCCCCACACGGCGGCGACCGCGTGCAGCGGGTCCGGGGCGCCGGGGTAGGCGATCATCTCGTAGCCGTCGTGGGCGAGCCGGAAGGCGGTGCGGTGGTAGGCCAGCATCAGCCGGTGCAGCAGGTCGACCGTCTGGTTCAGCTCGGTCTGCGTGGTCTTGAGGAACTTGAGGCGCGCGGGCACGCTCGCGAACAGGTTCTCGACCGTGACCGTCGTGCCGTCCGGCGCCCCGGCGTCGCCCACGTGGGCGATCTCGCCGCCGCGCACCACGATCTCGGTGGCGGCCTCGTCCTCCGGCCGCTTGGTGACCAGGCGCAGATCGGACACCGACGCGATCGAGGGCAGCGCCTCGCCGCGGAAGCCCAGGGTGCGGATCGCGAACAGGTCGTCGGCGCTGCGTATCTTGGAGGTCGCGTGGCGCTGCAGGGCCAGGACCGCGTCCTCCCGCGTCATCCCGCACCCGTTGTCGCGCACCACGATGCCCCGCTTGCCGCCCTCTCGCAATTCCACTTCGATGCGCGTCGCCCCGCCATCGAGGGCGTTCTCCACCAGCTCCTTCACGACAGAAGAAGGCCGCTCGATCACCTCGCCCGCCGCGATGCGGTTCGCCGTGTTCTCGTCGAGCAGCACCACGCCCCCGCCGCGTGGCACTTCACCCTCCTGCACCTGCAGATTGTCCCCCGTTTCCGGCATGGGCTTATTGTATCCCACGCTCGCAGGGCCGTCAACGCCGATGGGAGAGCGCTATCGGATTACACAGGAAAGGAGCCGGGTCCTTCCGGACCCGGCCCCTATCGCTTTTATCTACCTGATGTGCCCGCTACCGGGCGCGGGAGCGCGTGATGGCGCGCAGCAGGAAGAGCAGCACGACGGCGCCGACGAAGGCGACCAGGATGCTCCACAGCAAGTTGCCGGTCGCGGCGCCGGCGGAGCCGAACATGCGGAACAGCCAGCCGCCGAGGAACGCCCCGACGATGCCCACGATCAGGTCGCCGAGGATGCCCCCGGGCCCCCTGCCGGGGACCACCGCCTTCGCGAGCGCCCCGGCGACGATGCCCACCACGATCCAGAACAGGATCTCCATGTGAAAGCCCTCCCAAGACAGTTATTGGTCTGCCTTGTTTGTTCCCGGATAAGGCTGATTGCTAAACATCGCTTTACGGAATTCTTTAAAGGTAGCGGGACAGGTGCTGCCGCGCGCGGCTGAGGCCCTTCTTTTCGCCTTCGTAGGTGCCGTTGTAGCGGAAGTCTTCGAGCTCGATGGCGAGGATACCGCCGAAGCCGGCCCGCTGCAGCCGCCCGGCGACGGCGGCCCAGTCCACCACCCCCTCGCCGGGGATGGTATAGCGCCACCAGCCCTCGCTGAAGCCGACCGGGCGCGCCCACGTCGGCGGGAGGTTCCCGTGGAGGTAGGCCGCCTCGGCGTCAAAGGCCGTGTCTTTGCCGTGCGCGTGCACGACCCGATGGGCGAACTCGTCGAGAGCGCGCGCGTAGTCCACGCCGACGCGCACCAGATGCGACGGGTCGTAGTTCAGCCCGAACGCGGGCGAGGGCACGGCCTCGAACATCGCCCGCCACGTTTCCGGCGTCACGCCGAGCGCCGGGTACTGCGGCCCCGACCCCGGCCAGCCCTCCATCGCGATGCGGACGCCGCGCCGCTCGGCGTGGGCCGCCACGGGGGGGAAGGAATGCCTCCAGTTCTCGAACGAGTCCCGCCGGCTCTGGGTCTTGTCGGCCGGGTTGAACACGCAGAAGGCTTTGTCGCCGCCCGCGTCGGCGATCTGGTCGACGGCCTGCACGCCCTCCGCGACGCCCTCGTTCCGGACGGCGGCATCGGGGCTGAGCAGCTTGGCCGTCCCCGGCAGGTCCACCGTCCCCAGCTCCAGCCCCGCTTCGCGGATGGTGCGGACCCGCTCCGCGTCCGCCCGTCCCAGATCGATCGCGTCGAAGCCGTCCTCCTTGCACCAGCGGGCAAACTCGGCGAGCGGCTCCTTGCCGCTGGCCCCGGGAATCCTCAGTCCGATACGCATGGGTTGTCTCCTTGGTTTCGCCGTTCACGCGCTTGTTCCACTCGCGCCGGGCAGTTTCCTGCGCCGCCGGGCGCAGGAGGAGAACGCCTGCCCCTCTGTTGAATTTAGGAAAGGATGACGCGATGTAGCGGCAGAAGACGGGGAAGGGGGGGCCATCATTGGAACCCGAAAATTGGGTGACGCTGCGGCGGCTGGCGCAGGATAACTGGGCGCAAAGCAAGGCGGACATGGCGACGGCGATAACGCTGCGCGACGCCGGCATCTACTATGCGGCCGTGTTCTTCGGGCAGCAGGCCGCCGAGAAGGCGCTCAAGGCGGTCATCGTCGGGCGGCTGCAGAAGCAACCGCGCGGCCACAACCTGATCACCTTCGCCAACGAGCTGAACGCCCCGCTCGAGGTGATGAACGCCGCGGCGGAGCTGAACCTGGAGTTCCTGTCCAGCCGCAACCCGGAGCACGCCGAGGGCGTGCCCGCGCAGATGTATGACCTGGGGTCTGCCAACCTGCACCTGGAGGCGGCGGACCGCATCGTCGACTGGGCGCGCGGCATTCTGTGAACGGGTCTTTTTACGGACTCTGTAAGGAGCGCTAGCTTTCCCACAATCTGGGTACATCTCAGAGCGAGGGGAAGTGCCATGGGAAGATTACGGGTTTGCGCCCGGCGCGCGTGGCCCGGGACCGGCGCCGTCGTCGGCCTGCTGGGGCTGTGCTGCGCGGCGCCCGTGCGGGCGCAGCAGACGAATGACGCCGCGCTGCGACAATCGGTGGTGGCCGCGGGCGGGCAGACGACCGGCACGGCCGCCCCCATCCGGGCGGCCAGCGAAGAACGGACGGGGCGCAACGCGCGCGTGCGCTTCTCGCTCGGCCGGCTGCTGCGCGATGCGGCGCTGGGCGTCACCTGGGATCGCGCCCGGCTGCCGCTCTCTGCTTCGGTGTACGGCAACACGAACGACCCCGTTTCGGTGCGGCTGACGCTGAGCCGGCGCGACTTCAGCGGGGCGACGCTACGCTTCCGTTTCTGACGCCTGCCGCCCCGGGAAGGGCAGGCCTTATCACAGGATCAGGTGTAAATCGCATGCCTCTCTTCCTTGGACTCGACACGGGCACCAGCGGCACCAAGGCGCTGCTGATCGACGAGACCGGCGCCGTCCGCGCATCGGACACGCAGGAGTATCCGCTCTCGACCCCGCACCCCCAATGGGCCGAGCAGCACCCCGACCAGGACTGGTGGCGCGCGGCGCAGGCCGCGATACGGGCCGTCCTCCAGAAGGCGGGCGCGCGAGGCGCCGAGGTGGGCGGGGTCGGCCTGACCGGGCAGATGCACGGCTCGGTCTTCCTCGACCGGGAAGGGAACGTCCTGCGTCCGGCCCTGCTCTGGTGCGACTCCCGCACCGGCGACGAGTGCGCCGAGATCACCGCGGCCCTGGGCGGCGAGCGGCGCCTGTACGAGGTCATCGGCCAGCCGGTGCTTACGTCGTTCACCGCACCCAAGATCGTCTGGCTGCGCAAGCACGAACCCCAGACCTATGAGAAGATCGCCCGCGTCCTGCTCCCCAAAGACTACATCCGCTTCCGGCTGACGGGCGAGTTCGCCACCGAGGTCTCCGACGCGTCGGGCACGTCGCTGCTCGATGTGCGCAAGCGCGACTGGTCCCCGGCCATGCTTTCCGCCCTCGACATCCCGCGCGATTGGCTGCCCCGGGTGTTCGAGTCGCCCGAGGTGACGGGACAGATCACCGAGGAAGCGGCGCGGCAGACGGGCCTCGCGCCGGGCACCCCCGTGGTCGGCGGCGGCGGCGATCAGGCGGCGGGCGCGGTCGGCTGCGGCGTGGTCGAGCCCGGGGTCGTGTCGTCCACCGTGGGCACGTCGGGGGTCGTCTGCGCGCACTCCGAGGGGCCTTGCTTCGCCGTGCAGATGCGCATCCAGACCTTCTGCCACGCGGTCCCCGGCGCCTGGCACCTGATGGGCTGCGTGCTGTCGGCGGGCGGATCCCTGCGCTGGTACCGGGACACGTTCGCCCCCGGCGAGCCGTACGACGCGATCACCGCGGGCGCGGGCGAGGCCCCCGCGGGCTGCGAGGGGCTGATGTTCCTGCCGTATCTGACCGGCGAGCGCACCCCCTACCCCGACCCGGACGCGCGCGGCGTGTTTTTCGGCGCGACCCTGCGCAGCGAGAAGCCCTGGTTCGCCCGCGCGGTCCTGGAGGGGGTCGCCTACGGCCTGAAAGACTCGTTCACCCTCCTTTCCGACATCGGGGTCCCCGTGCGGCAGGTGCGCGCCTCGGGCGGCGGCGCGCGCTCGCCGCTGTGGCTGCAGATCCAGGCGGACGTGATCGGCCAGCCGCACGTGCTGCTGCACGCCGACGAGGGCCCCGCCTTAGGCGCCGCCCTGCTGGCCGGGGTCGGCACGCGCGCGTACGCCTCGGTCCCCGAGGCGTGCCGCGCCACCATCCGCACGGTCTCGGAGATCCGCCCCGGCGAGGCGGGCGCCGCGGTATACGCACGCTACTACCCCCTGTACCGCGCCCTGTACCCCGCGCTGCGCGACAGTTTCAAAGAGGCGTCCCGCATCGCCAGCTAACCCGGCGCGCAACGAACACGCCCTCGCGCGACGCGCGGGCCTCGGGGGCAGGATGTCGAAAAATACGATCTGGGGCATCACCTACGGCGATTACGACCTGGCCATCGACCGCGCCGCGCTGACGTACCGCCTGGCGGAGACGAAGACGGGCACGGTCTGGGCCGACGGCGCCTCGCTCGGCTGGATAGAGCTCGAGGACCGGGCCACGGGCGCGCTTTCGCGCCGCGACTTCGGGCAGACGACGCTCTTTTCTTTGTCGGAAAAGGCCGGCGGACAGGGCAAGGAGGTGCTCTTCGGGCTGGAGTGTCTGGGCGTCCCCATCGACCTGTACTTCACCTGCGGCGAGCGGGAGATCAAGCTGACGGTCGAGGCGAACCGCGACAGCAGGACGCACCGCGTGACCGAGGTGTGCCTGCTGCCGGATCTGTGCGCCGTCCCGGATGACGGGGCGTCGTATCTGGTCGTGCCGAACCACGAGGGGGCCATCGTGCTGGCCCGCGACGCGCCGGAGGACGCGCTTTCCTTGCAGGTCTGGGAAAGCGCCGGCCTGTCCATGCCCTTCTTCGGCGCGGTGCGCGGCGAAGGCGCCGCGCGCTCCGCGCTGGGCTTTATCACGGACTCGGCGTACGGCTCGCTGCGCCTGGCGCGGACGGAGGGCGGCGGGGCGACGCTGGACGCGCATTATGCCCGTGACCCGGAGCGGCGGCGGCTGGAGCTCCGGATCCTCCCCCTGCCCGGCGAGGACTA
>JAUJNC010000292.1 GCA_030446525.1 Armatimonadaceae bacterium
AAGTGCGTGGATCAGGTGATCGGGAATCGGCAGAAAGGCAAGGGCATGAGTTGGACGAAGGCAGGTAGCCGCGCTCTGGCGCTACTGAAGGTAGCCGAACTCAACGCACGCCCTGTTGCTCAGGCGGCCTGAGACTGATCCCGCGATCTGCGACAGGAAGTAAAAAATCGTCATGGAAAATTTTGACCAGCCGGTTCCTCCCTTTCTCGCGGCCCCTCCCCCGGGGGCGACCGCGGACATCCGCGCGGTGGCGGAGCGGGCGGGGGTCTCCATCTCGACCGTTTCGCGCTACCTCAACGGCAAAAAGCGCGTCAGGGCCGAGACGGAGAAGCGGATCCGCTCCGCGGTGGCCGCGTTCGGTTACGCGCCGAACCGGGTGGCGCGCAGCCTGCGCCTGAACCGCACCATGACCTTGGGGCTGCTGATCCCGGACAACAGCAACCCGTACTTCTCCGGACTGGTGAAAGGCGCGGACGACGCCGCCCGTGAGGCCGGTTACGCGCTGGTCCTCTTCAACAGCAATGAGGAACGGGAGCGGGAGCGGGGACACCTCCAGACGCTGCAGGCCCTCCACTGCGACGGCGCTCTCCTCATCGCCGCACCAGAAGGCCCGGACGAAGAGGAGCGCTGGGGGTGGCTGCGCCACTTCCCGCTGCCCATCGTCTGCCTGGACCGGGCGGCCCCGCTGCCCGTGGACACCGTGGAGGCGGACAACGAGGCCGGTGGTTACGAGGCGACGCGGTTCCTCCTGGGGCTCGGCCACCGGCGGATCGGTCTGGTCACGGTGGCTTATGAGGCCTCCTCGCAGCGGGGCCGCACGGCCGGCTACGCGCGCGCCCTCGCGGAGGCCGGGGTCCCGCGCCGGCCGGACTATGAAGCTCGCGTCCCGCTGACCGTGGAGGGCGGCCTCGCGGGGTCAAGGCAACTTCTGAGTCTGACCGATCGCCCCTCGGCTCTCTTCGCCACCAGCAACTTCCTGGCGATCGGCGCCGTGGCGGCAGTCCAGGCGCGGGGGCTGCGCTGTCCCGACGACGTCAGCATCGTGGGTTACGACAGTTACCCCTGGCAGGACGTGTTTTCCCCCCGGCTGACGACGGTCAAGCAGCCGTCTTACGAGATCGGCCGCCGCGCGACGGAGCTGCTCTTGCGGCGGATCAACAACGGGAACACCGAGCCGCCGCAGCGGGTCGTTTTCCGCCCCGCCCTGGTAGTCCGCGCCTCCTGCGCCCCCTATCGCGACTAACCACAGGGCGCCGCTTGCCGCGCACCGACGTCTTCGGCCCCCTCCCCCATCCACGGGGGAAGGGGCCGGGTGGGGGCCTCAATCGGGGTCGTAGTTCAGGATCGGGGAAAGCCAGCGCTCCAGCGTTTCGAGATCCATGCCCTTGCGCGTCTGGTAGTCCCGGACCTGGTCGCGGTCGATCTTGCCGATGCTGAAGTAGTCGGCCTGCGGGTGCGCGAAGTACCAGCCGGAGACCGAGCTGGCCGGGTGCATGGCCAGGCTCTCGGTGAGGGTGACGCCGATGTTTTTCTCGGCTTGGAGCAGGTCGAAGACGGCGGGTTTCTCGGTGTGGTCCGGGCAGGCGGGGTAGCCGTGGGCGGGCCGGATGCCGCGGTAGCGCCCGGCGATCAGGTCCTCGTTCGTCAGGTTTTCGCCCTTGCCGTAGCCCCAATCGTCGCGGGCGATCTTGTGCAGCCGCTCGGCGAAGGCCTCCGCGAGCCGGTCGGCGAGCGCCGAAACCAGGATCGCGCTGTAGTCGTCGTGCTCGGCTTTGTATCTGGCGACCAGCGCATCGACGCCGATGCCCGCGGTGACCGCGAAAACGCCCAGGTAGTCCCGCAGGCCGGTCTCCCGGGGCGCGACGAAGTCCGCGAGCGACTTGTTGAACTCGCCGGTCGATTTCTGCGACTGCTGCCGCAGCCAGTGGAACGTGGTCAGCACCTCTTCGCGCGTTTCGTCGGTGTAGAGCTCGGTGTCGTCGCCCACGGCGCTCGCGGGGAAGAAGCCGTACACGCCCCGGGCGGTGAGAAGCCTGTTACGGACGATCATGGCCAGAAGCGCCTGGGCGTCGTCATACAGCTCCCGGGCCCGCTCGCCGACGACCGGGTCCCCGAAGATGTCCGGGTACTTGCCCCGCAGCTCCCAGGCCTGGAAGAACGGCGACCAGTCGATGTACGGGACCAGCTTCTCGAGCGGGTAGTCGTCGAGAACGCGCACGCCCAAAAACGAGGGCACGGCGATGTCGGCCGCGTCCCAGGCGATGGGCGTGCGGCGCTTGCGCGCCTCCGCGATCGTGAGCATGTTCTTCTGCTGGCGCTTGCCGGCGTGCTGGTCGCGCGCCTGCTGCTGCTCGTCGCAGTTCTTGTCGAGGAACGCCGGCCGCAGGTCCGGGTTGATCAGATTCCCGACCACGCCGACGGCGCGCGAGGCGTCCAGGACGTGGACCACGCCGGGCTTGTAGTGGGCCGCGATCTTGACCGCGGTGTGGACGCGGCTGGTCGTCGCCCCGCCGATCAGCAGGGGGACCGTGAAGCCCTCACGGGTCATCTCGCGGGCGACATGGATCATCTCGTCGAGCGAGGGCGTGATCAGCCCGCTCAGACCGACGATGTCCACGTTCTCCTCGCGCGCCGTTCGGAGGATCTTCTCGGCCGGGACCATCACGCCCAGGTCGATGACCTCGTAGTTATTGCAGCCCAAAACCACGCCCACGATGTTCTTGCCGATGTCGTGGACGTCGCCCTTGACCGTCGCGAGCAGCACCTTGCCCTGCGCCTGGTAATTGCCGCTCGCGGCCTTCTCGGCCTCCATGTACGGCAGCAGCACGGCGACCGCCTTCTTCATGACGCGCGCCGACTTGACCACCTGCGGCAGGAACATCTTGCCCGCGCCGAACAGGTCGCCGACGACGTTCATGCCGTCCATCAGCGGGCCTTCGATGACGTGCAGCGGCCGCTCGGCCTCGAGCCGCGCCTCCTCCGTGTCGGCCTCGATGTAGTCGGTGATCCCGCGCACCAGGGCGTGCTTGAGCCGCTCGGCGACCGGGCCGTCGCGCCAGGCGAGGTCGACGACCTTGGTCACGCCCTTGTCGCCCTTGTACTTCGGCGCGAGATCGACGAGCCGCTCCGTCGCCGAGAGGTTGGACTTCGACGGGCGGTTGAGGATCACGTCCTCGACGGCTTCGCGCAGTTCGGGGTCGATCTCGTCGTAGACCGGCAGGTCGCCGGCGTTGACGATGCCCATGTCCATGCCCGCCGCGATCGCATGGTAGAGGAAGACGCTGTGCATCGCGCGGCGCACCGGCTCGTTGCCGCGGAAGCTGAACGAGACGTTGGACACCCCGCCCGACACCCGCGCCAGCGGCAGCTCGGCCTTGAGCCGTCGCACCGCCTCGATGAAGGCGACCGCGTAGCCGTCGTGCTCCTCGAGCCCCGTGGCGACCGCGAAGATGTTCGGGTCGAAGATGATGTCCTCGGCCGGAAACTCAATCTTTTCCGTCAGCAAGCGGTAGGCGCGCGTGCAGATGCTGACCTTGCGGTCGACGGTTTCGGCCTGGCCCTGTTCGTCGAAGGCCATGACCACGGCGGCCGCGCCGTAGCGCAGGCAGCGCCGCGCCTGCTGCAGGAACGAAGCCTCGCCCTCCTTGAGGCTGATCGAATTGACGATGGCCTTGCCCTGCACGCACTTCAGGCCCGCCTCGATCACCTCCCACTTCGACGAGTCGATCATGATCGGCACGCGCGAGATCTCGGGCTCGGAGGCGATCAGGTTCAGGAAGGTGACCATCGCCGCACGTGAGTCGAGCAGGCCCTCGTCCATGTTGACGTCGAGCACCTGGGCGCCGGACTCCACCTGCTGGCGCGCCACTGACAGCGCCTCGGCGTAGTTCCCCTCCGCCACCAGCTTCCTGAATTTGGCCGAGCCGGTGACGTTGGTCCGCTCGCCGACATTGAC
>JAUJNC010000293.1 GCA_030446525.1 Armatimonadaceae bacterium
GGCCCGGAAACGGGTCGGAACATGGCGTTACCCCCCCGCCCCCGCGGCCCGGCGAAGGTAGTCGAGGAGCGGCAGGTCTTTGTCCTGGAAGAAGTTGAACACGACCGGGACGTTGGCCGAAAGCAGCAGGGCGCCCGCGAGGATGACGGCGACCAGAAGGCCCTTCACGATATCCTGGCCGACGAGCGAGCCGAGCAGCGTCGGCTGCCGCGTCAGGTAGGCGGTGGCGGCGTAGTACTCGTCGCCGATGATGACGTAGTCGCAGGCGGCGATGAAGAACGGGATCTGGGTCGTCTGCGGCGTGCCCGCCACCTGGATCGCGCCGACCCGGTTGCCGTTCTCGGCCATGAACAGCGACTCGGCGAAGAACTGGCCGAACAGGAACATCGAGGCCGGCCGTTCCCGGTTGATCATCCCCGCGACGCCGGCCGCGTAGGCGAACTGGCGGTCGGACAGGAACATAACGTCCTCGCCGTGGAACAGCTCGGCCCGCCCGGCGGCGACGTACGCCTCGCGCAGGGCGTCCTCCGCCACCGGCAGGATCGTCGGGTCGGCTACGGGCAGGAAGATGCGGTTGCCGAAGCGCGCCGCGGTTTGTGCGATCGTGCTGATGATGGCGAGCCCCTGGAGCGTGACGATGTCCGTGATGCCGTACAGGCCCACCGACGCCAGCATGGGGCGCCCCATCTCCGTGGCGCGCCCCACCGCCTCGTCGATCGCGCTCAGGCCGGGGATCCGGCGGATGAACAGGCCGCGCCCCCGCTGCGCCGACAGCACCATGGCGACGATGATGAGGGATAACAGAGCCAGCACGATGCGCGCCGGCCAGGTAGCGTGTTCCATTGTTTCTACGTGCGGCCCGCGGCCGCTTCGCGCGCCCGGGCCTTCTCCTCGATCCGTTCGATCAGCGCGTCCACCGCGCCGGGCTCCCGCAGAAGGCGCGACACGTTCTGCATCCGCTCCAGCCCCAGGAGCGGCCCGAGCAGCGGGCCGAACACGATCAGCCCCTGGGATGCCAGGAACGCCGCCGGCCGGTGCATCTCCAGCGCCAGCAGGGCGGGCGTTTCCAGCCCGCGCCTTGTCACCGCGTCGGCGATCCGCGCCAGGAGCGTTTCGCGCTCCTCGGGCGCCAGCGGCTCGTCCCAAAGCGCCAGGCTCACGCGGCGCGCTCCCGCCCGCCGCGCCACAGGCGGCGCACCCCGTCCGTCACCACGCCGGCGTTGTCCGGCGCGAAGCGCAGGCGCACGCCCCGGAACGCCTCGAGCCGCGACCCCGCCCGCGCCAGCGGCGACAGGAAGACGCCCTCCGCGCCCGTCGTGGCGCGCCGCACATCGGCCCACGCGATGAACAGGTGCGAGAAGCCGCAGGAGGCGTAGGCACCGCGCGTGGTCAGACGGTATGAGACGGGGAAAAGGTACTCGGCGAGCGCCGAGGTCAGGGACACCAGGGGCAGGAACAGGGCCAGGGGGTGCGGGAACAGGAGCCACCAGAGGAAAACCGCGGCGCCGTACGCCAGGGCGACCAGGCGCAGGCGGCGCGGCTCCTCGCGCAGGCGGTGCACCTTCCAGGAGAGGAGGGTGGTTTCGGCGGGCCGGGACGGCGCATCAGCGGCAGCGGACATACTTTGAGCGATCCGACAGGGAGCGGCTTGGAATGGGTCATTATAGCGCGCCGCCCTTTTGCCTGTCAACCCGGGGTACACTATAACGTCCACATGCCAACGCCCCGCGCTGAATTTGTCGCCGGCATGAGAGCGATAGCCCCCGTCCTGCTCGGCATCGTCCCGTTCGCCGTGATCTCCGGCATCGCGGCGATGGGGGCCGGCCTGCCGGCGGGCTTGGCGTTCGCCCTGTCGGTGATCGTGTATGCCGGCTCCGCCCAGCTCGTGGCCGTGCAGCTGATCGCCGCGGGCGCGCACGCCCTCGTGGTCCTGCTCGCCGCCCTGATCGTCAACCTGCGGTTCCTGATGTACGGCGCGTCGCTGGCGCCGCACCTGGGGCCACTCCCGGCGGCGCGGAAGTGCCTGCTCGCCTATCTCCTCACGGACCAGGTGTACGCGGTCGCCATCTCCCGCTTCCAGGCGCAGGGGACCGGCGAGGCGGCGGGCAAGGGGCGGTACTTCCTGGGGGCGGGGGCCGCCATGTGGTGTGCCTGGCAGGCCGCCGCCGCCGCCGGCATCTTCCTCGGGGCGCGGGTGCCCGCAAGCTGGTCGCTCGACTTCGCCGTCCCGTTGACCTTTATCGCGCTGGTTTTCCCCGCGGTCAAGGACCGCGCGGCAGCGGCGGCGGCCCTCGCGGCGGGCGCGGCCGCGCTGGCCGCCGCCGCGCTGCCTTTCCGGCTGGGTCTGGTGATCGCGGCCCTGGCCGGCGTCTCGGCCGGGATGCTGGCCGCACCGAGGCGCAAATGACGCAGGCGACCCTCTGGCTCCTCATCGTCGGTATGGGCGTCACGAGCTTCGGGCTCCGCGGCGCGTTTCTGCTGCTGCTGGGCAGGAGGCAGGTGCCGCCCGCGGTCGAGCGGGCGCTGCGCTTCGTGCCGCCCGCCGTGCTTTCCGCCCTGATCGCGCCCGAGCTGTTGTACCGCGGCGGCGCCCTGGACGTTTCGCCCGGCAACCACCGGCTTGTGGCGGGGCTGCTCGCGGCCCTGGTCGCCTGGCGCACGAAAAACGTGCCGCTCACCATCGGGGCCGGCATGGCCGCACTGCTCGCCCTGGAGATGCTCCGAAAATGAAAGGCCAGATGACACGTACGCAGCAGGCGAATCCGTTCGCACCGACCCTTCCCGCTTGACCGTCTGCTTCGACGGCAGCTGGCCGTACGCCGCGCACCGGGTGCTGCCTGCGCGGCCGTCGAGGACGTCCCCCGGCCGGCGCGCTGGTCGAGCGGCGGTGGGCCCGAGTGCCGGGCCGCCCGCGGCGCCCCGGCCGGGGGAATCTTTCCTTGACGCCGGTGCGTACCTGTTGGTAGAATTAGACACTGGTAAAACAAAGACGCCGCATGTCCACCGCCACGCAACCTCTGCTGCAGATCGACAACCTGACGAAACACTTTCCCCAGCAAGGGGGCATGTGGGGCCGCGCCCGCGGCCTGGTGCGCGCCGTCGACGGCGTCAGCTTCGCCATCGCCGAGGGCGAAACCCTGGGCCTGGTCGGCGAGTCCGGCAGCGGCAAGAGCACGACGGGGCGCCTGCTGCTGCGGCTGATCGAGCCGACCGGCGGGACGTGCCTGTTCCGCGGCAGGAACGTGTACCGGCTCCCCCGGCCCGAGATGCGCGGGCTGCGCCGCGAGATGCAGATCGTCTTCCAGGACCCGTACGGCGCGTTCAACCCCCGGATGAACATCGGCCGCATCATTGGAGAGGGGCTGGAGCTGCGCGGGGTAGAGACGCCGCGCGAGCGTGACGCCGAGGTCGCGCGCCTGCTGGAGCTGGTGCAGCTCGACCCGGGGGTCCGCAACCGCTACCCGCACGAGTTCAGCGGCGGCCAGCGGCAGCGCCTCGGGATCGCGCGGGCGCTTGCGGTGGAGCCGCGCTTCATCGTCGCGGACGAGCCGGTGTCGGCGCTGGATGTTTCGACGCAGGCGGAGGTGGTGAACCTTCTGCTGGATCTGCAGGAACGCCTGGGACTGACGATGCTGTTCATCTCGCACGACCTGAGCGTGGTGCGCGTGATGGCGGACCGGATCGCCGTGATGTTCGCCGGCAAAATCCTGGAGCTCGCTCCCGGGGAGGCGCTTTACCGCAACCCGCTGCAGCCGTATACCCGAGAGCTGCTCGCCGCGGTCCCCGTCCCCGACCCGGAGCACGCGCGGCGGAAGGTGGAGACCCGGCCCGAGGGCAGCCCGCGCGCGGACCTGACGCAGCCGGCCAGGCTGGGGTGCCCGTATGCCGCCCGCTGCTCGCACGTGATGGAGATCTGCCGGGAGCAGATGCCGCCG
>JAUJNC010000294.1 GCA_030446525.1 Armatimonadaceae bacterium
GCCTCACTCTCCCCCGTCTGTGTCTGGAGTTCCGCTGTGTGCTCGTCCGTTCTCGGCGCCCGGGCGAGCTGCGGTCGGCGCGCGCGCTGGCCCTGATGAACCTGGCCGTGATGGACGCCGGCATCTGCTGCTGGGACGCCAAGTACGCCTACTGGCTGATCCGCCCGTCGCAGGCCGACCCGGCCATCACCACGCCGGTGGGCCTGCCCAACTTCCCGGCCTACACGTCGGGGCACTCGACCTTCTCCGGGGCGGCCGCCGAGGTGCTGGCCTACGTATTCCCCGACCAGGCGGAGGGGCTGCGCGCCCTGGCCGAGGAGGCCGCCGTATCGCGCCTCTACGGCGGCATCCACTACCGCTTTGACAGCGAGGTAGGCCTGGAAGGCGGCCGATCGGTCGCCGCGTTCGCCATCGAGCGCGGCAAGGCCGACGGCTCGCCCTAGCCGGCTCTGCCCGGGCGGCAGTTGACAGCCCGCCGCGGCTGGCGCATAATGCAGGCGTGAACACGACATCTGGCGTCCGCGGGCGCGCCTTTGTGGTGGCCCTCCCGCTGCTGGTGGGTATCTGTTTCGTTTCCGTCTACGCGGACATGGTCTCCAAGACCGTGCAGTTCGGCGTGCTGCAACTGGCCCCGCCGGCGGTGGTGGCCCTGTTCGCGCTCGCCCTGCTCAGCCGCGGGCTGGCGCGGCTCGTGCGGCGCGAGGTGCTCAGCCGCGCCGACATCTTCGTCATCTACGCCATGCTGCTGGTCGGCGTCATGGTGTCCACGCGCGGCGTCGTGGAGAAGCTGATCCCGCCGCTGGCGTATCTGCCGTATTACGCGACCGAGGCGAACCAGCTCAACGAGTACATCACGCGGCACCTGCCCGCCTGGGCGCTGCCGTTCACCCCCGCCGCGGCGCTGGCGATGCCCGACACCATCCGCCGCTACCACGAGGGGCTCCGGCCGGGCGAGACGATCCCCTGGGGCATCTGGGTGGGGCCGCTGCTGGTCTGGTTCGTGCTGATAGGCTGCGCGCTCCTGGTGTTTTTGTGCCTCGCCACGATCCTGCGCCGGCGCTGGATGGACGAAGAGCGCCTGTCGTTCCCGCTCACCCGGCTGCCGCTCGCCATCCTCCGCGACGAGGTCGAGCAGCAGCCGTTTCTGCGCAACAAGACCATGTGGATGGGGTTCGCCGTCCCGGCCCTCTTGTTCGGCTTGAACGGCTTCCAGGCGAACTTCCCCAGCCTCCCCAACGTCGTGGTCGATTACAACCTGAGCCCGCTGTTCACCCAGCGCCCGTGGAGCGAGATGGAGGGCATCCGGCTGTGGCTGTCGCTGGCCGCCGTCGGGTTCGCCTACTTCCTGCCGGGCGACCTGCTGTTCTCGCTCTGGTTCTTCTTCCTGATGACGCGCGCCCAGGACGTGATCGCCGTGCAGCTGGGCGGCCAGCCGACGGCGATCGGGACGCACAACGCGCGCATCTGGACCGGCTACCAGGCGGCGGGCGCGTACCTGGTGCTGGTCGCGGCGCAGCTGAGGATCGGCTGGCCCTACTTCCGCCAGGCGTGGCGCACCGCGTTCGGCCGGGAAAAGCCCCTCGACGACAGCGGCGAGCTGCTCAGCTACCGCGCGGCGTTCCTCGGACTTTTCGCCGGCTTCGGGGGCATCATCCTCTGGCTCTGGTTCGCGGGGATGAACCCGTACCTGGCCGCCGTCCAGATGGGCATCTACCTGTTCGTCATCGCCGTCATCATGACGCGCGGCGTCAGTGAGGCCGGCCTGTTGATGACCGAGACCAGCTTCCTGCCCAGCCACCTGATCCGCCTGGTCTACCCGCTGCCCCTGCTGGGCGCGACGAACCTGTCGGTCATGGCCCTGACCGACATCGTCTTCACCCGCGATCTGCGCGGCGTCCGGCTCTCGCCGTTCCTGGACAGCCAGAAGATGGCGGGCGAGCTCGGGATGCGGCAGCGGTCGCTGCTGCTGCCCCTGGTCCTGGCCATCGTCGTCGCCTTCGTGGTCGCCAGCTTCTTTTTCCTGACGTTCCACTACCGGATCGGCGGCGTGAACCTGTACGTCTACCCCCGTGCCAACGCGGGCAACATGTTCAACACGGCCCAGGCGGCCATCCGCGGCGGCGCCCGCCCGCCGGACGCCACCGCCTACGGCGGCCTGGCCGTCGGCGTCGCGGTCACGACCGCCCTGGTGTGGATGCGGGCCGTTTTCACCTGGTTCCCGCTGCACCCCCTGGCCTACGCGATCGCGCCCACCTGGTCGATGTACGTGTTTTTCTTCCCGTTCTTCCTCGCCTGGATCATCAAAAGCATCATCGCCCGCTTCGGCAGCATCGGCATGTACCGCCGCTTCGCGCCGTTCATGCTGGGCATGATCCTGGGCGAGTTCACCATGGCCGTCTTCTGGGCGCTCATGAGCACCCCCAAGATCGGCTGGAACGCCCCCGTCCTCCCCTGGCCGTGAGGGGCATCACGGTTTCGTGGTAAACTACCGGTATGAGCGTGAGAACCCTGGACCGGAACGAAGCGGAAACGGCGCTTGCCCAATGGCAAACCGCCGTAAAGGCCCTGGCGCACGAAATAGAAGACTGGGCGCGAGAGCGCGGGTGGGGTGTTGAGCGATCGTCCGGCGAGGTGAATGAAGAGCTGTTTGGCGTCTACGAAGTCCCTGTCCTGACTATCGAGACTGACAAGGGGCGGCTGATCCTCGAACCCATCGCCCGCATGGTGGTCGGGGCCGACGGGCGCGTCGATCTGTACGCCTACCCGACACTGTTCCGGGTCATGCTGCTGTACACCGCCGGCGACCACAGATGGACGGTGCGCACGGATTCGGGGATCGACTGGCCGCAGCCCTGGCAGAAAGACACGTTCTATGCGCTGGCCGCCGGTCTTCTCCGCCGCCCGTGAGCCATACGCGGATACGGCAACTCGGGGCCGTCCGCCAGGAGTTCGAGGCGGCGCGGGACGCGTTGACGTACACGGTAAATACATGGCCGACGATCAACGTAGTGATTGAAGCCGCGGGGCGACGCATGGAAGACTTTCGACTCGCGCGCCGCAACCTGGAGATCACCTACCTTATCCGCCTTTTCAGTCAATTCGAGGCGATCTTGGGCGAGTACCTGAGGGAGCGCAGCCGGCGCGTTCCACGTATCGCCGAAAACCTTGTCAATCGTGTCGCCAGTCTGGAGCGGATCGACGACCCCGTCCGTGACGGCGTCCACGACGTGCGGCTCTACCGTAACGCGGTGGTACATCCGGCGGCAGCGCCCTTGATAACTCTGGATTTCGCCGAAGCGCTGGCCGCCTTGAACCGCTTTCTGGCTTGGCTTCCCGAGCCTTCGACAAACTCCCGCCGCGGACGGTGAACCAGGTTAAGTCACATCCGGTGAACCGCACCCGCCTTTTTTCGTCTGGAATAATCAGGACGAACCAATGGAGTAATCTGCATGAACCGACGCGATCTGTTTCGTGGGCTGGCGGCGAGTGCGCTCGCCACCGCCCTGCCGGGGATGCCGCCCGCGGCCGCCGCGCCGCGCCGCAAGCCCAACATCGTCTTCATTCTGGCCGACGACCTGGGCTACGGCGACCTGGGCTCCTACGGCCAGGAAAAGATCAGGACCCCGAACCTCGACCGCATGGCCGCCGAAGGGATGCGCTTCATGCAACACTACGCCGGAGCCACCGTCTGCGCCCCGTCCCGCTGCGCCCTGCTCACGGGCCTGCACACCGGCCACTGCTACATCCGGGGCAACGGCCCCGTCGCCCTGCGCGACGACCCGCAGGATGTCAGCGTCGGGCGCATGCTCAAGGACGCCGGGTACCGGACCGCCCTGATCGGTAAATCCGGCCTTTCCGGCAACATCGACGACGGCGGCCACCCCAACCGCAAAGGGTTCGACCACTTCTTCGGCTT
>JAUJNC010000295.1 GCA_030446525.1 Armatimonadaceae bacterium
CACGGGCATGGAAAAGACGCCCGAGGGCCGTCGCGCCCGCGGCGAAATCTGCAAGGATGCCGACGCCTGGCTGAAGCGCTCGGACGCGTGGATACGCGGAATCATGCCGCCGGCGGGGGCGCGCTTCTCCTACGGGACGGCGGGATGCCCCCACTGCCGTGGGCGCTGGGAGCCGTTCGGCGTCGGCGTCGCCGACCTGGACCGGCCCCTGCAGCTCGCGTGCCCGCACTGCAAAACCGTCGTCGATCTCGCAAACCCTGCCGGCCCCTACGCCGATACGGGCGAGGGGTTCACGCGCAACGGGCAGAAGTACTGGCTGCGCGGCGTCTGGAACGCGTTCGTCGTCCACCAGATGTGGCGGGCGGTCGATACGGGCGGCGCGGCCATCGCCCGGCTCGGCGACGCCTACGCGCTGACGGGTGACGACCGATATGCGCGCAAGGCCGTCGTTATCCTGGACGCCCTCGCGACCCTGTCGCCGAGCACGAACGGGCCGCGCGATTTCGTGGACGACCCTGCCAAGCAGCAGGGGCGCCTCCAGTTCCTGACCAGCATCTTTTTCCGCGCCCAGCTCCCCCTGGCGCGCACGCTCGACCTGCTGGGCGCGCACCCCGACCTGCAGAAGCCCTCACCCACGAACCCCGGCGCCCCGACCGTGTGGGACAACATCAAGCGGGGCCTGTTCGACGAGTACCTGTTCGTCCCCATCGACACGCGCGGCGGGGTCATCAAGACGCTGCACAACCACGAGGCGGACTCGTTCCGGGCGCTGCTGCTGGCCGGCCTGCTGTACGGTAACCCCGAGTACCTGCGCTGGGCCGCGACCGGCATCCGCGCCTTTCTCGACAACACGATCGACCGTGACGGGCTGTACTACGAGACCAGCCTGGGCTACGCCAGCTTCACGCGCAACGTTTTTATGAGCATGGCCGAGCTGCTGGCGCGCTACGATCCCGCGCGCTATCCCGGCTCGGCCAAAATGCCGCCGCGCGACGAGCTGCCGCTGCGGGGAAACTACTTCGACCATGCGGGCCTGGCGCGCTTCGTGCTCGACACGCCCGCGCGCCTTTCCCTGCTGGGGCGCGCGCCGACCTTCGGCGATGCCGCGATGGACCGGGGCGTGTACAAAGCGCCGGGGCGGCCGTTCGACGCCACGCTCTTCCAGCACGCCCTGCGCTTTTTCCGCTATTCGAGCGACCCGGCTTTGCGCGCGCGTGCCGCGACGGTCGCCGCCCCGATGCTGCCGGCCGCTGCGAAAAGCGCGCGGACGAACTGGTGGATGCTGGGCACGGCCCCCCCGGGCGACGAGATCCGCCGCGCCGCCGCCCGGCCGATACCGACGGTCATCCCCGAGGAGACGCGCCCGGACCTGTTCGGACAGGCTGGCCTGGTGTATCTGCGCAGCGGCGACGGGGAAGAGCGGCGCGGGCTGGTGCTGCGCGCCGGGATGACCCTGTCCCACGGCCACGATGACGCGCTCGGCCTGCTGCTTTTCGCACGCGGGCGCGCGCTTTCGGGCGATATCGGCTACAGCAACACCGCCAATCACGTGTATGCGGGCTGGACCACGCGCGCCGTCGCTCACAACACCGTGGTCGTGAACCAGGACGCGTCGGCGCGCGGCAAGCGGTTCCGCATCGGGCCGGGCGGGACGGTCCACCGCTTTTACGACGGGCCGGGCGTCTGCTGGGCCGAGGCGTCACTGACCCCGCAGTACGCGCCCGAGGACGACGTGCGCGACATCCGCCGCACCGTTTTCCAGGTGGACCTCGGCGCGGACGCCTTTTATTGGGTGGACCTGTTCGACATCGACGGGGGGCAGACCCACGACTACAGCTTCCACGCGAACCCGCCGGGAGCCGGGGGGACGTTCACCCTGAGCGGCCTCGCCCCCTCGCCGGCCCCCGACGTCTGGGCCCTGGCGGCGCTGGACCCGGCGTGGAAGGACGCCTCGTTCAACCGGCCCGGCCGGGCCTGGGGCGAGCGGGTGACGGTGAACAGCATGGTCGCCAGGCTGCCGGGCGTGGACGACGAGGTGCCGGAGCGCGCCGCCTGGACCCCGCCGCCCGGCAACGGCTACGGCTTCCTCTACGACGTGAAGACGCAGGACACCGCCGCGCCCTGGAGCGCGACCTGGCAGTGGAACGACAGCGACGAGCGCTACGGCCTGCGCCTGACCATGCTGCCGGAAACCACCCAGAAAGTCGCCACGGCGACCGGCCCCACACTGGCAGGAACGGAAAAGCTGTCCTTTGTCGTCGCGCGCGGCGGCGATCCGCGCGCCGAACCGGACGTGCGCACGCGCTTCGCGGCCGTGATCGAGGCGTTCGGCGCCGCGCCCCGGGTCACGACTGCCGAGGCCGTCCGGCACGACGGGCGCATCGCGGGCGTGCGCGTGCGGGCCGATGGCGCGCGCGAGGACCTGCTGCTGGACGCCCGGCGGAACAACGGCGCGCACGCGCTGCCGGACGACTCCGCCGCCCTGGACCAGGGCCTCGGCCTGGTGCGCAGGCGCGGCGGCCAGGTCGAAGGCCTCGTCCTGTCCGGCGGCACCCTGCTGCGCGCCGGCGGCTTCGCGCTGCGCTTCGACGCGCCGCACTGGCTTTCCCCGGTCGCCTCCATTGACGACGCGGCGGGCACGTTCCGTCTCGCGTCGCCGCTCCCCGTCTCGGCCTCCGGCAGCCTGCTCACCCTCAGCAACCCCGCCTATACCCACGGCTCCGCCTACCACATCGGCGCGCTGGCCGCCGACGGCACGGTCACGCCCCGCCGGTCGGGCCTGATCCTGGGCCGCGGCCACGTCGGGCAGGCGACCGACACCGGATTTCGTTCCGATGTCCCGCTGATCTTCGGCCACGAGTACGGCGTGGAGACGCGCTTCCTCACCGGCAAGCGCATCGTCAGCCGCGGCGAGACGGGCCGCGTCACCGGCATGGACGGCGCCCAAGTGATCCGGACTTCCGGCATCACGGCGAAGCCGGGAGCCGAATTCGTCGTCTACGACGTTCAGGCCGGCGACACGGCGCGGCTGGAGGCGGCCGCATCCCTGGTGCGGGCCGAAAACGGCGACTCGTGGACGCTCCGCTCCAACCTGCCGATCACCGTCACCTTCCCCGGACCGGTCGAGCGAGCGCGGGCGGGCGGCTGGCGCCCCGAGACGCGGAACACGGTTTCGGTTTCCGCGGCCGAACTCGCCCGGGGCCCGGTGCGATTTCGCCTCCGCACGCCGCATGCGGTACAATAAAACCCATGGTTGTTCTCGGCATAGACCCCGGCACGGCGACGACGGGCTTCGGGGTGATCCGCGTGGAGGGGAGCCGCGTCCGGACCCTGGACGTGGGGGTGATCCTTACTCCCGCGAAAGACCCGCTCCCGCAGCGTCTCCACTCGATCTACGACGGCGTTAACACCCTGATGGACACGCACCGGCCCGACACGGTGGCGACCGAGCGCCTGTTCTTCGGGCGCAACGAGACCAACGCGCTCTCGGTCGGGCGCGCCATCGGGGTGGTGCTGCTGGCGATCGCCCAGCGGGGCCTGCCCTGGGCGGAGTACACGCCCATGCAGGTCAAGATCGCCGTCACCGGCTACGGCGGCGCCGACAAGCAGCAGGTGCAGTACATGGTGACGCGCCTGCTCGGCCTCAAGGAAACGCCCCGGCCCGACGACGCCGCCGACGCCCTGGCCATCGCCGTGTGCCACGCGCACTCGTTCAAGCTCAGCGCGATGGGGTACCGATAGCGGCCGGCGCGTGTTGCAGGGCGGCGCGCTCGCGGGCCAGGACCACCAGCTTCTCCCAGGTGGGGACGCGGGCGCGCCGGGTGAACACGTCGCACTGGTTCTGCTCGATCTTGTCGAGGATGCGGGCGTAGAGGATGCGCGCCAGGCGGACGGGCAGGCG